>NZ_FNSA01000003.1:0-309270 GCF_900104775.1 Tsukamurella tyrosinosolvens
GGATTGGCTTTGAGTTTCTCGAACTGGTCGGGATACTCGTTGAGAGCCAGCACTCCGCCGCTCATCGAGTTGCGGGTGGTGTCGTTGCCGCCGACGATCAGCAGCACGAGGTTCCGAGGAACTCCATGGGGCTGTCGTCGAGAAGGTCTTTGGTGTCCTCGTTGCTCTGCAGCATGGTGATGAGGTCGAAACCAGGCTCCTCGCCTGCCGCGGTCCGCGCGGCCTTGTCTCGCCATAGCGCACTCAAGCCCTGTGCCATCGCGACCATCTCGCGGAAAACTTTGTCGTTGTCTGATGGTCCGCCGTTGGCCTGCTCCATCGACGTGGCCAGATCCGACCACTGGACGAGTTTGTGGCGCTGCTCGTAGGGGTAGTCGAGCAATGTCGCGAGCATCCGCGCGGTCAGTTCGACCGACACGGTCTGGACCCAGTCGAACGGTTCGTCGAGCGGTAGCTCGTCGAGGACTTCCCGGACGCGCGACCGGATGAGGCCCTCCATCTCGCGCAGGTTCTTCGGTGCGACGACTCCCTGGACGGCGGCGCGCTGCTTGTCGTGCCGCGGCGGTCCATGGCGATGAACATCGCGATGTCCATGAAGCGGGGCGGCCGACCGATGATGATGAACGGTTCGGCGGAGAACGCGTCGTGGTTCTTGTCGACAGCGATGATGTCGGCATGTCGAGTGACCGACCAGAACGGCCCGAAGGGACTGCGGGGCTGGAAGTGAACGGGCGCCTCATTGCGCACGCTCGAAGTAGGACCGCCACCTGCCCTGTCGGTAGAGGAATGGGTTGCTCAGATCGATGTCGGTGAGTTCGACTTCCTCGACAGGCGGGATGGGGGTCTCGGTGAAGATCTTTTTGCCGTCGGTTCGGGTGACGATCCGGCGGGCCTTGTCATAGACGTGGGCGCCACGGATTTGTAGATCGATCGGGATCATGGACTGCGCTTTGTCGGCGAGGGCAGTTGAGATGCTCATAGATGTTGCTCTTTCGCTTTAGACGTTCACAACTGGAACTCGGGAAGGCGAACGTCAGACCGTCCCACTCGTTGTTGGCGGTCATCTGGCAGGCCAGTCGCGAGTTGGCCTCACGTTCGGGGTGCATACTCAACATGCCTTCTTCGACGTCTGTGCTGTGTCCGACGGTGTCGATCCACGCGCTGTCGACGACGACGTGGCACGTTCCGCATGCCGCCTCACCGCCACAGTCGCCATCGATCCCCGGTATCGCCTCGTCGACTGCAATCTGCATCAGTGACCTGCCGGGCGTCACCGGCGCGGGGTAGTCCTCGCCGTCGTGGGTCACGTAAGTGATCGTGGCCATGGCCACCTCCTTGTTCGTGGGTCGTAGAGGTGAGTGTGCACGCGGCAGATGTGCTTGATCCAGGCTCGGACGTCGCGATGTCTTGTTAAATTGGCTCATGTGAGCCTTGTCGAGTTGGGGATACCGCCGCTAGCGTTCGCGCAGCTCCTCGACAGCGGTGCCCTGGGCGCGGCGGAGACGCGAGCGTTCGGACGCATCATGGCCCGCGAGGGCGTCGATCTCGCGGTCGTCATTGCGCGACAGGGCCAAGTGCCTGTCCGGGGTTTCACGAGGTGTATCCGGCGATGGACGCCCAGCAGGGATTCCGGTTGGGCGTGGCGTTCGCCGAGCACGCCCAGCTGACCTCTTTCGGCCCCCTCAGTTTGCCGCTGGTCAGTGCGGGTTCCGTCCTCGAAGTTGTTCAACTGCTTCGGTTCTTGCCCCTGATATCGACCGCGCTGAGCACCGAGTTCCAGCACGGAGACTCTGGACTGACGATCGCTCTGGCCGGGCGCACAGATAGCCCCGGCACCGATTGTCTCGCCGTCACCTACGGTGGTCTGGCTGTCCTGCGGTTGGTGGACATGCTCGCCGGTGCCGTCCCCTCCGTGGAGCTTCATCTGACATGCCAGGCGCCGGCAGACCTGATCGTCGTGGGTGAGATCGGCATCGGATCCTTTTCGACGCGCGCGCGGCGTTCGTGCATATACCGGCTGCCGTGCTCTACGACGTGTGCCGCTTCTCCGACCCCGTGGCCTACCGGATCGGTATCGCCGAGCTTCGACGCGTCTACGAACAGCGCAGGCCCAATTCCTACACGCAGCTGGTCCGCGCACAGTTCGATGCTGACCCTGCGCGCGCTGACGGCGCTCGTATCGCGGCGGAGCTGGCGACATCGGTGAGCACACTCAAGCGACGCCTGCACGCCGAGGGCACCACCCTGCGTCGCCTGCGGCAGCAGTTCGCCCAAGAACGAGCCACCGCGCGACTGCTGGATCCCGGCATCAGTGTCGGCGAGATAGCCGCAGAACTGGGGTACTCCGAGGTCGCCAGTTTCTCCCATGCATTTACACGGTGGGTCGGGTGCTCCCCGACTCAGTTCCGCCGCGCACCGTCGAATCAGCGGGCAGCGCCGGGCATCTGAGCAGGTCAGTCCGCGCGGAGGAAATTGACGAAAAAGCTGTCTACCGTGGAGGTGTCGGCGTAGCGCGCGAAGTGCGTGAGATCGACTTTCACGAACTCGCTAGTGGCGGAAAAGTAGGTCTCGCCCTCCACGGTCCCGCTCGCCCCGATGTGCAGGGTGTGATCGGCGTCCTCGTCGATCCACGCCGTGAGGCGTACTGGTACGTGGAGGGGTACCGGTCGGCGGTACTTGACCGTCAACGTGCGCGTGACGGCCGGGGTGCCGGCGATCCACAGCGTAAATCCCATGATGTCGTCGCACGCGGCCGAGATGGCCCCTCCATGCGCCAGACCTGGTCCACCGGAATGCTTTTCGGTGAAGGAGTGATCTGCAAAGACTCGGTCCTCGTCGCGGTAGACCTCGAGCTGCAGGCCGCTGGCATTTTCCGGCCCGCAGCCCATGCACGATGGGGAGTGCGCGGGCAGTCTGCTGGGTGCTGACATCACAGTCCTCGAATCGATGCTCGTGCCGGTAGCGGACCGCTACTGACGGTATCGTTGGCAGGATGCCACATACGTGGACCAACAGCGAGAAGAATGCGGGTAGCGGTGAGCATCGATGGCCTCGACGACGTCGATCCGCGGCGGGTTCGTTCCAGGAACCGTCTACTCGACGCCACGGCGGTGTTGCTGCGCAGAGGGGGAGTGGAGGCTGTCACCGTCGAGGCGGTCACCAGCTTGTCCAGGGTTGCCCGCACAACCCTCTACCGGCACTTTGGCAGTACCACCGACCTGGTCGCCGCTGCCTTCGAGCGTTTGCTGCCCCAGGCCGATCGCCACGAACTCTCGGGGTCGGTGCGCGAGGACTTGATCCGGTTGATGGATCGTCAGGCGGACGTCATCGAACAGGCGCCGCTGCAGGTCACCACGGTCGCGTGGTTGGCGATGGTGCCCGAACGGGCCGGCGAGCAGAGCAACGCCCTGGCCCCACTGCGTGCGCGGGTGGTCGATCACTACCGCGAACCGTTCGACCGATTGCTCACCAGTGCCAGTGCCGTCGACGAGCTCGACGATTTCGACCTGACCCTGGCCATCACCCAGCTCGTCGGACCGCTGATCTTCGCCAAAATCACCGGCATCCGGGCCGTCGACGCCGATGACCGCCGCCGCATCGTCGACGACTTCCTGACGGCGCATCGCCGCATGCCCTGACCGCTCGCACGGTCCACGCCGAGTCCGAAGACGAGCGACCGCGCCACCGCTTTTCGCTACATCATGTAGCGTACCGATCCAGGTAGTTCCGTTTCGGCAGGAGTGGTGTTGATGGTGGTGCACCGGCGATCGGCTGGCGCGCGGTCAGAACGCGCGGAATACAGCGCCACGCTTGCGCGGGTGGCTCGGTACGCGCTAGCGCACAAGGTTGTCGTCGTCGGCGCGTGGCTCGCGGTGGGTGTGGTGCTGGCGCTGGCGTTCCCGCAGCTCGAGACAGTCGTGCGCCAACAATCGGTCGATCCGATCCCTGCGGGAGTGCCGTCATTTCAGGCTTTCGACCGGATGGGTACGGCGTTCGGGGAGAAAGGCGCCAAGACAACGGTTTTCATCGCCATGGAGAACCGTGGCGGCCTCACCCCGACGGTGCGCGTACGCTACGACGAGCTTGTTCAGAAACTTCGTGGCGCCACCGCCGATGTCGCTTCCGTCCGTGACCTGGTGGGGGATCCGACGACGGCGTCGCAGGCGGTGAGCCGCGACGGGACGGCCTGGTACCTGCCGGTGGGGCTGACCGGAACGCTGGGCGGCCCCGCCGCGACTCGCGCCTTGGATTCCGTGCGCGACCTCGCCTATCATTCGTTCTCCGGCACCGGTACAACCGTACACGTCACCGGGCCCACCGCCACCTTCAGCGATCAGATCGTCACGGCCGAAAAGGACCTTGTGGTGATCACCATGGCCACGGTTCTGCTGATCGCGTTCATCCTGCTGGTGGTCTACCGGTCGCTGTTCACCGCGCTCGTACCCCTGCTGGTGATCGGGATCAGCCTCGGGGTGGGTCGCGGTGTGGTGTCAGCGTTGGGCGAGTTCGGAATGCCCGTTTCACAGTTCACCGTCGCGTTCATGACGGTGATCCTGCTCGGTGCCGGCGTCGACTACACGGTCTTCTTCATCAGCCGCTACCACGAGCGATTACGGTCGGGCGCCGAGCACGCACCTGCGCTCATCGACGCCACCGCTACGATCGGGCGCGTCATCCTCGCCTCCGCCGCAACCGTCGCCCTGGCGTTCCTGGCGATGGTGTTCGGAAAACTGAGCGTCTTCTCCACTCTCGGGCCGGCATGTGCGATCGCGATCGTCATCGGGTTCCTCGCCACGGTCACCCTGCTACCGCCGGTCCTGCACGCCGCCTCCCACCTCGGGTGGGGTGCACCCCGCGCGGACCTGACGCGGCGCTACTGGAACCGCATCGCGGTACTCGTCGTACGGCGCCCCGCCTCGCTACTGGCTATGACACTCGTCGCTCTGCTCGCCCTCGGCGCAGTGGCGTTGGGCATCACCATCACCTACGACGACCGCAGCGGACAACCCGCCACCACTGACAGTAACGAGGTTACGCACTGCTCGACCGGCACTTCCCGACCAACACTACCGTCCCGGAATTCCTCGTGATCCAATCCCCGAACGACATGCGTACCGCGAAAGGGCTGGCTGACCTCGACGACCTGGCATCACGCGTCGCGCAAGTCC
Organism: Tsukamurella tyrosinosolvens; assembly: GCF_900104775.1. NCBI lineage: Bacteria > Bacillati > Actinomycetota > Actinomycetes > Mycobacteriales > Tsukamurellaceae > Tsukamurella > Tsukamurella tyrosinosolvens. The sequence continues at coordinate 5,169 of NZ_FNSA01000003.1, forward strand.
CGGGAGTGACCCGGGTTGTCGGCGTGACCCGACCCACCGGCAGCCGCCTCGAACAAGCCCAGCTGTCGTGGCAGAACGGACAGATCGGTGACCGACTCGCCGCGGCAGTCAGTGACGGCCGATCACGCACTGGCGACCTGTTCCAACTTCGAGATGGCGCCGACCAACTCGCGACCGGCCTTGCCACGCTCGACAGCCAGATCCGCGCCAACCTGACACCGCTGTTGCGAATTCTCGACCAGGCCACGACCGCGGGACAACAGATCCAGCAATACCGACCACTGCTCGGTCAACTCCGCACAACCGCACCCGCACTCGACCAACTCATTGGGCAGGCACCGCAATTGGCCACCGCGGCAAGGCAGGCATCCGACGCCTTGAGTCTCGTGACCGCCGTGCGGCCCTTGCTCGACAACGCTCCCTGGTGCGCCCCGATCCCTCAGTGCGCCGCCGTCCAACAGCAACTCCGGACCCTGGGCACACTGCGGGATTCCAACTTCCTCCTCCAAATCGGCGCTCTCTCCGGGCAACTGGGCAACCTCGGCACACCCATCACCACCATCACCGCGCAACTCACCGCCGCAGTGGACACATTGGACACAACGCTGGGTGCTGTCACCGCGCGCGACCTCCCGCACAACTCGCCCAGCTTCAGAACGGGGTGAGTCAACTCGCTGCTGGCTCCCGCGCGATTGCCGGGGGAGTCGCCGCACTCGTCGACAGCAACCTGCAACAGTTCGCCGGGATGGCCACCCTTGCCGCGCAACTACAGACCACCGCCCGCGAAACCCGCGGCTCGGACGCCGCCACGGGTTTCTACCTACCGCCTGACGCGTTCGTCAACCAAAAGTTTTCCGACGTTGCTGCACAATTCGTCTCTCCAGACGGGCGGACAGTGCGCTATGCCATCCAAACCGACGCCGATCCCTACAGCAGCCAGGCGATTGAACTCACCAACGCCATCACCACCGCAGCCCAGACAGCGAGACCCAACACCGCCCTGCAGAACGCATCGGTGTCGCTAGCGGGATTCCCCGCCATCAACGCCGACCTGCAACGCCTGCTCAGCCACGATTTCCGGCTACTCGCCCTGGCCACCCTCATCATCGTCGGCATCATCCTGATCGCACTACTCCGAGCGCTCATTGCACCGCTTTACCTGCTGGGAACCGTTATCCTGAACTACGCTGCAGCCCTCGGCGTGGGGGTGGTGATCTTCCAATGCATCCTTCGCACCGAGATTGCCTGGCCTGTACCGCTTCTCGCGTTCATCGTGCTCGTCGCCGTCGGCGCCGACTACAACATGCTGTTGATCTCCAGGCTGCGTGAGGAATCCCACCGCAGCATTCGCATCGGAGTCCTACGAACCGTCACCAACACCGGCTCCGTCATCACCTCCGCCGGCCTCATCTTCGCGGCAAGCATGTTCGGACTGATGGTCGGCTCGATCGCCATCATGACCCAGGTCGGCCTCATCATCGGTGTCGGACTACTCCTCGACACCTTCGTCGTCCGAACGATCGTCGTACCCGCAATCGCCACCCTGGCCGGACCAGCGAGCTGGTGGCCAGGCAAACACGGGTGACCCGAATCCACTGCGCCCGCATGACGACGAAACATAACGGTCGGCACGCGGCCCGTCGGCCCCACACCCAGCTCGCTATCTGATAACGCACACCGTAAGATCGACAGATTAAATAACTGGATGACGGTCGCAGGACTTGGTCGTAAGACCGCGGGCGTGTGCTTCGCGCCAGGCGGCGGCGAGGTTGTCGGCGCGGCTGTGCCAGGTCATCTCGCCGAGGTACTCGGCGTGCTTCCTCGTCGCATCGGTCCACCGCAGCTCCGCGTACAGGCGCCGGTACTGGCACCGGAGGACCACCCGCCCCAGCGCGTTCGGTGCGGTGCGGATGGCACGGTTGTGGCGGCCGCCTGCGGCGTCGTCCTGCTCTTTGGCCTGCACTGCCTTGTTCGACCCGTGCGGGACGCGCCAGTGGTGGTCTTTGACCGCGTCCTTGCTGTTCCAGCCCCACCGTGACATCCCTGGCGTCCCCCGCGCTGTTAGACGACGGTCAGGTGACGGCTGCCGGCGGTGGCACCCTCGGGTGCGCCGAACAGGCTGGTGCGGTTCTCGGCGGTGAGCAGTGTCAGGGCGTCGAGCTCGGTGGTGCTGTATCCGTCGGTGGCGAGCTGGGCGAGAACATCGCGGGCGAGCTCGGGTGTCTCGGTCGGGACACCGGGCCGGGTGCCGTACATCCGGCCGGTTTCGTTGAGTAGTCGGAACATCGCCCGGTACTGCCGGTCGGAGAGCACGCCGCGCTCGCGTGCTCGGACAACGAGCGAGGACTCGCTCACGCCCCAGTCCAGGCGCAGCTCGTCGAGCTCGTGCACGGTCCGGGTCGAGACCCGGTCCAGCGCCGGGCCGATGTCGTCGACCGGGGCGAGGAACTCGGCGGCGAAGACATTTGCCCGTCGCTCGGTTTCGGTGGGGCTGACCAGGGTCATCGCATCCATCACCAGGTGCCCGAGTTCGTGCGCGAGGGTCATGCGCATCCGGTCCGGCGGTAGTGCGGCGTTGACGTACACCAGGTGCGGGTGATGCGCGGTGGCGCGTAGGGTGACCGCGTCGATCTCGCGGTCGTGGAAGTCCTCGACGACGACGAAGACCCCGGCCGCTTCCAGCAGTTCGGTCATCGACCGGATGGGGCCGGCGATGCGCCAGAGCCGGCGCAGGACTTGCGCGACCGTGATTTCGCCGAGATCGGCGGCGTAGTCCCCGGGGTCGAGATCGGGCAGCGCCAGTTCCGGATCGAGATCGGTGTGGGCGACGACCCGGCCTAGCCGCATCGCGACCAGGTTGGCGCGCGCCCAGACGCGGTCACGTTTCCACTCCGCTGTGGTGGCGTTGGCGCGGAAGTGCGTGCCCTGCGCAGGTGAGCGCTCGAACGCGACGCACAGCGCCTCGACCGGGCATTGCAACGCCCGGGCGTAATCGTCGAGCGCCTTACCTGCCAGCGGCAGAGCGCCAGCCTCGACCCGGGTGACGTGCGATCCGGAGATCCCGGCCTCCTCAGCGAGCCGCTTCTTCGACCAGCCGTGCGCCAGTCGTGTCAGCGCAACCATCACCGGGTTCGCCTCGGCCTGCGAGAAGAGTGCCGTCACCCAGATCGCCTCCATATCCTCGATCGATCCCTGCGTTCCACGCTATCGCGGTAACAGCCGAAATCTGCGCAGAAACACCGTGTGAACTGCGACTTTCTGCCCGACGCGGTTATCTCCATCCGAAACGCAAGTGACTGATGTGACGTCCGTCTCGCTCGCGAGAGCGAGGCGAGACGGTTTGGCCAATTCTGCAGGTCACGGCGTGTTGTCTTGCTGAGAACTGTACCACGTTAGGCAAGATTCCATGCAAGTAATTACATCGATGGGAGACAGATCGTGACGGCACTCATGGACGACGACATCAACCCGCTCGACGCGGGAGCGGTTTCTCGGAAGGAGGCGCAGCGGATCCTGCGCCCGGTGACGATCGGCGTCGGCGCGCTGCTGCTGGCCGCGGTCGATCACTGGAACACGCTGACCGCGGGGCAGCCGGCGCACTTGCGGACGGTGCTGCAGCCGCTGCTGCGGGGTAGTCACGTTGCGGCGTTTGTCTCCGCCGGCACCAACGTGTGGCTGAGCACCCAGGGGATGCACCCGCCCGGGCACCTGGTCAAGCGGCCGTATCAGTGGTCCGAGGTGAGTAGTCACGGCCGTACTTACCTGGCGATCCATCACAAGGAGATGGAGGGCACCAACACTCGGCGCAAGGCCTTCATCAAGCAGGACTCGCAGACTCTGCAGCTGGTGGGCGATCCCACGCACTGCGAGCTGACCTGGGACTACGACGCGGCGACCGATTCGCACGTGCGGCGGATCTGGGTCAGCGCCCCCGGGGTGCAGTGGGAACGGTTCGAGATCCCGATGGACCAGGTGCAGCAGAGGTACGCCGCGTGGCGCAAGCGGGACGTGCGCTGGCTGCCCGGGCGGCTGCCCGCTGCGTCGATCGCCGACGCCGCGATCGCCGATGACGTGGTCATCGATGTGCGTGACGAACAGCAGCGTCGGCGCACTGACATCACGACCCGCCGGCCGCGCCGCGCCGACGGCCTCGAGGACCAGCGATGAGGGCCGCCCCGGTCACGGTCCACGGGGTCCGGTCGTGGACCGTCGTCGACCAACAGGGTTTGCCGGTGCTCGAGATCGAGCAGTTCCTGCATTGGCAGCGGGCGATCGGACGTTCTCAGAACACCGTCCGCTCGTACGCGCGGCACCTGAGTCAGTTCTATCGTTGGCTGGCTGCGCGGGGAATCGTTTGGGATGAGCTGGATTTCCGGCAGCTTTGTGACTTCGTCGCCGTTCTCACCGCTGGACTGCCGCCGCTGCCGTCGCGGTGCGGGGGCCGTGCACCCGGCACGGTGAAAGCGGTCAGCGCCGCGGTGCGGGAGTTTTACGAGTTCCACCGCGTCGAGGGCCGGGGACCGCAGGATCTGGTACTGACCCGCAACCCGTCGAAGCTGCCGCGGCGCGCGCACAGCTTCCTTGCGCACCTCGAACACCGCCGTCCGCGCGAAGTCTCCCGCCTGGCCCGGCCCGACCGGCAGTCGGCAGAGACCGTGCAGGTCATCGACTTCGAGACCGACTTCGCCAAGCTGCTCGCCGCGGCGTCGACCACCCGTGACCGACTGCTGCTGTCGGCGCAGTACGACCTGGGCCTGCGGGTAGGCCAAGCGCTCGGCCTGCGCCACGGCGACTTGAACCCGATGCGCAGGCAGGTGATGATCCGCCGGCGTGACGACAACGCCAACGGGGCGCTATCAAAGCAGAAGACCCAATTCATCGTCGAGGCTCCGCGGCGGTTCTTCGACCTGTATGCCGCGTACCTGCTCGGTGAGATCGCCCACGTCGACAGCGATTACGTGTTCGTCAACCTCTCACGCCCACCCGTCGGTGGTCCGATGACCTACTCCAACGCCTACCAGCTCATCGAACGGATCGGCGCCGCCGCCGGGATCGACGACCTCAACCCGCACATGCTCCGCCACACCCACGCCACCGCCCTGGCCAAAGCCGGATGGACCGCGGCCGAGATCGCTGCCCGCCTCGGCCAATCCCATTCGGCCAGCGCCGACGTCTACATTCACCTCGCCAGCGACGACCTCGCCGAAAAGCTCCGCACCACCGAGCATCTGGTCTGGCGAGAACCGCAGCAGTACCGACTGAAGGGAGACGGCGATGGCGCGCGGTAACGGCGAGCGCGCCCGGTCCGGGCCCCGCGGCGTCCCCGCTCTGCAGGTGCCGGACGGGCCTTGGTGCGCATCGACGTGGCCGGTCGTCGACATCGCCGGCGACCGCCGCCGCGCCGCCACCGACCCGTGCGCCGTCTCCGACTGCGACGGCGAGCGGTACTGGCTCGGCGGCCCCGGTGGACGCGCAGCCGCCACCTCGGGGCTGTGCTATGCCCACTACTTCCAGTGGTTCCGCGCTGGACAGCCCGCCGACTTTGACGCCTGGGCCACCACCAGCGCTCTGCCCGTCGGCGTGCCCCGTGGACGGCCCGCCACCACGCAGGTCGTCGACTTCCGCCGCATCCCAGCGGCGGCCGCCGACGAAGTCCGGTTCGTCGCCGCAACCAAGATCGGCCGCGGCGACTGGACCCCCAACGCCGGCCTGCGCCGCGCCCTGATCGTCCTCATCGAGGTCGCGCACGGGCGTATCACCAGCTCCCTGACCGAACGCCCCGTCGACGACTGGCTGCTGCTGTGCAGGCAGCACTGGCCTTACACCAACTTCGACTCCCTCTGCGCTCCCTACATCCGGAGGTTCTTCCGACTCCTTCACGGGGCCACCGACCCCGACCCATGGGCCGCGGATCACTGGCGGTGGCGCGACGGATTCGAGTTCGTCCTCGACGCCACCCAAGCCGGGGCGACACGAACCGCTGTCGACTGGGCCACCATCCCGGTGCCCTGGCTCAAAGAGGCCGTCAAAAGCCTGGCCCGCCAACAGTTGTCTACCTCCCGCATGTCCTGGGGAACGCTCACCCAGTGGCTGCGCGCCACCCGCCAGCTCGCCCAGTTCCTCACGCTCGACGGAACCGTTCCCGAACCGTCTGCGGTCACTCGGACGGCGTTCCTGGACTACCTCGAATGGACGCGCCGCCCCGACACCAAGGCAAGCCCCCAGCTCGCGAACACCGCGGCCTACCTGCTCGAAACACTGCGCGACTGCGGACTCGTCGACGACCTGGGATCAGCGATCTTCCTGCGCCGCGGCGAGAACGTCCACCGCAAGACCCGCCGACCGAGGCCCTTTCCACCCGATGTCATCGAACGCATCGACACCCTGATCGTCGACAACCCGGCCACCGACCCCACCCTCCGGGCGATGATCGCCACCACACGATGGGCGGGGTGCCGCATATCCGAACTCGTCGCCCTCCCGATCGACTGCCTCCAACACAGTGAGCAGGGCCACTGGATCGAATACTGGATGACCAAAACCAGCGCCTGGCGGCGGCTTCCAGTCCCCGAAAGCCTCGCCGAGATCATCCGCGACCAGCAGACCCGCGTCCGCGACACCTACGGCCCCGACGCCGAGCACCTCTTCCCTGGCGCCCGGTCCAGCGCCATCGCCGGCCGCACCCAGCCCTGGTCCACCAGCGGGCTACGACACCGCCTCGCCGCACTGTTCCGCGAGCACGGCATCACCACGTCCGTCGCCACCGGCGAGAAGATCTCCGGAGGCGACGTCCACCGCTTCCGCCACACCATCGGAATGCACCTGCTCAACAACGGATGGACCCAACCGGAAGTGCGCGACTTCCTCGGCCACCACAGCGACACCATGACCGCGACCTACGCTCGCATTACCGACGACACCCTCGCCCGCAAAGCCCGCGAATTCTGGGACACCAACCCCGACAAGGGCGTCGACGCCACCGTCGAGCGCCTGCGCGCCCGCTTCACCACCGCACTGCCCAACGGGTTCTGCACGCTCCCCGCGACGCAGCGCTGCGAGTTCCGCCCGAACCCCTGCATCGACTGCTCCTTCCACGACCCCGGCGGCCGCACCTTCCTCGGCGCACACATCACCCACCGCGACCAGCTCAGACAGCTCGCCGCCCAAGCACAAGACAACGGCGACCGCCAGGCAGCGGACCTGAACAAGACCATGCTCGACAAGGTCACCAGGCTCATCGACGAAATCGACTCAGACACGCAGGAATCCAGGTGAGCAATGGCGACCGCGATCACCGCACTGCACGCCTCACCGCGGCCGCCGCCGCCCGCACAACCAGCGCGACCGCCCGCGCACGTCGAGCCATCACCCGGCTGCACAACACCGGACAACCCGTCACCTTCGTCGCTGTCGCCAGAGCCGCCGACGTCTCAACCAGCTTCCTCTACAAGCAAACCCAGCTCCGGCAGGATATCGACGCGAAGCGCGGCACCGCCACCGCCGGAATAGAACGCTCCAGGGCAGCCAGTGCCGAATCCCTCCGCACCAAGCTCGCAACCGCGATCGACCGCAACCGCGAACTGACCGAACAGCTCGAGCAACTACACACCGAGAACGAGGCGCTCCGAAGCCGACTCCTCGAACTGGGAACCCGGCCGCCGGCCAAACAAGAAGCCCGTCGAGGAGAACATGCAGATAATCCGTCCGCCACAGGGCCACAACAGCCACGATGAGACCCGTCAGCCACGTCGTGGACAGTCAGGAGGCTCCTAGAGATATCGAATCTCCTAGGCTCCACAAACACTTCGCATGCGATCACAGGCGGTTTCCGGTCTCCCGGGGGGCCGCCTTCGTCGTATGCGACCTGCGACGATGCCAGATCGGCGATCTTGACCTACTCTTTACTCAGTGACCCGCGACGCGGCGGGCCCGACACAGAGAGAATCGATGAGACGCGCCTCGCGCAAACGACGAAGACCCGGAACCGCTGAACCCGCGCCCCACCGAGGGGTCGCCGCGTGATCACCCTCCTCACGATCCTGGCCGGCGTCGTCGTCGTGCTCGTGATCACCGCCTTCACGGGCTACTTCGTGGCCCAGGAGTTCGCGTACATGGCCGTGGACCGGTCGCGGCTCACGGCGCGCGCCGCAGCGGGCGACGAGGCCTCCGCCCGAGCGCTGCAGGTCACCCGCCGCACCTCCTTCATGCTCTCCGGCGCCCAGCTCGGCATCACCGTCACCGGCCTGCTCGTCGGCTACGTCGCCGAGCCCCTGATCGGGCAGGGCGTCGGCACCCTCCTCGGCGGCGTGGGCGTTCCCACCGCCGTCGGCATCGGCATCGGTGCGGTCCTCGCGGTCGGCCTCTCGACGGTCGCGCAGATGGTCTTCGGCGAGCTGTTCCCGAAGAACCTCGCCATCGCCCGGCCCGAGCCCGTCGCGCGCCGGCTCGCCCTGTCCACCACGCTGTACCTGCGCGCCTTCGGCTGGCTCATCCGCTTCTTCGACCAGGCCTCGAACCTGCTGCTGCGCGCCGTGCGGATCGAGCCCGTGCACGACGTGGAGCACTCCGCGACCCCCCGGGACCTCGAGCACATCGTCGCCGCCTCGCGCGACGCCGGCGAGCTGCCGCAGGAGCTGTCGACGCTGCTCGACCGGATCCTCGACTTCCCCGGCCACACCGCCGAGCACGCGATGATCCCGCGCTCGCGGGTCGACGTGGTTGCCGCCGACGAGGCCGCGGCCGCCGTGCTCGACCGGATGGCCGAGGGCCACACGCGGTACCCGGTGATCGGTGCGACCGCGGACGACCTGATCTGCGTCATCACGCTCCACGACCTGCTCGGCGACCCCTCGGGGACCGCCCGCTCCCGCTGCCGGCCCGCCGTGATCGTGCCCGGGTCCATGCCGCTGCCCGCCGTCGTCGCGCGGTTGCAGGACGCGGGCCAGGAGATGGCCCTCGTCATCGACGAGTACGGCGGCTTCGACGGCGTGGTCACCGTCGAGGACATCGCCGAGGAGCTCGTCGGCGAGATCGACGACGAGCACGACGGCACCGACCCGGCACCCGCCGTACCCGAGGGCGACGGCTGGCTGGTGCGCGGCGACGTGCACCTCGACGAGGTCGAGCGGCTGCTCGACGTGGACCTCGATCCCGGCGACGCGGAGACCCTCGGCGGCGCCGTCACCGCGCGGCTAGGCACGCTGCCCCGCCCCGGCGACGTCGCGGACCTGCCGCTGACCCCGGACCCCGCGGCTGCGCCCGGGTCCGCCCGGCGTGCGCTCCGGGCCGAGGTCCGCACCGTCGAACGACGGGTACCGGCGGCCGTGCACCTGAGCCTGCAAACCACTGACGGGACGGAGGCCGACGATGAGTAGCCCCTGGACGGTCGTGGCGATCACCGCTTTGCTGATCGCGGCCAGCGCCTTCTTCGTGGCCGTGGAGTTCTCCCTCATCGCCGCCCGCCGGCACCGGCTCGAGGACGAGGCCGCGCACAGCGCTTCCGCCCGCGCCGCGCTGCGCAGCTCGTCGGAGCTGTCGCTGCTGCTCGCGGGCTCGCAGCTGGGCATCACCGTGTGCACGCTCGCGCTCGGCGCGATCACCAAGCCCGCCGTCGACGGGTGGCTCACGCCGCTGCTCGCGGCGACGGGCATGCCCGGGTGGATCGCCGACGTCGGCGGCTTCGCACTCGCCCTGCTGATCGTGACCTTCCTGCACCTGGTGGTGGGGGAGATGGCGCCCAAGTCGTGGGCCATCGCCCACCCCGAGCGCTCGGCGATCCTGTTGGCGCTGCCGATGCGCGCCTTCATGACGGTCTTCCGGCCGCTGCTCATCGTGCTCAACGAGGCCGCGAACGCGTGCCTGCGACGCGTGGGGGTGACCCCGGTCAACGAGGTCGAGACCGGGCAGGACCCGGCCGCGCTGCGGCACCTCGTCGAGCATTCGGCCACCGTCGGGGCGCTCGACGAGCAGCAGTCCGGCCACCTGACCAGTGCCCTCGAGCTCGAGGCGCTCACCGTCGGCGAGATCGCCCGATGGGACGTCGCGCCGTCGACGGTGCCCGGCACAGCGGCACCCGACGTGATCCGGGCCGTCGCGGACCGGACGGGGCACCTGCGGCTGCTCGTCGACGACGGTGCCGCCGTCGCCGGCGTGGTGCACGTGCGGGACAGCCTCGCGGCCGCACCCGGCGCGATCGCCCGGGCGTTGATGCGCCCGGTGCTCGTCCTCGACGCCGCCGAGCCGGCCTACGCCGCGCTCGGGACCATGCGGGAGTCGCGCACGCACCTCGCCGTCGTCGAGCGCGACGGGGTGCTCGCGGTGGTCACCCTCTCCGACCTGCTCGGCAGGCTCATGCCGGTCTGAGCGCGGTCGACGGCCCGCGGGGTTACACTTCGCGGGCCGGATGCGGAATCCCTCGGGGAGCGGTCGCGCCACTGTGAAGCCAGACCCGCACCGGCACGCCCGGGCGACCGGGCACCGTCGAATCACCTACCCGGGCGCGAAACCCCGGACGAAGGAGCGCCGCGCATGGCGAACGCATCCACCACCGCACACGCCGGGGACCTCTCCCTGCACGTCTCCCGCAGGGCCATCTGGCTCAGCGCCACCCTGATCCTGGCCGTGCTGGCCTACTACTTCATCGGCATCGACCAGGGCGCCGTGTCGGTGTTCGGGAACGACATGCACGTGCACGAGTTCTTCCACGACGCCCGGCACTTCCTGGGCTTCCCCTGCCACTGATCGGGGGAGACATGGAGAAGCACGTCATCGCCCGCGGCGCACTCGCCGGGGCGATCGGAGGACTGCTCGCGTTCGTCTTCGGGCGGATCATGGTGGAGCCGATCATCGGCCGGGCCATCGACTTCGAGGAGGCCCGCAATGCCGCGGAGCGCGCCGCCCACCCCGGCATGGTGATGGACGAGCCGGAGCTGTTCACCCGCGCCGTCCAGCAGAACGTCGGGCTGGGCGCCGGCCTCATCCTGTTCGGCATCGCGATGGGCGCCCTGTTCGGGGTGGCCTACTGCGTCGCGGCGCCGAAGCTGGCGCAGTGGACGCCGCGGGCCGTCGCGCTGGCCGTGGCCGGTTCGCTCTTCGCCGGCGTCTACGCGCTGCCGTACCTGAAGTACCCGCCGAACCCGCCCGTCGTGGGCGACCCGGAGACGATCCGCGAACGCACCGGCGCGTACCTGCTCATGGTCGCGATCTGCCTCGCGCTGGTGGCGGCCGCCTGGGTGATCGGGCTCGCGGCGGTGCCGCGGCTCGGGGCGTACGGCGCGGCCCTGGCCGGCGGGGCGGTGGTGCTCGTCGGTCTCGTCGTGGCCTGCCTGGTGCTGCCGGCGACGGTCGCGACACCGGAGGGCTTCGATCCCGACGACCTGTACTGGTTCCGGACCTACTCGTTCCACGCGCAGGCGGTCCTGTGGGGCGCGATCGGGCTGGTCGGCGCGGAGCTGCTGCAGCGCTTGACGGTCCGCAGCGGCTCCGGGCTGGAGCCCGCCACCGCCTGACCGAGGTTCGGTGGAAGACTGCGGCGGACCGGCGGCGTGTCGTCGCCGACACGCACCGAAGCTCGGGTGGGAGACGACGCAGCGGCGGCATACCCTGGGGGTATGAACCGCCGCTGCGCTCTGTGCTGGGTGGCCGCGCTGATCTCGATCATCGTCTCGGCCACCGTCCACTACCGCGGGGGCAGCGGCGGCCTCGACGGCCTGTTCTTCGTGATCGCGCTGGCCTGGTCGCTGCTCGCCATCCAGGCGCACCAGCCCGCGGGCTGGCGCGGGTAGGGCTACTCGCCCTTCTTGCGGGGATCCTCCTCGGCGGGCGACTCGACCGCCGCGTCCTCCTCGATCTCCTCCGCCTGTTCCAGCTCCGCGACGGGGGCGCTGTCGCCGGTGGCGCCGCTGGCCGGGCGCACGCGGGGCGGCTCGGCGGCGACGGGCGGCGCCTTCGGGGTGCGCAGGAGCTTGAAGGCGACGCCGCCCACGGCCAGCACCAGCGCGACGACCGCGCTGATCAGCAGGGGCTTGCGCCAGGCCGGGCGGGACGGCGCACCGTCGGAGAGCGTGATCGCCTGCTCCGGATCCACCTCGGCGGGCGCGATCCACGACCGGACCAGCCCGTAGACCCCGGCGAGCACCTTGCCCGCGAGGGAGAGGCCTAGGCCCGACAGCGCGCGGAGGATGTTGGCGGGGCCGACGATGCTCTGGCCGAGGCCGGAGACGAGGCGCTGCACGTTCGAGGGGGCCGACGGTGCCGGGGCGGCGTCGGTCACGGGGGCGTCGTCGAGCAGAGGGGTGGTGGCCATCGGTGGCGTGATCCTTTCAGCGGACGAGAGTGCATCGTTCCACCGCCGATTCTTATCCGATCTTCACGGGATTGCACGTGCAGAGAATGGCAGAATGGCGGTGTGACCAACTCCAACGCTACCGCCCACGTGACCCTGCACACCTCCGAAGGCGACATCCGTATCGCGCTGTTCGGCAATCACGCTCCCGTGACCGTGGCGAACTTCCTCGGACTCGCCCAGGGCACCAAGGAATACACGACCACGAACGCCTCGGGCGGCGACTCGGGCCCGTTCTACGACGGCTCGATCTTCCACCGCGTCATCGACGGCTTCATGATCCAGGGCGGCGACCCGACCGGCACCGGCACCGGCGGCCCGGGCTACGACTTCGTCGACGAGTTCCACCCGGAGCTGCGCTTCGACCACCCGTACATCCTGGCCATGGCGAACATCGGTCGTCCGGCGACGAACGGCTCGCAGTTCTTCATCACCGTCGGCAAGACGCCGCACCTGAACAACCGCCACACGATCTTCGGTGAGGTCGAGGACGAGGCCAGCCGCAAGGTGGTCGACGCCATCGGCGGCACGCAGACCGACCGTGCGGACCGCCCGGTCAAGGAGGTCACCATCAACTCCATCACCGTCGAGGAGTAGCCGCTCCCTCCGCACGTGTGCCCGGCCGGGTCATCCGGCCGGGCTTTCGTGTCTCCTGGGGCTGTCGCACCGCACCTCCCGAGTGAATTTACTTCGCCTAACTGCTCCATCAGTGTGGATCAGAATCTGCACGGAATTGCCGATGGGACAAGGATTCGTGTGAGCCCCGTCTCCATCGACGCAGGTCGGTGAGCATCTTCACGGCACATCGGGCCCTCTGAGATGGACACCCGTCGTCCGGCCTTCGTAACGTTGCCGTGATCTTGTGGAGACCGAGGCGTGACCGACACGCCGCTCCACGGAGTCGGGAGTACGACGAAAGTGTCCAGCGACAGTACGAAGACCATGACCGGCCGCAGCACCCGCCGCGGCACGATGCGCGCGGCCCTCGGTGCCGCAGCCGCCGTGATCGGAATCGTCGCCGCACCCGCCGTGGCGCAGGCCGCCCCCGCGCCCGCCCCGCAGGCACCCGTCGGGCAGGCCGCTCGGATCGCCGGGCCGGACCGCTCGTCGGTCGTCCAGGCCGCGCTCACCCGCGTCGGCATGCCGTACTCCTACGGCGCCGCCGGACCCAGCTCCTTCGACTGCTCGGGCCTCGTCTCCTGGGCCATGAACCAGGCCGGCGTCAGCGTGCCGCGCAGCAGCTACTCGCTGATGAGCGCCGGCACTCCCGTCTCGCAGGCGGAGCTCCGCCCCGGCGACGTGGTGATCACCAACGGCGGCGGCCACGCCGCGCTGTACGTCGGCAACGGCCAGGTGGTCGAGGCCGTGACCTCCGGCGTGCCCGTGCGCGTGGCCGGCATCCGCGGCTTCGTCACGGCCCGCCGCTACTGACCTAGGCGGGTCGCAGGGCCTCGAGCTGCTGGGCCACGAGCGTCGGCGCCTCGCCGAGCTCCCAGCGGCCGAGGAACAGCAGATCGTCGCCGCGGGTGAGCTCGAGCAGCACCGACTCGCGGCCCCAGTGCCGCGTGGTCGTGCGCTTGATCTCCAGGCCGTCCCACGGGAAGACCTTTCGGCCGAAGGCGCCGCGGTAGACGACGCCCGCAGCGTCGGCGGACAGGCGCGGGCGCAGCACCAGCACCTGCGCCCCGAGGTAGATCAGGGCGAGCACGCCGATCCCGACGAGCACCATGCCGACGGGGTCCTTGATCGCCTGGAAGCCGATGGCCGCGGCGCCGAGGAGGACTCCCGCGACGAGTAGGACGACGCCCACGCCGCGCGGGGCGCTCCAGTTATCCACAGGATTATCCACAGCTGGGGATGAATGACATCGGTGTGATTTCGATGGTCAGAGCTACTTCCACCACATCGTCATCAACAGACCGGTGATCATCAGGCCGAAACCGATGGCGAAGTTCCACGCCTCGAGGTTCGCCATCCATTCCAGCGGCTTGCCGGGGGCGCCCATGCCGTTGGGGTCCGCGCCGACGTAGTAGACGAGCAGCCAGGCCAGCCCGGCGAGCATGAGCGCCAGGAACGCGACCACGAACCACCGGCCCGACGGGGCGCTCACCTTGACCGGCGTGCGCGAATCCGTGGCGGTGTTGATCGTGTAATCGGTCTTCTTACGGACCTTCGACTTCGGCATGGCTTCCTTCTACCAGGGTGCTGTTCACCTGCCAGGTTATCGGATGTACCCGCGGCACCCCACCCCGCTAGGCTGGACGCCGTGCGGATCCTCGTCGTCGACAACTATGACAGCTTCGTGTTCAACCTGGTCCAGTACCTCGGCCAGCTGGGCGTGGAGGCGGACGTGTGGCGCAACGACGATCCGCGACTGGACGATCCGGCCGCGGCCGCCTCGCAGTACGACGGCGTGCTGCTCAGCCCCGGCCCCGGTACGCCGCAGCGCGCGGGGCAGACGATGCCGATGGTCGAGGCCGCGCGCGCGGCCGGCTCCCCGCTCCTCGGCGTGTGCCTCGGGCACCAGGCCATCGGCGCGGTCTTCGGCGCGACGGTCGACCGCGCGCCCGAGCTGCTGCACGGCAAGACCTCGCTGGTGCACCACAACGGCCACGGCGTGCTCGCCGGCCTGCCCGACCCCTTCACCGCGACCCGCTACCACTCGCTGACGGTGCTCGAGCCCACGATCCCCGACGAGCTGGAGATCACCGGACGCACCGGCTCCGGCGTGGTGATGGGCTTCCAGCACCGCGAGCTGCCGATCCACGGCGTGCAGTTCCACCCCGAGTCCGTGCTCACGCAGGGCGGCCACCGCATGCTCGCGAACTGGCTCGCCGTGTGCGGTTACGAGGTCGCCGAGGCCCGCGTCGCCGAGCTCGAGCAGGAGGTCGCCGCCGCGCTCGCCTGAGCACCGCGGACCGTCGGACGACGGTGCCGGGGGTCCCGGCCTCGCCTCAGGACCGACGGACGTGCAGGACGACCGTCGACGACGAGTCCACCTGGGCGCCGACGTCCGGATCGGTGCGCCAGACCCGGCCCCGGTCGAACAGTCCCGACGGGGCGTCGACCACGGTGCGGATGTTCTCCCGCGAGAAGCCGGCCTGGATGAGGGCCGCGATGGCCGCGTTCTGGTCCTGATTGATCACGTTCGGCATGGTGATCGGCTTCGCCCGGGCGACCTGCAGCGTGACCGTGCTGCCCTTGTCGGCGTTGGACCCGCCGGTCGGGTTCTGTCCCACGACGGTGCCCGCCGCGGCCGGGTTGTCGACCTGCTGGACCCGGACGTCGAAGCCGAGGCCCTTGAGGTTCGACGTGGCCTGCTCGACCTGCGTGCTCGTCACGTCGGGAACCCGCACCTGCTCCTTGCCGGAGCTGACGGTCAGCTGGATCGGCGTGTTCTGCTGGGTGTTCGTGCCGATCGCCGGGTTGGTGGAGATGACGTTGCCCTTCACCACCGTCGGCGACGGGTCGTTCTTGACGTCCTTGGCCACGGTGAAGCCCGCCTTCTCGAGGATCTCGCGGGCCTCCTTCTCGGGCTTGTTCGCGACATCGGGCACCGCGGCGATCTTCGGCCCCGTCGAGACCTGCAGGACGACGGTCGAGCCCTTGGCGACGCTCGCGTTGGGGCCGGGCAGCGTCGAGATGACGTGCTCGGCGGGCACCGCGTTGTCGGGCAGGCGCTGCACCTCGACGGTGAATCCCAGCTTCTGCAGCGCCACCTGGGCGTCCGCGGCGGGCTCGCCGATCTGCGAGGTCACGGTGGCGTTCTGCTCGCCGCCGCGGCTGTTGAGGAGGTACCAGGTGGTGCCACCGATCAGCACCAGCGCGATCACGGCGGCCGAGAGCAGCATGAGCAGCTTCGACCGGCCCCCGGTCTTCGCGGGCGTCGAGTGCCGGCGCCGGGCCGGCGCGTCCGCGGGGGCGGTCGTGTCGACGATCGCCGTGGGCGGGTCGTCGTCGGAGGGCTCGGTGCCGGAGGCGGTGGCCGCCCCGGCGGTGGCGGCAGCGGCGACGGGCGCGGCCGCGCGGCGCCGCGACTTGGCCGGCTCGGTGAGCAGCGCGTCGCGCTCCTCGTCGGAGAGCACCATCGGCGCCTCGGGCTTGCGGCCCGCCAGCACCCGGATGAGGTCCTGCCGCATCTCGCCGGCCGTCTGGTACCGGTTCGCGGGGTTCTTGGACAGCGCCTTGAGCGTGATGGAGTCCAGCTCGGGCGGGATCGTGTCCAGGATCGCGGACGGGGTCGGCGGGTCCTCGCGGACGTGCTGGTACGCCACGGAGACGGGCGAGTCGCCGGTGAACGGCGGCTGCCCCGTCAGCAGCTCGAAGATGACGCAGCCGGCGGCGTAGACGTCCGAGCGGGCGTCCACCGAATCGCCGCGGGCCTGCTCCGGCGAGAGGTACTGCGCGGTGCCGATCACGGCGGCCGTCTGGGTCATGCCCGCCGACGGGTCGCTCATCGCCCGCGCGATGCCGAAGTCCATCACCTTGATCTCGCCCGCACGGGTGAGCATCACGTTGGCGGGCTTCATGTCGCGGTGCACGATGCCGTTGCGATGGCTGAAGTCCAGCGCCGCGCAGACGTCGGCCATCCACGTCATCGCCGCCTGCGGGGCGATGGTCCCGTCGCGCCGCAACACGTCGCGCAGGGTCTCGCCGTCGACGTACTCCATCACGATGTACGGCAGCGGCCCCGACGAGGTCTGAGCCTCACCGGTGTCGTAGACCTGCACGATCGTCGGATGGTTCAGCGACGCCGCGTTCTGCGCCTCCCGCCGGA
Source organism: Tsukamurella tyrosinosolvens (assembly GCF_900104775.1). Classification (NCBI taxonomy): domain Bacteria; kingdom Bacillati; phylum Actinomycetota; class Actinomycetes; order Mycobacteriales; family Tsukamurellaceae; genus Tsukamurella; species Tsukamurella tyrosinosolvens. The sequence continues at coordinate 22,289 of NZ_FNSA01000003.1, forward strand.
ACCGCTCGTAGAAGCTCGGATCGCGGGCGAGATCGGCGCGGAGGATCTTGATCGCGACGTCGCGCGACAGACGCGTGTCCCGGGCCAGGTGCACCTCGGACATGCCACCGAACCCGAGCGTCTCGCCCAGGTCGTAGCGGTCGTTGATGCGACGCGGCGGGGTAGTCATCTGCTTGTCCGTTATCCGTTAGTTGTTGCAGGGGAGGGGGATCCCGAAGATGCCGGTACACGGCGGCTTCGTCGTCGGCTCGCCCCCGGTGACCGGCGGGTCCGTCGTCTCCGTCGTCGTGGGCGGGGGCGTCGTGGTGGTCGGCGGAGGGGTCGTCGTCGGCTTGGGCGGCGGGGGCGTCGTGGTCGGCTCGACCGTCGACGTCTCGGTCACCGTCTTCGGCGGCTCCGTCGTGGGCCGGGGCGGGACCGGCCGGGCCGCGGTGGAGGTCCCCGTCGGCGGCGGCGCGACGGTGCCCGTGTCGGACGTGCTCGTCGACGGCAGGGGCGTCTCGTTGCCGGTGTCCCGGGTGATGAAGTAGCCGCCGACGATCGCCGCGGCCAGCAGCAGCAGCGCCACCGAGACCCCGAGAATCGTCTTCTGCGCCTTGGTCCAGCCGCCGCCGTCCGAGTAGGTGGCGGGGGCAGCGGCCCGCGGCGTCGGGTTCGAGCTGCGGGAGACCGGCTGCGGGCCCGGGCGGGCCGCGGGCGGCACGATGGCCGTGGCGGCCGTCTCGGGGACGCCGGTCGCGGCGGCGGCCGCCGCGGGGGCGGCGCCGGTCCAACCGCGCGGCATCGGCGGACGCTGCCCGGCCTTGACCGCGGCGACCGCGTCGGCGAACTCGCCGCCGTTCGCGTAACGCTGCCGCGGATCCTTGCCGAGGGTCAGCGTGATCAGCTCGCGCACCGGCGCCGGCAGGTCGCCCGGCAGGGGCTCCGGCTGGTCCCGGATGTGCTTCATCGCGACGGTGATGGCACCGTCGCCCGAGAACGGACGCTTGCCCGCGAGGCATTCGTAGCCGACGACGCCGAGGGAGTAGACGTCGGAGGCGGCGGTGGCGTCCTCGCCGGAGGCCTGTTCGGGGGAGATGTACTGGGCGGTGCCCATGACCATGCCGGTCTTGGTGACGGGTGCGGCGTCGACGGCTTTGGCGATGCCGAAGTCGGTGATCTTGACCTGTCCGGTGGGGGTGATGAGGATGTTGCCGGGTTTGACGTCGCGGTGCACCAGGCCGGCGGTGTGTGCGACTTGGAGGGCGCGGCCGGTCTGTTCGAGGAGGTCGAGGGCCTGGGCTTGGCTCAGGTGGCCGAGGCGGCTCAGGACGGCGTTGAGGGGTTCGCCGTTGACCAGTTCCATGACCAGGTACGCCAGGGGTGCGCCGCCGGCCTGGTCGGCGGTTTCGCCGTAGTCGTAGACGCCGGCGATGCCGGGGTGGTTGAGGGCGGCGGTGGTGCGGGCCTCGTTGCGGAAGCGGGCGAGGAATTCCTGGTCCTCGGAGAATTCCGCTTTGAGTACCTTGACGGCGACGCGGCGGTCGAGCCGCGTGTCCATCGCCTCCCAGACCTGGCCCATGCCACCGGTGGCGATGAGCCGGAGGAGTTCGTAGCGGTCGGCGATCACCGATCCGGTCTGCAGACTCATCAGTTCCCCTGCCCGTTCACCGCGGCGCCAATCACCGCTCGTCCGATCGGCGCTGCGAGCGACCCACCGGTCGCCGCCTCGCCTTGATTTCCACCGTTCTCAATGATGACCGCCACCGCTACCTTCGGATCGTTCACCGGGCCGTACCCGATGTACCACGCGTGCGGCGCCTCGCCGCCGCGCTGGCCCTGGGAGTGTTCCGCCGTGCCCGTCTTCGAGGCGATCTGCACCCGGCCGCCCGAGCCCTTCGTGTGCTGCTCCGACGCGATCATCAGCTCCCGCATCTGCGCCGCGACCTGCGGCGTGATGGCCTGCCCCAGCTGCTTGGGCTTGGTGCTGCCGAAACTCGTCAGGTCGGGAGCCTGGAAGGAGTCGACCAGGTACGGCTGCATGCGGACGCCGCCGTTGGCGAGCGTCGCCGCGATCACCGCGTTCTGCAGCGGCGTCATCGCCACGTCGAGCTGGCCGATGGCCGACTGGCCCGTCTGGGCACCGTCGGACAGCGGACCGGTCACCGACTGCGCGACCCGCAGCGGGATGGGGTCGGGCGTCGAGTTGATTCCGAAGTTGTTCGCCATCGCCTTGATCGCGTCGCCTCCGTCCTGCATCTTCGCCGTGGCCAGATCCACGAACGCGGTGTTGCACGAGTACTGGAACGCCTGCAACAGGCTGACGGTACCGCCCGAGGATTCGGGGCACGTCATCCCCGCGTAGTTCTGCAGCGTCGTGTTTCCGCCGCCGGGCAGCGTGATCTGCTTGTCGGCCGTGAGCCGGGTCGACAGGTCGACGCCCTTGCCCTGGGCCAGCGCCGCGGCGGTGGTGATCACCTTGAACGTCGAGCCCGGGGGGTAGGTCCAGCTGGTCGCCCGGTTGTCCATCGGCTTGTCCGGGTCGTCCTTGAGCTGCTCCCACGTCGTGCTGACCGCGCTCGTGTCGTGCGAGGACAGCGGATTCGGGTCGTAGCTGGGGGTCGAGACCATCGCGAGGATCTTGCCGGTCGACGGCTCGATCGCGACGGCCGCGCCGTGGCACGGGCCGTTCGAGCCGCACGCCGTGGTCAGCTTCTCGTAGGCGATGCGCTGCATCGTCGGGTTGATCGTCGTGATCACGTTGCCGCCGCTCGGGTCGCGCCCGGACAGCAGGTCGACGACACGCCGGCCGAACAGCCGGTCGTCGCTGCCGTTGAGGACCGACTCCTCGGCGTGCTCAAGGCCGCTGGAGCTGTAGATCATCGAGTAGTAGCCGGTGAGCGGCGCGTACGCGCGCGCCATGTTCTCCGGGTAGGTGCGCAGGTACTTGTACCGGTCGTCGGTCTTGATCGACTGGGCCATGACCTGGCCGCCGGCCAGGATGGAGCCGCGCTGGCGCGCGTACTCGTCGAGGAGCACGCGCTCGTTGCGGCTGTCGGCGCGGAGATCGTCGGCGCGGAAGACCTGCACCCAGGTGGCGTTGGCGAGCAACGCGACCACGAGCAGGACCACGACGAGGGAGATGCGGCGGATCGGTGCGTTCATACGCGCTTCACGATCTCGGTCGGCCGGTCGGGGACCGGCGCGCCGGGCTTGCGGGCGACCTTGGGCTCGCGGGCTGCGTTGGAGATGCGCAGCAGCAGCGCGATGAGGGCGTAGTTCGTGAGCAGCGACGAGCCGCCGTAGCTCATGAACGGCGTGGTCAGGCCCGTCAGCGGGATCAGCTTGGTGACGCCGCCGACGACGACGAAGAGCTGGATCGCCATCGTCGAGGCCAGGCCGGCGGCCAGCAGCTTGCCGAAGCTGTCGCGCACCGTCAGGCTCGCGCGGAAGCCGCGGAAGATCAGCACCAGGAACAGCATGAGGACGGCGGCGAGGCCGATCAGCCCCAGCTCCTCGCCGACCGCGGCCATGATGAAGTCGGTCGAGGCGAACGGCACCATCGTCGGGCGGCCGGAGCCCAAGCCCGTGCCGGCGAGGCCGCCGGTGGCCAGGGAGAACAGGGCCTGCGCGGGCTGGTAGCCGATGGTCTCGTACGCGGCGAACGGGTCGCGCCACACCTCGACGCGCACGCGCAGGTGCGGGAACAGCTCGTAGGCGGCCACGGCGCCGATCACCGCGAGGCTCAGGCCCACGATGATCCATCCGATGCGTTCGGTGGCGATGTACACCATCGCGAGGACGGTGAAGAAGATGAGCAGCGGCGTGCCGAGGTCGTTGGCGTAGCCGAGCACGCCGAGCGCCACGATCCACACCAGCAGCAGCGGCGCGAGGTCGCGGGCGCGCGGCAGGTCGATGCCCAGGATGCGGCGGCCCGCGGAGGTGAACAGGTCGCGCTTGGACACCAGGAAGGCCGCGGTGAAGATGATGAGCAGGATCTTGCTGATCTCGCTCGGCTGGATGTTGAACAGCGGCGTCTTGATCCAGTTCTTCGAGCCGTTGATCTCCGACAGGCTCGACGGCAGCAGCGCCGGCAGCGCGAGGAAGACCACGCCGGCCAGGCCGATCGTGTACGCGTACTTGGACAGCGTCCGGTGGTCCCGCAGCAGCGCGAGCACCGCGACCAGCACCGCGAGGCCCAGCAGGGTCCACAGGATCTGCTGGTTCGCCTCCTGCGTCTCGGTGACGCGGCCGTTCTCGGCGTGCGCGTTGCCCAGGTCGAGGCGGTGGATCAGCACCAGGCCGAGGCCGTTGAGCATCGCGACCACCGGCAGGATGACCGGGTCGGCGTACGGGGCGAACCGCCGCACCGCGTAGTGCGCGGCGCCGTAGAGCACGACGAACGCGACCACGTACTTCGCCAGGTCGAGCGTGACCCGCTGCTCCTGCGCCCACTCCACCAGCGCGAGCGAGGTCCCCGTCACCACCGTGGCGGCGCCGAGGAGGACCAGCTCGTAGGTCCGGGAACGTCGGTTCGGGTCGAGCGCGATGCCCGAACCGGGAGTGATGACGCCCGACGTCACGAGGGGCCTCCGCGGCAGGGCCGCTCCGGCGTCGACGTCTGCGTCACGACCTTGGTGACGGGCGCCGGGGGCGGCGCGAGCGTCTCGCCGGCGGGCGGCGCAGGCGTGGTCGACGGTGCCGGGACGGTCGGGTCGTGCGGGGCCTGCGCCGGCGGGGCGGGCGCCTCGATCTCCGTGGTGATCGCGCACCGCTCCATGAGGTTGTCGCGGTCGGTGAGGTTGCGGGCCTGTTCTCGGGCGTCGTCGAGCGAGCTCGCGTAGGGCAGTCCGGCCAGGTTGGCGCGGCCGCGCGGCGTCAGGTCGTCGACGGTGAGCGGGGTGCAGCCCTGCGGGGCGCGCTCCGCGGCGCCCGTGGTCTCCGCGATGCAGACGACCTCCTGCTGCGAGTTCAGCTTCCGCCCGAAGATCGAGACCTTCACGCCGTGCGAGATGGCGATGGTGCCCTTATCGGTGGCCGCGACGAAGTAGCTGGAGTTCACCACGGAGCGGGTGACGATGAGGCCGATGGCACCGCCGACGAGCAGCACGAGCAGCACGCCGAGGGCGATCCACTTGCGGCGCGAGCCGGTCTCGGGCTCCTCGTCGACGTCGGTCGCGACGACGCGGCGGGGGGCCTTCTTCGGCGGGCGCAGCGCGGCGGCCCGGCCGGCGGCGGTGTTGGCCGGCGGGACGTAGTCCTCGTCGTCGTCGTTCGCGGCGCCGCCGACGATGGGGCGGCTCTGCCCGAAGCTGGTGTCCTCGACGCGGGCCACCACGACGGTGACGTTGTCGGGGCCGCCGGACTTGAGCGCCAGCTCGATGAGCCGGTCGGCGGCGGCGCTGACGTCCTCGGTCGCCAGCTCGAGGGTCTCGCCGATGGTCTCGTCGCTGACCACGTCGGAGAGGCCGTCGGAGCACAGCAGATAGACGTCGCCCGCCTTCGCCTCGCGCAGGGTGAGCGTGGGCTCCACCTCGTGCCCGGTGAGCGCCTTCATGATGAGCGAGCGCTGCGGGTGGGTGTGCGCCTGCTCGGCGGTGATCCGGCCCTCGTCGACGAGGGTCTGGACGAAGGTGTCGTCCTTGGTGATGCGGATGAGCTGGCCGTCGCGCCGCAGGTAGCCGCGGGAGTCGCCCACGTGGATCAGGCCCAGCTTGGAGCCGGCGAAGAGGATCGCGGTGAGCGTCGTGCCCATGCCGTCGAGCTCGGGGTCCTCGGCCACCTGCTCGGCGATGGTCTCGTTGCCGGCGACCATCGCCTCCTCGAGGGTGTCGAGGAGGTCGCCGCCGGGCTCGTCGTCGTCGAGGGGCGCGAGGGCGTTGATCATCAGCTGCGAGGCGACCTCGCCGGCGGCGTGGCCGCCCATGCCGTCGGCCAGCGCCAGCAGGCGGGCCCCGGCGTACACGGAGTCCTCGTTGTTGCTGCGGACGAGGCCCCGGTCGGAGCGTGCGGCGTATCGAAGGACAAGGCTCACGGGCGCAACTCGATCACTGTCTTGCCCACGCGCACCGGAGTGCCCAGCGGGACGCGGGTGGGAGTGGTGACCTTGTTGCGGGCCAGATAGGTGCCGTTGGTGGAGCCGAGGTCCTCGACGTACCAGTCGTCACCGTCGCGGGCGAGGCGCGCGTGCCTGGTCGACGCGTAGTCGTCGTTGAGGACGAGCGTCGAGTCGTCGGCGCGGCCGATGAGCACCGGCTGCTGGCCGAGCGTGATCCGCGTGTTGGCGAGCGGGCCGTGGGTGACCACGAGGTACTTCGCGACCTTGCTGGTGCGGGAGAACAGGGCCCGACGGGGTGCCTTGGCCTCCTTCTGCCGGGGCCGCAGGCCCGACGCCAGGCGCGCATCGGACCGGAGCGCGCTGATGACCAGCCAGATGCACAGCCACAGCAACAGGAGGAAGCCCGCCCGGGTCAACTGCAACACGAGTCCCTGCACGGTGCCTCCCTCCTGGTCTCATTCGACGCACACTCGTCCGGCGCCCGGTGTGCGGGCGCTTCTGCGGGTCTGCTTTCGCGTGCCCGAAGTGAAATCTACTGGAAGCGGACCACGATGTCGGAGTGGCCGACGCGGATCCGGTCGCCGTCGGCGAGCTCCCAGTTGGAGACGGGCACGTCGTTGACGGAGGTGCCGTTGGTGGAGCCGAGGTCGTTGAGGACCGCGGCGTAGCCGTCCCAGCGGATCTCCACGTGCCGGCGCGAGACGCCCGTGTCGGGGAGGCGGAACTGGGCGTCCTGGCCGCGGCCGATGACGTTGGTGCCCTCGCGCAGCGCGAAGGTGCGGTTGGAGCCGTCCTCCAGGTACAGCGTCACCGCCTGCGGCTGGGCGTATCCGCCCTGCGGCTGCTGGTAGCCCTGGTCGTACCCGGGCTGCTGGTAGCCGCCCTGGTCGTAGCCCTGCTGGCCGTAGCCCTGGTCGTACGCGGGCTGCTGCTGGTAGCCCTGGTCGTAGGCCGGCTGCTGGTAGTTCTGCTGGCCGTAGTTCTGGTCGTACCCGGGCTGCTGGTAGCCCTGGTCGTAACCCTGCGCCGGCTGCTGGTAGCCCTGGTCGTAGCCGGGCTGCTGCTGGTAGCCCTGGTCGTACGCGGGCTGCTGGTAGTTCTGCTGGCCGTAGTTCTGGTCGTAGCCGGGCTGCTGCTGACCGTAGTTCTGGTCGTACCCCGGCTGTTGCTGCTGCTGGTAGCCGCCCTGGTCGTATTGGCCGCCGTGCCGTCCCTGGTCGTATCCGGGATTGTTGCTCATCGAATCGGCTCCTGATTCTGCAGGTGGTCGCTGGGGTACAAGGTTCTGGGGGACTGCATCCGGATCCACGGTGCCGCGGGCCCGGAACTGGCCCGTGTGCAGGCCTGGTGACTGCTCGAAGTGCACGACCACGTCACCATAAGTCTGCCAGCCGTTGTCATGGATGTATTCGTCGAGGTGCTTCGAGAAGGCACGGATCGCGAGCTCGCGGTCCGCCTCGAAGGTCTCCTGATCGGTGGGGGAGACGGCGATGACGTACTTGTTCGGTACCAGGTACGCCCCGTCCCCGAGGGTTTGCAGCTGATCCTCAGCCTCGCGTTGGAGAGCGGCCTCCACTTCCTGGGGGACCACCTTGCCGCCGAAGACGCGGGCGAAGCCGTCGCCCACCGCGCCCTCGAGCTTGCGCTCGAACCGCTGCAGGATTCCCATGGAACGACTTCCCCCTTCCTCAGCGTGTCGTGATGCATGTTCTGACCAATGATGATAGCCGCGATCGGGGCACGGCGAAGTCAGCGTAACCCCATTGGTCCCAACTGTCCCTTTGGTAGCACGTACGACGGTGCCCCGGCAAGGCAGGAGCCCCAGGTCGCGATCCGATTTCACACCGTCCGACGTCTCGTGTTAATCTTCTCCGGTCGCTCGGGCGAGTGGCGGAATGGCAGACGCGCTGGCTTCAGGTGCCAGTGTCCTTCGGGACGTGGGGGTTCAAGTCCCCCTTCGCCCACAGTACAGTTCTCGGAACTGCGGAACCCGAGGTCGCGAAGTCGCGGCCTCGGGTTTTTTCGTCGTCGATGTACGCCCGCCGGTGCCGCGCTCCCTGTCTGAGCGGCCCGATCGCGAATCGATTCCATCCCCGGCGGCTTCGGCTCCGAATACTCGGTGACATGGTTCCGATCAGGAGGCACCGCACCGTATGGAGACGAAGGGTCGCGCAGGGCGGCCACCCCGGTTGAGCCGGGACAAGATCGTCGCGATGGCGATAGAGATCGTGACGCAGGAGGGGTACGCCAAGCTCTCGATGCGTTACCTCGCCGGCCGACTCGGAACGAGCCCCATGGGCATCTACTACTACTTCGAGTCGAAGAACGAGCTGCTCGGCTTCCTGTTCAGCCGGCACAGCGGCCTGGACGACTACCGGCGCGCGCCGCAATCGCAGGACCCGTTCGAGCGTGCAGTGCAGACGTCGGAGGCCGTCGTCCGCTTCCTCGAAGCGCAGTCGTGGGCGCTCGCGGGGATCGTGGACGGCTGCATCGGGGTCGAGGAGTTCACGGACAGCCACCTGCGAGAACTCACCGACAGCGTCCGCGATCTCGGCTTCGATGCGGACGATGCCACGGAGACGGTCCGCGGCATCTGGCGGATAGCACTGGGTGAGGCGTTGATCCGTTCCACACCGTTGATCGCCGTCGTCGACGACCGCGGCGCCGAAGCCGGCGTCGACGGAGGGTTCCGCGTTCGCCCCCTACCGTCGTCCGATCGCTCGCTGGCGGACACGGTCGAGAGCTACCTGGCGGGGCGTCTCACCAGGGCGCACCGCCGCCGTTCCGCCGGCTGACCCGACGCGGTCCCCCGGGCGCCGGCGGATTCGGATCCGGCATTCGCCCGCCGCGGCGTGCTACCGCGACGGTATGAAGCGTGCCGCGGTGGTGCCGGCAGTGGCGTCGATCTCGGGGTGCATCTCCAGTACCTCCTCGAGCGAGCGGTGCCTGCCGCCGTGCGCCGGCTTCACCAGTGTGTGCTGCCGGACGTCGATCAGGCCGCGATGGAACGCGTCGGCGCACCCGGTGAGGTACCGCATGTAGGTGTCGTAGACGGACTCGGGATGGATCGCCAGCGCGCGCTCACGGGCTGCCTCGAGATTCGCGGCCCAGATGTCCAAGGTCTTCGCGTAGTGCGGTTGAAGACTCTGCACCTGAGTGACGTCGAAACCGCCCATTTCGGCGAGCAGCGGGAAATATCGGGTGATGGGCAGTTCCCCGCCGGGGAAGATCTCAGTGCGGATGAATCGGAAGAAGTCGAAGTCGGCCCGTGTCACACGGCTGGCTCCCCGGAATGTGTCCATTCCCAGGGTCATGATGGTGTGGATCATCGCCCTGCCGCCCGCGGGCAGGATATCGAAGGCGCGATCGAAGAACGCCAGATGACGCTCGTGGGTGAAGTGCTCGAACGCTCCGATGCTCACGATCGCATCGACGGGGCCGTCGAACTCCTCCCAGCCCTGGAGGCGGACCTCCGCGGATCGCCCGGACGGTGATTCCTCCAGCCGGCGGCCGACTGTTTCGTACTGATTCTTCGACAGAGTCAGGCCGATCACGTGGACGTCGTACCTCTCGAGTGCGCGCAGCATCGTTGTACCCCAGCCGCAGCCGACGTCCAGCAGTGTCATGCCGGGCTTCAGGTCCAACTTCCCCAGGGAGAGGTCGATCTTGGCGAGTTGCGCTTGCTCGAGCGTCATCCCGTCGCGCTCGAAGTACGCGCAGGAGTAGGTCCGCGTCGGGTCCAGGAACAGGGCGAAGAATTCGTCGGACAGGTCGTAGTGAGCCTGGACGTCGTCGAAGTGCGGATCGAGACCGGTCATGAGGGTTCCCATCGTTCGGCCCGTCGGGCGCGACGGGCAGTGTTCCGCGCGACGAACCGGGCGCTTGGAACAGGACGGTAGACGAGTTCAACGTCCTTCGCGCAGTGCGGAATTAGATTTCGTCGTACGACAATTCATCGGTGTGCAACGGTGCCCGGAATGCGCTAAGAACGTCGTGTGATCCCCCTTCTGAACGTGCCGGAATCCACTCGCCCCGAGGGGTGGGAGATCTGGTACGACGATGCCTACGAAGTCAGCGCCGAGGTGGTCCGCGGCTTCGCCCGGGCGGTCCGCGATCCCCACGTCCCGTACGGGGCGCGCGGGATACTCCCCGCCGACACCCCGGTACCGGCAACGCTGCTCGCGGCGCCCATGTTCGACGCCGCCTCCGCCTTGGTCAGCCGCTCGATTCCGCAGTGCAACCTGTCCCGCATCGTGCACGCAGCCCAGCAGTTCACGGTGCGCCGTCCGCTGCGGATCGGGCAGCGGCTCAGTTTCGGGGCGCGGCTCGCCTCGCACGTCGTCAAGGCGAGCACCGACATCATCGTCATCGACGTGACCGCCTACGCCGACGGAGATCCGCACGTGGAGGCGGTCATCACGATCGCGCACTCCGCGTCCGCGGGGCCCGAGGTGGACCTCGACGCGGTGGCGGACCGCATCATGCTCGCCGGCACCGGCCCGTCCGACAGCGACGCCTACACGGCCGGGGCCGAGCCGGTGTGACCCCCGGGCGGGTCAGTCCCGCGGCGCCAGGTTCCGACGCAGGGCCCCGATCGCGGACCGGGCGAAGGCGCGCATCGGCGCCGCGCGAGCCGCGAGAAGGTCGGCGGCGTGGTACATCCCGGGCTCGACGAGGAGCTCCACCGGCACCCCGGCGGCCTCCAACCGGCGCGCGTAGTCGACGTCCTCGTCGTGGAAGAGATCCAGCTCGCCCACCCCGATCCACGCCGGCGGCAGGCCGGTGAGGTCGGTGCGCCGGGCGGGCGCGGCGTACGCGGGCACGTCCCGCTCCGCGTGCCCCGCGCCGAGGTAGGCGTCCCAGGCGAAGGCGTTGGACCGCCGCGTCCAGACGAGGGCGCCGCGACGATCGGCGGGCCGAGTCGTCGTGCGGTCGTCGAGCATCGGGTAGACCAGTAGCTGGAAGGCCACGGGCACGCCCTCGTCGACGGCGCGCTGCACCACCCCGGCGGCGAGTCCGCCGCCCGCGCTGGCCCCGCCGACGCCGACCCGCGCCGGGTCGAGCCCGCGCTCGGCGGCACCGTCGTGCAGCCACCGCAGCGCCGCGTAGCAGTCGTCGTGCCCGGCGGGGAACGGGTGCTCGGGAGCGAGGCGGTACCGCGTGCTCACCACGACGGTGCCGGTGTCGCGCGCCATCCGGATGCAGCGCGCGTGGTCGATCTCGGGTGCCCCGATGATCGTGCCGCCGCCGTGGATCCACAGCAGCGCAGCGCCGTTCGGCTCCGCGGGCGTGTAGACGTAGACGTCCTGCCCGCCGTCGACGTCGTGGCGCCGCACGGCGACCCCGCCCCCGGCCGGCATGCCCGACGGTCCGCGCGCCGCCCGCGCCGCCCGCAGCGTGACGGGTCCGATCGAGGGGATCACCGCCGCGGCGGGGTGCCGCAGCCCGGGCGCCACGCCGCGGAGCATGCGAGCCCGGGCCGCCGCCGTCCCGGCCACGCCCAGCACGGGAAGCAGGATCCATCGAGCCCTCATCGTCGCCTCCATCGGTCCGCTGTTCCGTCCGGCTGCGGTTGCGAGTGCACAACCCGGACAGCTCCCCCTCGATCATGGCCCATCTCGGTCGAACCCACCGGAAGACGCCGAGACGCGGCCAGGGCGATCGCAGCCCCGGCGAGCGCGGCACCCGCCACCGCGCCGACCAGCGCGACCGTCATCGGCAGGCCGACGGGCCGCGCGAGCAGGCCCACGAGGGGCGGCCCGCCGAGGTACGCCAGGTACCCGACCGCACTCACCGCGGCGGTCGCACCCGCCACGGAACCGGGTGACCGCTCCGCCGCGAGGTCGATCGCGAGCGGGAAGACCGGCCCGAGGGCCAGCCCGACGACCACGACCCCCGCGTACGTCGCGAACCAGCCGGGAACGACGAGTCCGACGGCCGTACCGGCCCCGCCCGCGAGTCCGGCGAGCAGGAGGTAGCGCCGACGGCCGAGCAGCGGGAGCATCCCGTCGCCCGCCGAGCGGGAGACGAACATGGCGAGGCTGAACGCGACCACGACCGTCGCGCCGACGGCGAACCCCGCGCCGCGGTCCCGCGCGACGAGCAGCGCCGACCAGTCGGTGAGCACGCCCTCGAGGAGGAGCCCCGCCACTGCCACCGCCGCGACCGCGGGGGTGATGGTGCGCGCCGAGGACATCCGGGCGCCGGGCGCGCCCGACGGGCCGTCGGGCATCCCGTCGGGCGCGACGGTGCGCGACGCGGCGGACCGCAGCCCCGAGATCCGCGGGACGTGCGGCGCAGCGACGGAGAGCAGCACGAGGAGGCCCGCTGCTGCGGCGGCGAAGTGCGCCGCGACCGAGATGCCGCCGGCGGTTGCGGCGGCCCCGCCCGCGGCCCCGGACAACACGCCCAGGCTGTAGCCGCCGTGCAGCCGGGCGATGACGGGCGTCCCCGCCCGGCGCCGTTGGTACTCGATGCCGGCGGTGTTCATCGCGACGTCGAGCACGCCGGACGCCGCGCCGAGGGCCGCGAGCACGAGCCCCAGCGACACGGGCCCCGTCGCCGCCGCGATCGCCGGCAGGCCCGCCGCGAAGACGACCGCGGACACCACGCAGACGACGCGGCCGTCGACCCGGCGCAGCAGCCGGTCCGTCAGGAACAGGGCGGGCAGCGAGCCCGCGGCGACGCCGAACAGGGCGGTGCCCAGAGCGGGATCGGAGAGGGCCAGGCGGTCCTTGACCTCGGGGATGCGCGGCGCCCAGCTGGACAGGACGGCACCGTTGACGAAGAAGACGAGCCAGAGCCCGAGAAGGGGACACGGGCGGAGGGGAGTGCGACGGAACATGCGGCCTCGTGGCCGCCCTGACGGGAGTGAAGGACGATCCCCGGACGGAACAGGAACCGCGGCGCGGGCACGCCGCGCTGCAGCCAGGGAAGCACGACCCCGGCCCGGCCGCAAGGCTCGCACACGCTGACCTGCGCGATCGCATCGTGCGGCGAACACCCGTGGGCGGACCGGCCCGGATCGGGGCGGAATGGGCGGAATTGCGGTCACCGCTGGTGCACGAGGTTCCGCTCGTCCTGGCTGGTGTGCTTATCTTCTCCTCGAAGATCACGAACATGATTGCCGTCATCGACTGGCAATCTGCAGGATCGACATCCGTCGAGCAGCCGGCGGGGAGCACCGCGGACCGTCGGGCCCGGGCACGTACCCGGGCCGAGCAGCCCTCACGGAAGGCACGAACGCCATGCGCAGGTCGAAGACCGATACCGCCACCGCCCCCGATCCCGAAGCCGGCCGCGAGGCCGTCGACACCGCTGAGGCGACCGCGCCCGATGCCCCGTCCTCCGACGGTCCTGCGATCGAGGTCGGCGCGGCCGTGGTCGCGTTCGCCGGTACGGACCGCGAGTCGGCGGGCCGCATCGTCGACGACTTCGGCGACTTCACCCCCGTCGCCACCGAGTACGACGGGGAGCGCATCGCCGAGCCCGCCCGACGGTGGGCGGTGCTCACGGCCGCCAGCGATCTGGTCTTCGCCGACTCCTCCGACCTGACGGCCGACACCCCGGCGACGTGATAGAAATCAGCGCTTGACATATCACCGCGGGCGCAGCAGACTTCGGAATCAGTTCCTACATCGTTGTACGAATCGATCCGACAGGGCTGGAGTCGAGCATGGTGTCCCTCAGCAACAAGGCCGGCGCGAAGGCACAGGCCGCTGAACCCGTCGGCGTGGAGATCCATGCCCGGAACGTCGAGTTCGACTGGGAGAACGTCCCGCTCGAGTGGATCCCCGGCCAGCCCGTGGCCAGCGACATCGTCAGCAGCATCCTGCACGTCATCCTCCCCGAGGGGGAGCGCTGGTTCTGCGAGGTGTACACCGAGGCGCTGCCGTACGTGAAGGACGAGGACCTCGCGCGAACGATGCGCGGCTTCATCGGCCAGGAGGCGATGCACGCCGAGTCGCACGACCGGGCGCTGTCCGAGTACCTGGAGCGGTGCGGCATCGACACCGCGCCCCTCGCGCGCCAGATGGAGTACACCTTCCGGAAGATCCTGGCGCCGCGCCGCTACCATTCCGACCGCGCCCAGTACAACGACATGGTGCAGCGGCTCTGGCTGATCGCCGGCATCGAGCACTACACGGCCATCCTCGGCGTCTTCGCGCTCAACAACTCCTGGGACGCGTACGACGTCAACCCCGTCATGGCCGACATCTGCCGCTGGCACGGCGCCGAGGAGGTCGAGCACCGGTCCGTCGCGCACGACGTGGCGAACTACTTCGACCCCGGCTACCTGCACCGGGTGCGGGCGATGCTCACCATCGTCTTCTTCCTCGGGCTCACCCTGCACCGGTCGTCGGGCTACATGCTGCGCACGGACCCGCACTTCAGCTACTCGTACCCGCGGCTGTGGTGGGAGTACCTCAAGGCGTCGCACAAGGGCCTGCTGCCCAAGATCCGCAGTGTCATCAAGTACACGCTGCTCTACTTCAAGCCGAGCTTCGATCCCGCCTCGATCGGGTCGACCGCGCAGGCCGTGGCGTACCTCGCCACGTCGCCCGCCGCTCGCGCCGCCGAGGCCTGACCCCCGCTTCTCACCGCGGCGGCGGCGCGCTCAGTGCGCCCCTCGCACCGTCGGGCGCGGTTGTGCCCGGGCACCGTCGACCCCGCGCGGCGACGGGGCGGCGAACCACGGCGCCCACGGCCCGCTTCGTCCAGACTGTGAGGGTTCACAGGCCATACCCGAGAGGACCACGACCGCGCATGATCAGCACACGCATCACGGAGATGTTCGGCATCGACCACCCGGTGGTCTGCGGCGGCATGACGGGTCTGGGCACCGCCCCGCTCATCTCGGCCGTCGCCAACGCCGGCGCGCTGGGCTTCCTCACCGCGCTGACCCAGCCGAGCCCCGAGGCGCTGGCCGCGGAGATCAAGCGCACCCAGGACCTCACGGACAAGCCCTTCGGCGTGAACCTGACGATCCTGCCCACGATCAACCCCGTCCCCTACGACGAGTACCGCGCCGTGATCGTCGAGTCCGGGATCACGATCGTCGAGACCGCCGGGTCGAGCCCGGCGCCGCACCTGCCCGACTTCCAGGCCGCCGGCGTCAAGGTGATCCACAAGGCCACCAGCGTGCGGCACGCCCTCTCCGCGGAGCGCAAGGGCGTCGACGTGATCAGCATCGACGGCTTCGAATGCGCCGGCCACCCGGGCGAGGACGACGTGCCCGGCCTGGTCCTCATCCCGGCCGCCGTGCGGCAGTTGACGATTCCCGTCATCGCCTCGGGCGGCATCGCGACCGGCAGCGGCCTCGCAGCGGCGCTGGCCCTCGGCGCCGACGCCGTGAACATGGGCACCCGCTTCATGGCGACCGTCGAGGCCCCGATCCACCAGAACGTCAAGGACCAGATCGTCGCCAACTCCGAACGCGACACCGTGCTCGTCTTCCGCAACTTCCACAACACCGCCCGCGTCGTGCGCAACACCGTCTCCGAGCAGATCGTCGAGATCGGCGAGCGCCCCGGCGCGACCTTCGACGACGTCGCCGAGCTCGCCTCCGGCGCTCGCGGCCGCGCCAACGTCCTCGCCGAGGGGCGCATGGAGGACGGGATGTGGTGGGCCGGGCAGACGCAGGGCCTCGTCGACGAGGTCGACACCGTCGCCGCCGTCGTCGACAAGGTCGTCGGCGACGCCGAGGAGATCATGACCCGCCGCCTCCCGGGCCTCGTCCGCGACTGACCGCCTCCCGGGCCCGACGGTGCGGCACCGTCGGGTCAGGAGGCCAGGACGACCGCGTCCCCGGTCCGCTTCGCGGTGTACATCGCCCGGTCGGCCCGCGCGAGCAGCGTCTCGAGCAGGGAGGCGTCGACGACGGGGTGCTCCTCCACGCCGACGCCGACGCTCGCCGTGACCGTGATCCCGCCGGAACCGGGGAGCGCGGCCACGCCGCGCCGGATGCGCTCGCCGAGGGCGAGGCACGCGGGCGTGCTCCGGCCCATGACGAGCAGCGCGAATTCGTCGCCGCCGAGCCGGGCGACGATCGCGTCGTCCGCGGCGCCCTCGACGCGCAGCACGCGCGCGACCCGTACGAGGACCTCGTCCCCGGCGGCGTGGCCCTGTCGGTCGTTGATCTCCTTGAACCGGTCGAGATCCAGGACCAGGACGCCGACGTGCGCGGCGGACGGCATGCGGCGCATCGCCCAGGTCGACCAGCGCGTGCTGAGGCCCCGGCGGTTGGGGATGCCCGTCAGCTGGTCGGTGCCCGCCTCCGCGGTGTCGAGCCAGGAGAAGGACATGCCGAACTGCATCGTCGCCGGCACGCCGATGGTGGCGCCGACGAGGATCCCCGTCCCGATCGTCGTCAGGAGCGCGCCGTGCTCCGCGGCGACCGGCGGCGCCGACGCGGCGATGGCGGCCGCGACGAGCAGGGAGTTCAGGACGAAGGCCCGGGTCGAGAGGATGAGCGCGCCGAAGGTCGCGATCATCGCCAGGCTCGCGATCCCCAGCGCGGCGGCCACGGGGTCGGTCTGGGCCGACGTGGCCGCGTAGATCGCGATGATCGCCGTGCCGACGAAGATCGCCGCCTCCCGCGCCGTGGGGATCGGGCCCACCTGCCAGCGCACCGCCCAGCCGACGGCCACGACGCCGCAGACGATCAGGCGCACGACGATCGGTGTGGTCAGCGGCTCGATGCCGAGCATCAGCGCGAACGACATCAGCCCGAGCAGGAACGCGCAGATGCTGACCACCGCGCGCACCATGCCGAGAAGCGAGCGGTTGCGGAGATAGGAGATCCGCTCGTCGTAGGTGGGGCCGTCGTACCACCATGCGGAGACGAGCGCGGGCAGCCGGGTGCGGAGGTGGGGGCGGGCGTTCACGATGCGGTCAGGATAGCGATCCGCCGGGCGAACTCCTAGGTCCTGGTCCCGATCGGCGGGCGCCTTGCCGGGCCGATCTCGGGTCCCCGCGCATGCCGCATCCGCCGCGCAGGATCACAAAGCCTTGCGAGCGTTCCCGAGATCTCGTTCCTCGTTCTCGGCGCCTGTCTCGTCGGCCGCCGTCTCTTCGCTGTCGGCGGTGTCGGGAGCGGCGGAGTTCGCGACCTCGTCGGGCGCATCGTCCGATGACTTCTCCTCGAGGACGGGCAAGGGGAGCTCGTCCTCCTCCGGCACCTCTTCGACTCGATCGCGCCACCGGGTCATCGCGCGGCTCGATTCACGATCCCCTGGGCGGAGGGCCGGCATTGCGACCGGCCCCACGGGCACGTTGCGCGTGATCCGGGCGAGCGGGGAGTCGGTCGACGGGGCTTCGTCGGGCGCAGCGACGACGGCGACCAGGCGCGGCGTGCCTCGGGCGGCCGCTTCAGCGCCGGTAGCGGCGATGGGCGAGGTGGGTGCATCGTCGGCGGAAGGTGCGGGCACGGCGGGGCTCGGCCCCCGGCGGAACGACTCGCGGGCGTAGGCGAAGCCGAGGCCGAGGAGGAGCCCCAGCACGAGAGCGAGTGCGCCGTTACGCGCGACGTACCTGCTCTCCGGCGCAGCGGGCGGGTCAGCCTGCCGCACCAGCGTCGCGCGCGACGCCTTGATGTCCTTGGCCGACGATTGGTTGAGCTCGTCGAGATACTTGACGAAGGATCGGGATACCGCGTTGATCAGGTCGGCGGCGTGCTTGGCGTCCGAGTCCGTCACGGAGACGTTGAGGATCACGGTCTCCGGAATGTACGACGTGGTGATCCGACTGGCCAGCTCGGCCGGATTCTCGTTCGAGCCGATCGATCGCAGGGCGCGAGAGGCCGTCTCCTCGCTCGCGATGAGGATCGCGTACGACGCGACCTGCTGCTGGGACATGACGACGCCGTTGTAGGCCTCCTGGCCCGACGTGTCCTGGCCTGCCGAGATGTACAGCTGGGTCGCGGCGCGGTACTCCCGCGGCGTCGCGAGGGAGGCGCCCACGCCGACCGCGAGAGCAACGATCACGGTCACCGTCACGAGGATCCAGTGATCGCGAGCGACGCGGGGCAGATCAGTGAGTTTCACCTGGCGGCCTTTCGGTACGGGTTCCCGGAAACGGAGCCCGGGCGGTACCGGCATGTGTCTTTGCGCCGGAACATGGTCATGATACAGAGGGTGAATGATATTTGCATCTGCGTAGGCTGTGAGCTGCCCCCTTGGCGCCGGAGGCTGTGTGCACCTCAGCGGGAGTTGAGCGTGGGAAGCTTCACGGACTCCCGGCTGGTACCCACCCGCAGCGCGTCGAAGTAGACCGTGCCCTTGGTCTCGACCGCGGTCGGCCGGAAGTAGCCGATCCGCCACGTGCTGAACGGACCGTCGGCCTTGTTCGGATTCTCTCCCCGCGCGTTCGTCGCCGGGTACAGCGTGCCACCGAGTGGCTGCCAGTCCTTCGCGACCTCCTGGTCGTCCATCCAGATCGACACCCGCGCTCGTTGCGGATCGGTGGAGAAGACCACGTGCCAGGTCCATGCGATCCATGCGCCGCGGCGGGCGGTTCCCAGGTCGACGGCGGAGGCGCGATTCCCGTCCGGGTGGCCGAAGCCGCCCTGCGCCTTGAACGTGCCCGACGGGTCGATGACCAAGGCGAGGGGCGCCGTGCCCAGGCCCGAGTTCTTCCACTCCGACAGGATCTGGAATCCCTCCGGGGCCTGCGGGAAGTCGCGGTCGAGCTGCAGGTACCAGGAGAACCACAGGTCGTCCCCCTCCGCCAGGGAGGCGGTCTTGTTGGTCCCGGGAAGGAGCGAGGTGGCCGTCTGGTCGCCCTCCAGCGTGAACGCGACGGCGTTGCGTCCTGCGGCGACGGTGCCGGACTCGAGCGTCGGTGTCGGTTGGCGTTCCGTCCCAGGGGTGGGAGCGGCGAACTCCGACAGCGACCCGGTCTCGAAGTCGCCGCTCCACAGCGGTGCCGGGGCGGCATCGCCGCAACCGGCGAGGACCGTCGCCGCGATGCACAGGGACAGGCACGACAGCCGGCGGCGGACGTTGCGGACGCGGAGGGGGGGAACCATGTCAGTGCTACCTCGTTGGGGATCGCGTTTCATCGGTCGAGGGGGAGCGTGCGGAACGCCGTCGCTACCGCCGGCCGGGGGGCGCCGGGCGAGTGGAAGGGGGCTGACGCGTCCGGGGTCGCGTCGTAGGTGGGCCAGAGGAAGGAGCCCACACGCGTGGGCGAGCCGGTGGTGAGCCGCGCGACGGCGGCGAACCGCTCCTCCCAGACCGCCCGCGGGGCGCCGGCGTCCGTGCCGAACTCCCCGATGACGACGTCCTTGCCCGCACCCCACGGCGTCGTACGCAGGACGTCCGGGTCCTCGGGTGCGGGTGCGTAGTAGCAGTGGATGCTGAGGAAGTCGCTGAGCGCGTCGGTCGCGACGGAGCCGCTCCGCCACTCGAACTTGGACCGGACGCTCCGCGAGTGGGTGACGGGCTTGCCCGATGCGCTCCGCGCGATGTCGCCGAGCCGGTGCACCGTGTCCAGCCACGGCTCGGGCTGGTCGTAGCCGAGGGTGGTCCGCGTGCGGCTCTGGTCGTTCGCCTCGTTGGTGACGTCGATGCCGATCACCCGGGGGTAGCGCCGCAGCTCCCGGGCCCACGCGCGGTAGATGCGCTCCGCAGCGGAGCGCGTCGTGTCCGGTCCCCAGTGAGAGAGGTCGCCCCCGCAGGGCAGTATGTACATGCCGGCGCCGGTCGCGTGGTCGAGGACCTGCTTCCACCTGCGCAGGTACTCGTCGAGGGTGATGGCGCCCGATGACACGACGGCGGTGTTGCCGAACACGCGGATCGCGTTCGCCCCGATCGACGCCGCGTCATCGATCATCGGTCTGATCCAGGTCTCGTAGTCCCAACGCCGCCAGAACTCGCTCCACACCTCGTCGGCGGCGACGCCGGAGAAGAAGCTCGGATTGATGTTCACCCCGCGCAGGCGCAGCGACGGCGGAATCGCCACGCCTGCCGGGGTCACGTAAAAGACGTCTTCACCACCGTGATGGTCACACCGAGGAGATGGACCGGACCGCGGAAGTCGTCCTCGGCGGCCGCGGCCTCCCGCGTCACCATCAGGCGTACAGCGGGCATGTCCGGACTGACGGGATACTCGCCGATCCGCGTGGTCATCACGGCACCCGCGGGCTCCTTCACCGCGGCCACCGCGGCGAGCCAGGTGCGGTTCGACTGCTCGCCCAGCGGGACCGTGCGCTCGGCGCGGATCATGCCCGCCGTCCACCGCACGGAACCGGGCCCCGGCTGGGGGGCGATCCACACGAGGTCGACACTGACCAGTGCTGCGCCCTCGGGAAGCCCCACCGTCGCGATGGCGTTGGTCTCCGAGTCCGGACCGAAGGTGAGGGCGGGCCATCCGTCGACGACGCGCGTGGTGCCCTCGAACGCGGACACCGCGACGAACTGCCGATCACCCACGGCTACCGAGGCCTCGTCCTCCGTGTCGCCGAATCGGTAGCCCACCAGTCCGGCGGCGGTCGCTCCGGCGAGAGTAGCGGCGGATCCCACCAGTACCTGCCTGCGGTTCGCGCCGGAACGCCCTCCGCTGCCGCGGGTTGCGGGCGTCGCGGAGGTACCGGCCTGCTTCTTCGACTCCATCTGCTCGCTTCCTCGTCGTGGCGCCACCGGCGGAGTCGTTCGCCGCCGCCGCGCCGCCGGGCCGTCGTCGGGCCGGCGAGACCGGGCGTGAGCGCGAAGCGGCCCTCGGGGGAGGGGTCGCCGGACCACACTGCGATGATGCAGCTGCAATAGTAGCCGGAGGGAGCCCGATGACCAGCAGACGTAGTGCGTTGTCACGCCTGAGCCCGTCCCAGCGCGTGGCGGGGATCGGATTCCTGGTCCTGGCGCTGGTCCTCGTCGCGTATGCAATACGCGTTGGTACCCCGTTGCGGTACGGCGATGAGAAGGAGTACGTCGGTATCGCGCAGGGGATCGTCGACGGACAGGGGTACCGGTTGTACGGCGCCGAGTCGGCGTACCGGCCTCCCGCCTGGCCGCTGCTGCTTGCCGCTTTCCTGGCGGTGGGGCTGCCGACGTGGCTCCTGCCGGTCGTGCCCGCGATCCTCCTGGTGATCGCGGCGGCGGCGGCCGGCGTCGCCGCCGTCCGGATCTCGGGTCGTCCGCTCGGCGCGCTCGCGGCACCCGCGGTACTGCTGTACCCCATCGACGCGTACACGGCGACCACGCTGTACCCGCAGGCGCTCGCGACCGCAGGCCTCGCGCTCCTCGTCCTTCTCGCGACGCGTGCACAGGACGGTGCGCCCCTGTCGGTCCTGGCGTGCGCGGCCGTCGGTCTGCTGATGGCCGTCGAGGTGCTCTCCGTGCCGACGATGGCGCTCACCGCCCTGGTCGTCGGCGCATGGATCCTGGTCCGCCAGAAGGGGAACAGGGTGCGATTCGCGGCGATCGGTGGCGCGGCGGCCGCTCTGCCCGTCCTCGCGTGGACCGCGTTCAACACCGTCAGGTTCGGCACGCCGGTGCTGATCAGCACGAGCGGTGGGCAGAACCTACTGATCGGGAACAACCCGTCGGCGACGGGTGACTCCGGCGTGGACGTGGACATCGACCGGTACCTCGAGGCCGCCGTGGGTATGAGCGAACCGGACCGAGACGCCTACCTCCGGCAGTCGGCGATCGACTGGATCCTGAGCGATCCGGTCGCTGCCCTGCGCCTTTACGTGGCGAAAACGGTCAACTACTTCTCGCCGTACAACGCCCCCACGACCGCTGTCGAGGGCACGGACAGCACGGCGCGGATCGCGCTCGTGGTACTGGCCTTCGTCGTGCTGATCGCGGCGACGAGCGTCCGGTTCGGTCTCCACCGGCGACTGTCGGTACAGCCCGTCGAGTGGTTGGTCGTCGGACTGTTCGTCGCGAACGGTCCGTTCATGGCCCTCTTCTTCACTCGGACGAGGTTCCGCCAGCCCCTCGACGCGAT
This sequence comes from Tsukamurella tyrosinosolvens, assembly GCF_900104775.1. Lineage (NCBI taxonomy): Bacteria > Bacillati > Actinomycetota > Actinomycetes > Mycobacteriales > Tsukamurellaceae > Tsukamurella > Tsukamurella tyrosinosolvens. The sequence continues at coordinate 44,277 of NZ_FNSA01000003.1, forward strand.
CCTCCTGATCGAAGCGGCGATCGGCGTCGTTCTGGTTGTGGTGTGGCTGCTGGACCGCTACCGATCGCGGCGAGCACGTCGGGAGCCGGAGGAAGCCGCTTAGCCTCCGGCGGTATCCCGGGGGGGACGGCAGTCCGGGGGACTGCGGAGTACCCCGCGGCCGCACCGAGGGCCATGCCGAACAACAGGGAGTTCGCGGGATCGAGCGGCAGCGGCGCGACGACGGAGATCGCCATCAGTGCGGTGGAGATCGCGGCCGCCGCGATCGCCGGCCGGCGTCGGGAACGGAGTGCCCGGTACAGGGGGATCAGGGCGAAGGCGACGAAGAACACCATCCCGATGACGCCTGCCTTGACCAGCCACCACAGGTAGAAGTTGTGGGCGTAGGAGCTGTCGGGCGCGGGGACGAAGTTACGGGGCGTGCCGAAGTGCGACTTGTAGGCGAACCCGGCGCCGTGCCCGAACCACGGCTCCTTGGTGAAGTTGCTCATGAGATTCGAGTTCTCCACGAGCCGGTCGTTCAGGGAGTTGTCCGTGGCCAGGTACTGGGCCGAAACGCCTCCGAGAACGCGCCCTTGGAAGCTCTCGACGGTGGTGGAAAGCCATTTCCCGACCGGAGTTCCCTGTCCGAGGAACAACAGCGCCGAGGTGGCACCGACGATCCCCAGCGTTCCGCCCGCCGCGAGTGCGGCGGCGCGCGGCAGGGTGCGCAGCGTCCCGCCGAACACGACGCAGACCGCCAGGGTGACCGCGAGTCCGATGATCGTGTTGCGACTGAACGACATCAGGATGATGAACAATGTCGGCGGGATCGCCCAGAGGAAGAACCGCCGTCCAGGCAGCTTCAGGAGGAAGCACGCCGCCCCGACGCAGAGGACCGCGGTGGCGGCCATCTGGACGTTCGTGATGTATCGGATGCCCGATTCGGCGGCGTTCTCCTTCGCCAGGTCGTCCGCCCGTCCCTCGAGGACGAGGCCGGTCACGGAGGCGATGGCGATCATGGCCGCGGAGCCCCACAGCACGGGGACACACACCTTGGCGAGCTTCGACACGAGGCCGGCGCGGACGACCACGAGACCGTAGAAATAGCCGAGGACGGTGTCGAAGAGGAACTGCACCTCGCGGGCGATGCGGAAGGAGTCGTTCCCCACATCGTGGCCGTGGAACGCGGCTGCCGCCACCATCCCGAGGAAACAGAGAGCGGGGATCACGTCGATCGGCCGTACCTGGACGCGGTCGCGGAGCAGCACGAGAAGGGCGATGATCGCCGCGACTTCGTACGGGAGGATCGTGAAGAGCCCGAGATCGCGGCCGAAGGCCACTGCGGCGGGGAACGTGAAGAACGCGAAGACGATCGTGAGGTAGATGTACCAGCGCGGATGCACCAGGGTGACGACGAGGATCGCACACCCCGCCAGGGCGTACTTGAACATGCTCGGATCCTGGACGGCCTGAAAGACCAGGGCGCCGGCGACGATAGCCAAGACCACCGTGGCGCCCAGGTCGCCGCGGTTCCTCACCGTCCGTTCCGGCGCGGTCGGCGCGGCGGTCACGCGCGTCGACCGGGGAAGTGCACTGCGCTCATCGGTACCCCGTTCCATCGGATCCGGCCGTATCTGCCGACCCGATCGAGATGATGTGAGGTTGCAATTACAGCGATCTAGGGATTCACCATACTATGAACTTGTGAGCCCCAATCCTGTGTGCGCGCGCCGGTGCTCGACGAGGTGCGCTGCGATCGACCGATGGTCCGCCTCGGCGCCCGTCGTCCCCCTCTGCGCAGGAGGGGCGGAATGAGCACGCGCCCCGCGCTGCTCGTGGATGACTCCCCGATCGTGTGTGTGAGCGGCGCGGACGTCCTCGATCGGATCGAACGACGCATCGCCGAGGGCGGTACGCGCCCGCTGGGTGTGTGCTCGGTCAACGTCGACCATCTGCACCACTTCGGTCCAGGTGGCCGGCGCCTCGGCGGCGACGTGGACTGGCTGTCGGTCGCGGACGGGGCCCCCATCGCCCGCCGCGGTGCCATGCTCGCGCGCTGTGACTGGCCCCGGGTCACCGGAGCCGACTTGTTGCCGCAGGTGATCGCCCGCGCTGCAGAGCGTGGTTGGCGGGTGGGGTTCGTCGGCGGTACGCCGGAGATGCACGATCGCCTGCGCCCCGTGCTGCGGGAGGAGTATCCGACGCTGGCGGTGGTGGGCTTCTGGGCGCCGGAGCGCGCGGAGCTCGACGACCGGGACGTCGCGGAACGGATCGTGGCCGAGGTTCGGTCGGCGTCTCCGACGGTGCTGATCGTCGGGCTCGGGAAGCCCCGCCAGGAACGGTGGATCGACGAGGCGGGCCCGCACACCGGTGCCGCGGTGCTGCTTCCGTTCGGCGCCGCCGCCGACTTCATGGCCGGAATGGTGGTGCGGGCGCCGGAACGGTGGCAGCGCGCGGGTGCCGAGTGGCTCTATCGGCTTCTCCAGGAACCGCGCCGACTGGCGCGGCGTTACCTGGTCCAGGGGCCGCCCGCGCTTCTGCGCCTGCGGCGGGCCCGACTGACCGAAGTCACATGGCCCGCAGCATCTCAGCCAGGTGGCGCGCCATGATCTCACTCGTGAACCGGGTCCTGGCGACGACAGCGGCGCGTCGTCCCATCTCGATCCGCATGTCGTCGTCGCGAGCGAGCACTTCGATGGCCGCGGCGAAGGCATCGACATCCCCGGGTGGCACCAGCAGGCCGGTCTCGCCGTGCTGAACGTAGTCCGCGACTCCGGGGTTGTCGGTGACGACGAGGGGTCGGCCGCTGGCCATCGCTTCGAGCACGACGGTCAGGCCGGAACCGGTGACCGTCGGGTGCAGCGCGATCGCCACGATGCCGGCGCGCGCGTAGAGTTCGCGGATCCGGCCGTTCAGTCGTTCGGTGTGCACGGTGACGAGGCCGTCGGTCGCATCCACCGGGAGGCTGGACGCCAATTCCAGCCGGACGTCGGGGATCCGGCTCCGCACGGCCGCCACGCCGCGGACCAGGGTCGCGTGGTCGCGGAAGCGGTCCTCACCGGCGCTCATCACGGTGTGCGGTGCGGAGGCCTGCGGTTGCTCCGAGTAGAAGTCCGTGTCGATCCCGAGGGGGACGAAGTGCAGTCGTTCGGGGGCCACGCCCCACTCGCTCGCCATGAGCGGAAGGACCGCCGAGCACTGCGCCCACACCGTGCGGGCGCGGGGCAGCGCGCGTCGCGCGAGCGCGCCGTGCACCCGACCGGCGGCCGCGCGCGTCGTCAGCCAGCCGACGCCGGCGGCGACCGGTATGTCCCCGCTCAGCAAGGCGGGTACGCCCGTGCGCTCGTCGTACGCGAGGACCGCGTCTGCCGGCACCTTCGGCTTCGCGCGCATCGCCTCGACGAGCTCGTACCCACCGGTCCGATGTCGGACCGACTGCGCCAGCCGTCGGACGGGCCACGGCTCGTCGGCCGGGTTCGTCGAGCTGAACCGCAGCTCGATGCCGTGATCCGCCATCCGATCGAGGCCGTACGGTGAGCGATCGGGAACCTCGCCGGAGCGATGGCGATCCGCCCAGTCGGCCGGTGACAGGCCACCGGCCAACGGAACCACTACTCGCATCGGAACCCCCTCTCGCCGACGAGACTAGCGCCGAGGGTGTTGCGATCGGCGCCGAGGGTGAACTGAGCTTGCGTGGGCGTGCCTCGGGCGGGCGCATCGCTCGGGCGTTCAGTATGCAGTTCGTCGCTCGGATCCTTGGCCTGGTCGCGTCGATCGGCACCGTTGCCCTGACAACGCGGTCGCTCGGCCCCGGACCCTACGGGCAGCTGTCCGCCGCGATCATGTTCATCGGCCTGTGGAGCAGCCTCACCGAACTCGGTATCGGCTCGGTGATCGTGCGCCGCGTGACGAGCGGTACGGGCGACCTGTCGCGCCTGGTGCGGGTCAATGCGGGATTCTCGCTGACCTACTGCCTTCCGCTCGGCGCGGCCGCGGCGCTCACCGGTTGGCTCCTGTACCGCGACGATCCGCTCGTCGTGGTGATGATCGCGATCATCAGCGGCAGCCTCGTGCTCACAACGCTGAGCAGCTGCGTGCAGCCGGTGTTCGTGACGGACGTCCGCTTCGGCGCGGTCGCGCTGTCTGATCTCGTCGGCCGCCTGCTGTCCTTCGGCCTGACCTTCGTGCTGGTGCACGTCGGGGCCGACCTGTATTGGTACGCCGTGGTCCAACTGGTCCCGCCGCTAGTGGTGCTGGTCATCCAGGGGGGCGTCGCCCGTCGTATCGTCGACATCCGGCCGATCTTCTCGGTCCGCGAGAGCTGGGAGCTCGTCCGCGAGAGCCTGCCGCAGACCGGCGTCCTGATCATCGCGGCGCTGTACTGGCGTTCGGACGGCGTCCTGCTCTCGGTGCTGAGTACCAAGGAGGAGACGGGCGCCTACAACCTCGCGTACACGGTCGCCTTCAACGCGACGGTGATCTCCAGCGTCTTCCTCTGGTCGACGCTCTCGACGATGACCAACCTCTTCGCCACCGACCGTGAGCGCTTCGCCCGGTTCACCGAGCGCAGCATCCAGGCCATGCTGTTCGTGTCCATGCCCCTGGCGGTCGTGGGCGTGCTGCTCGCGCCGGAGCTGGTCCGGCTCCTCGGATCGGAGGACTTCGTCGCCGCCGGTGGTAGCACGTTGGGGCTCTTGTTCGTCGCCGTCGCGATCCGATTGGTCACCGGCACGCTCAGCCAGGGACTGTTCGCCGCGCACGACCAGGTCTTCCTCCTGCGGCTCAACATCGTCAGCCTGGTGCTCAACATCGGATTGAACGTCGCGTTGATCCCCCAGTTCGGCGCGAAGGGCGCCGCGGCTTCTCTCGTCGCGAGCGAGTTCTTCGGCCTGGCGGTCGCGACGTGGCGCTTGACCGGCCGCACACCGTATCGCACGCCCTGGTTGTTCCTGGTGCGATTGGCGCCGCCCGTCGCGGCGGCGGCGGCGGTGTGCCTCGTCGGGAATTCTCTTCCGGTCCTCCTGACCGGCGCGCTGGCGGCGGTCGTCTACGTGGCGGTGAACCTGCTGCTCGGGCCGGTGCGCCTGAACGACGCGCGTGGACTGCTCAGCTCCGAGGGAGGAAACCCGTGATGACTGCAGAACGCCTGTACCTGGCAGGGGGGCTCCGGCAGTCGCCGCCGCCGGCGACGCCGACGCACCGTGATCCGGCGGTCTTGATCGTCGCCTACCGCGTGCCGGGCGATGTCGCCGAGTGCCTCGCCGCCGTCGCGAAGCACCTGCCGGGTGTTCCGGTGCTCGTCTGGGACAACTCGGGTCCCGACTATCCGGGGATGGCCGACGTGCGAGAGGCGTTCCCGGCTGTCGCCTGGCACGGTGACGGTCGCAACCTGGGCTTCGCCGCGGCGGTCAACCGGCTCGCGGCCCTCGCTCCGGACCACGACCTGTTGCTGCTCAACCCCGACGCCCTGCTCCGCGGCGGACTCGAGGAGACCCGCGCCGCGCTGCGGCGGCCCGGGGTGGCGGCGGCGGCCCCCGCGGTCCACGATGTGCACGACACGACGGGGCGTGGCCGCCCGTGGGACGTCGCGCACCGCCGCCGGGGCGTGCTGCGGGGCCTCGTCTCCCGCGCCGGGTACGCCGAGGCGCTGCGCCGCACGCCGATCTCGGACCTGTACCCGGCAGCGCCGGAGCGGGTCGACGGCTACCTGACGGGCGCGTGTTTGGCCATCAGCCGCGACGCCTGGGATGCGTTGGGTCCGTTCGACGAGGAGTTCTTCCTCTACGGCGAGGAGACCGACTGGCAGCGGCGCGCCCTCGACGCGGGCTGGTCGCTGGAGTTGACCGGCGATGCGGGCGTCGAGCATTCGGGGCACGGTACGGTCCGCGACGACGCGGTCGCCTGGCGGCGCTCGGCCGACCTGTTGCGTGCGAACATGGCCCTCAACATCGAGCATGCCGCGGGTGCCCGCGCGGCCGGCGTCTTCCTGCTGGGGGATTCGCTGCTCGACCGGGTGCAGCGCAGCAAGCGCGCGAGCCGGGCAGCGATCCCGCGCAGCGAGCGGCCGAGCATCGTCTTCACGGTGAACCGGCTGGTCTTCGGAGGGGCCGAGCGGCACCACCTCGTGCTGGCGGGGGAGCTGCAGCGCCGCGGCTACGACGTGACCGTCGTCTGCCTGCAGCGCTTCGGTCCGCTGATCGAGGAGGCCCCGGCGGGCGTGCGCGTGGTACGCCAGCCATGGTGGGGGCCGTTGTTGGACCTACCTGCCGGCCCGACCATCCTGATCAGCGGCGACACCAACACCGAAACCGGCTTCGCCACCCTCTGGCGGGCCGGGGGCCGGGATCGGACGTGGTTGGTGGGGGCACACATCCCGCCGGAGCCGGACGGGCCCACGTACTCCGCTCCGCTGGCCGCCGCGATGCGGCGTGCGGACGGTTTCGTGGCGCTCTCTCCGGCGCACTGGGCGGAGGCGACGGCGCATCGGACGTTGGGCCGCAGGCACTTCGTCGCGCCCAACGGTGTGGCGCGGCGAGCGGATCTCGACGAGGTGCCGCCGCGTCCCCGTGTCGGCCACGTGCCGCGCCTGGTGATGTTGTCCCGCATCGTCGAGCACAAGAATCCGCACCTGTTGGTGGAGGCGCTGGCCGGGCTGGAGGACCTGCCCTGGGAGCTCGACATCTTCGGCGACGGTCCCGACCGCGAGCGGCTCGAGGCACTCACCCCACCTGGGCTGGCGGGGCGGGTGCGGTGGCGGGGCTGGTCGCCCGGGCCCGAGCACGCCTTCGCCGAGGCCGACCTGGCGTGCGTCCCGAGCGGCTCCGAGGCGTTCCCGATGGTGATCCTCGAGGCGATGGCCCGGCGCCTACCGGTGGTGGCGTCCGCCGTCTGCGCCGTCCCGGACATGCTCGACGACGGTGCCGTAGGCGCCCTGGTGCACGACGTGACCGTCGAGGGATGGCGGGAGGCCCTGCGTGAACTGCTGGCACGGCCGGAGGAGTGGGCCGCGCTCGGCGACCGCGGATTCGAGCGGATGCGCGAGCACTACACGGTCGAGGCGATGGCCGACGCCTACGAGGCGGCGTTCACGGCGGTGCGGCCGTGACGGTGCGGGTGCTGTGGCTCTCGCCGTGGATGCGGCCGCTCGCACGGGTGTACTGCGAGCGCCTGATCGACGCCGGCTTCGAGGTCGTGCTCGTCACCTCCGACCAGCATCCGGAGTCGGACGTGCAGCGGGCCTACGAGCGGGTCCTCGATCCGCGCCCGAAGACCCCGTCGACCTGGCCCGCGTTCGTCCGGGAGCTGCGCGCGGTCCGGTCGTTCCGGCCCGACGTCGTGATCACCGAGTTGGTGCGCGATCCGCGGTGGATCGCGCTCGCCGGAGGTGCTCCGCGGGTGAACCTGGTCCACGACGACCGGCCGCACGGCGCCGACGAGGAACTACCCGGGTGGGAACGCCGGCTGTTCGGGCGGTGGAACGGAACCGCCGCCTCCACGGTCTGTTTCAGCGATTACGTGGCCGATGCGGTATCCGCGAACGCGGTCGTGCCGCTGACCAGCGATCTCGACGACGCGGCCGTACCCCCGGTGGTGGCGGCGTCGGATCGCAGGGACTTCGTCGCCGTCGGGCGGCTCACCGAGTACAAGAATCTCGACGTGACGCTCGCGGCGTGGGAGCGCCACGTCGCCGGGCCGGGTTGGCGCGGCGACGAACTCGTGTTGATCGGCGATGGTCCCGATCGGCGCGTCGGGAAGGCGGTGCGATGGCATCGTGGGCCGTACGCGTACGCCGACGTGATCGCTCCCATGGCACGCGCGAAGGCGTCGGTGGTGCACTACCGAAGGGCCACGCAGAGCGGAGTCCAGGTGCTGGCGATGCAACTGGGCGTGACGCCCATCGTTTCGCCCGAGGGCGCGTTGCCGGAGTTCCAGCCCCCCGGGGAGCATCCGGTGGGTGTGGACGACGTCGAGGGCCTCGCGCTCGCGTTCGACGCGCTGGCGGATCCCGGTGCCGCGGCGGCGCGGGGGCGCGCCGCCCGCGATCACTACGACCGCGTTTTCGCGGCCCCGGTGTCGGCGAGATCGCTCGCGGCGGAGGTGGAGCGAGTCATCGCCGCGCGAGCGCGGACCACAGCGCGCTGAGCCTGGCATGCCACTCCACGAGGTCGAAATCGGCCGCACGGGAACGGGCCCCGACAGCGAGGTGGGATAGCAGCACCGGATCCTCGACCAACCGCGTGAGCGCGGTGGCCAGCGCGGGGACGTCCCCCGGCGGTACGAGGAGCCCGTCGTCGCCGTCGGTGATCGCGTCGGGGATCGCGCCCACGGGGGTGGTCAGCGGCGCGAGGCCGGCGGCCATCGCCTCCAGCAGCGCCATCGGCAGGCCCTCGTCGTAGCTGGGCAGCGCGAAGACCTGCGATGCGGCGAGCAGCGCGTCGCGCCCGGCCGGGTCCACCCAACCGCGGACCGTCACCGCCTCCTCGACGCCGGCCGCCGCGACCGCGGCGCGCACCTCGTCCACCTCGCCGTCGCCGGCCAGGGTCAGGTGCAGCCGTGACCGGACGTCGGGCGGCAGCGCGGCGACCGCCGCGACGAGGTCGTAGCTGCCCTTCCGGACGCCGAGCCGCCCGAGCGCGACCGCGCGGACGATGCTTTCGTCCGCGCCGTCGGCCGCGAGGCCCTCGGCGGGCCGGGCCGGGAGGGGCGGCACGGGGTTGTAGAGCACCTCGACCGTCTCGGGCGCGAGGCCCAGGGCGGCCGCGTACTCCGTGGCGAGGCCCGTCCCCAGCACCAACCAGCGGTCCGCGGGCAGGGCCGCCCGCACGAGGGTCCGCGCGGGGGCCGGGAGCCGGGTGACCCAGCCGCCGAAGTCGAAGCTGTGGCCGTGCACGACCGCGGGGACGCCGCGCAGGCGCGCCGCCCACAGCACGGGGGCCTTGCGCACGACGCTGCCGCCGTGCGAGAGGTGCACGTGCACCACGTCGACGTCGCCGCGGAGCACGGCCGCGGTGCTCCGCGCCATGCCGCCGAGACCGGTTCGCAGGCGCTGCCCGACGGTGCCGTCCACGTACGTGGCGACCAGGCGCACGTCGATGGCCGGATCGGGCTGCGCCGCCATGTGACCGACCACGGTGGCCATGCCGCCCCGGCTCAGGGGACCGGGGGGCGGGGGGCCCACGACGAGGACGCGGATCGGCGTCGTCACGACGGTGCCCCGCCGGGCAGGCGCCGCGGCGCCGCGGTCCGGCGCAGGGCCGGCGCGACGGGACGGCCCTCGAGCAGCCCGTCGACGGTGCCCGCCTCCAGTGCCTTCCGGTACGGCACGAGGGCCTGCGCCACCGCGTCGACGGTGTGGTCGACGTCGGCGTCGGTGTGCGCGGCGGAGATCACGAAGGACTGTCCGAGCACGCCGCGCCGCATCAGCTCCTGCAGGAACAGGGTCCGGTAGGCCTGCGACGGCGCACCGTCGGTGTCGCGGGTCGTGAAGACCAGGCACGACGGGCGGCCGATCGCGCGCACCGCGTTGCCGACCCCCGCGGCGTCCGCCGCGGCGTTCACCCCGTCGGCCAGCCGGCGCCCGGCGCGCTCCATCGCGCCCACCGGATCGCCCTCGCGGTAGGCCCGCGCGACGGCGCGGAACGCGGTGAGCGAGACCGACTCCGGGCCGTGCGTCGTGGACAGCAGGAACACCCGCTCGGCGTCGGTGTTGAGGCCGCCGAGCTCCATGAGCTCGCGCTTCCCGGCGAGCGCGGCGATGGGGAAGCCGTTGCCCATCGCCTTGCCCCAGCACGACAGGTCGGGCGTGACGCCGTACACGGACTGCGCGCCGTGCGGCGACCAGCGGAAGCCGGTGATCATCTCGTCGAAGACCAGCACCGCGCCGTGCTCGTCGCACAGGGCCCGCACCGCCTCCAGGAAGCCGGGTTCGGGCTCCGCGAGGGCCGTGGCGGCCTCGAGGAAGACGGCGGCGATGCGGCCGGGATGCTCGGCGAACCGGGCCCGCAGCGAATCGGCGTCGTTGTAGGCGAAGCGGACCGTGAGATCGCTGATCGCGGAGGGGATCCCGGCCGCCATGTCGGTCGCGCCGATGAACCAGTCGTCGACGGAGAAGAAGGGCTGGTCGCACACCGCCACGAGGTCGCGGCCGGTGGCGGCGCGCGCGAGGCGCAGGGCCGCGGTGGTCGCGTCGGAGCCGTTCTTGCCGAACTTCACCATGTCGGCGGTGGGCACCATCGCGAGGAAGTCCTCGGCGGCATCGAGTTCCGTCGTCGTGGGCCGGCTGAAGCTGAGACCGTCGTCGAGGCACGCGCGCACGGCCTCGACGACCGGCGGGTAGGCGTGGCCCAGGGTCACGGCCCGCAGCCCCATCCCGTACTCGACGTACTCGTTGCCGTCCGCGTCCCAGACGCGTGCGCCGCGGCCGCGCGTGAGCACGGGCGGCATGAACTCGGGGTACTGGTCGGCGCCGCGGGCGTAGGTGTGCGCGCCGCCGGGCACCAGTCGGTGCAGGCGGTCCTGCAGGTCCCGCGAGCGGGTGAAGTCGGGTCCGGTCATGGTTGGTTCACCAGTCTTCCGCGGAGGGCCGGCCAGGCCTCGAGCACCTCGTCGTGCAGGTCGGGCAGGGTCAGCAGGACGGGGCCGTCGAGCGTGGTCAGGTGCTGGGGCGGAACGATCGGGATGTCGGTGCCGGGCATGCGGCGACCCTGTTTCGACGGTGACGCGTCGGCGACGCAGGACACGAGGCCCGCGTCCAGGCCGGCCAGCGCGAACAGCGCCACGGCCCGCGAGGCGGCGCCGTAGGCCGCGACGGTGCGGCCGGCGGCGGCGTGCCCCTGCGCCCATTCCCGCAGCGCGCGCGCCTGGTCGGCGGGCGCGGCACTGAGCGTGCGCAGGCCCCGGGGCGTGCCGAGGCCGGCGGCGGCCTCCGCGGCGAGGATCCGGCGGACGGTGGGATCGGCGGCGCCCGCGCCGGGCACGACGTCGGCCGCGCCGGAGTGCCGCACCGCGAGCAGCACGGTGCCGCCGTACAGGTCGAACTCGAAGGCGCGCACCGGCTCCAGGCCCGCGGCGGCGAGCAGCCGCAGCAGGGCGGTCAGCGTGTAGTAGCCGAAGTGGCCGTGCCGCAGGGCGGTCCACTGCAGCTGGTCGACAATGCCGCCGAGCGGCTGGTACTGCAGCAGCAGCACGCCGCCGGGCGCGACGGCCGCGGCGCGAGCGGCGAAGGCCGCCCGCTGGTCGGGCTCGTGCATGATCCCGAAGCTGTCGAGAACGACGTCGGCACCGACGGTGGCCGAGTCGGTTTCGCGGAAGCCGCGGTCGGCGAGCAGCGGCAGCCACGTGCCGCCGTGCGGGCTGCCGAACTCGCGCACCGTCGTGCCGCGGAGGAGGCCGGCCTCGGCGACGCGGGCCACCGCGTCGGCGGCCTGCTCGCGCAGCGCGCGCGGTTCCACGCCCCGGGGCTCGTCGGTGACGGTGTCGTCGTCGGCGAGCTGTGCGAGGCCGCATGCGGCACACAGGTCCATCGCGAGTGGATGCGCGGACTCGCCGGGGTCGACCGGGGACCCGGCGGGCGGGAAGTGATCCGCCGCGGGGACGCGGCCCAGGTCGAGCACCCGGGTGAGTTTGACGGAGCCGCAGGCGCGGCACGCGCGTGCGTGTCTCATGGCAGCATGTCCTCATGCGCATCGAGCAGACCGACCTGGCCGACGTCCTGCTGCTGGTTCCCACCCCGCACGCCGACGACCGGGGCCTGTTCACGCGCACCTTCGACGCGGAGATCTTCGACGCGCACCTGGGGGAGCCGGGCGCCGCCGCACGATTCGTGCAGGATTCGCAGTCGCGCTCGATGCGGGGCGTGCTCCGCGGGATGCACGGCCGCTCGGGCCGCGGGGAGGCGAAGCTCGTGCGCTGCGCGCACGGCGCCGTGCACGACGTCCTGGTGGATGCGCGACCGTACTCGCCGACCTTCGGCCGGAGCCAGGCCTTCCGCCTGGACGACGAGGCCTTCCGCACGCTGTACGTGCCGCCGGGCTTCCTGCACGGCTTCCAGGCGCTGACCGACGTGGCGGACGTCTGCTACCGGATCGACCGCCCGCACGACCCGTCCGAGGACCTCGCGGTGCACCACGCCGACCCGGAGCTCGCGCTGCAGTGGCCGCTGGCCGCGTCGATCGTCTCGGCGCGGGACCGCGCGGCCGGCTCCTGGGCCGACCTGCGCTCCCGCCTGGGCTGACCCGGACCCGGTCATCGCCGGCGCATCGAGGCGTCGATGGCGCCCCCGGCCTGCAGCTCCTTGAGCACCGCGAGCCGGGTGAAGTCGTCGTGGAAGGCGCGCTCGGTGAGCCCGAACTCGGTGTAGGCCTTGTGCAGTTCGGCCGCGCCGTCCGCGACCGTCCACTGCGCCTCGAAGCCCAGTTCCTCGCGGGCACGGGAGAAGTCGACCCGGTACGAGCGGGGGTCGTTCCCCGCCTCGCCGGTGATCCGGACCGCGGCGCCGGGCACGACGTCGACCACGGCCTGCGCGATCTCGGCGACGGTCACGTTGTTGCGCTCGGTGCCGACGTTGTAGGCGCGCGCCGAGACCGTCTCCTTCGGCGCGGTGAGGCACGTGGCGAAGGCGTGCGCGATGTCCTGTGCGTGCACCAGGGGGCGCCACGGCGTCCCGTCGGAGAGCACCAGGACCTCGCCCGTGAGCACCGCGTAGCCCATCAGGTTGTTCAGCACGATGTCCGCGCGGAGCCGCGGCGAGAAGCCGAACGCCGTGGCGTTGCGCAGGAACACGGGGGTGAAGTCGGCGTCCGCGAGCTCCGCGGCGTCGTCCTCCACGCGCACCTTGCTGATCGCGTAGGGCGTGATGGGGTTGAGCGGCGCGTCCTCGTCGACGAGGCCGTCGCCGGCCGCGCCGTACACGGAACACGTGGAGGCGTACAGGAACCGGGAGACGCCCGCCTCCTTGGACAGCCGCGCGAGCCGGCTCGACGCGGCGTGGTTGATGTCGTAGGTGATCTCGGGCGCCAGCGAGCCCAGCGGGTCGTTGGACAGGGCGGCGAGGTGGATCACCGCGTCGAAGCCCTCCAGCTCCGCCGCGGTCACGTCGCGCAGGTCCGTGGTGAGCGTCGGCGGGTCGGCCACGGCCGGCCCGAGCACGCGGTCGGCGAAGAGCCCGGAGTCGAGTCCGGTCACCTCGTGGCCCGCCGCGCGCAGGATCGGCGTCATCACCGTTCCCAGGTATCCCTGGCTACCCGTGAGCAGGACCTTCATCGATTTCCTCCGAGATCTACGATCGCCTTTTCCAGCATGAAACCCTCGGCGTAGGTGGAGCGGCACTGGATGCCGCGCAGCCGTGCCAGGCCGAGGAAGGACTCGTCGTCGAACCAGTCGTGGTCGACCTGCGAGGGGTAGTGCTCCGTGAGCAGCCGCGTCTTCGCCATCGCGGCGTACGCCGAGAGCGGGTTGAACACGGTGGGTCGCGGGGTGTCGGTCTCCCACTTGAGGATCTCGTAGCCGAGGATCAGGTGGTCCCGGAACTCCTGCGGCACCAGCTCCGCGAGCTGGCGGTGGTCCTGGTGCGCGTCGCCGCGGTGCGGCGCGAAGACGATGTCGGGCGTGGACGAGCGCTTGAACTGCGCCAGTAGGGACTTCTCGCGCTGCCAGTGCGCGGGGGCTCGCCCGTCGGGCAGGTCCAGCACGGTGATGTGCAACTCCGCCTCGGGTGCGAAGGCGGCGAGCGCCGCCCGTTCCTCCGCCTCGCGCGGGGTGCCGGCGCCGCTGGCCACGAAGGCCCGCACGCGCAGGCCGGGATTGGCCTCCGCCAGCTGGAGCAGCGTCCCACCCATGCCGATCGCGATGTCGTCGCAGTGCGCGCCGAGCACCGCGATCTCCGAGATCCGGCCGGCGGAGAGGCCGATCATCCGACCGGGTCCTTCCAGACCATCCAGGGCCGGTCGCCGCGGGCGTAGCCGGCGTCGAGGTCGGCCCGCTCCTTGAACGTGTCGGCGGGCTTCCAGAAGCCGCGGTGCTTGTAGCCCAACAGCTTCCCCTCCTTGGCCAGCGCGGTGCACGAGTCCGCCACCAGATCGCCGCCGGGCGGCAGGTGGTCGAAGACCTCCTGGGTCAGCACGAAATAGCCGCCGTTCTCCCAGATGGGGAACTCGGAGACGGGGGTGATGCCGGTGACCTTGTCGTCGCCGTCCACGTCCACGCAGTGGAACGAGGACTGCGGCGGCACCAGCAGCATCGAGGCGGCGGAGCCGGTCGCCTTGACCTGGTCGATGATGGTGTTCATCGGGGCGTCGCTGAGCACGTCGGCGTAGTTGGCGAGGAAGTACTCGTCACCGTCCAGATAGGGCCGCGCGCGCCGGAGGCGTTCGCCGATGGCCGATTCCAGTCCTGTGTCGACGAAGGTGATCGTCCAGTCCCGCATGTCGGCGCCGAGCAGCTCCACCTCGCCGCCGCGGATCACGAAGTCGTTCGACTCCGTCTCGCGGTAGTTGAGGAAGTAGTTCTTGATGTGCTGCGCGCCGTAGCCCAGGCACAGCACGAACTCGGTGTGGCCGAAGTGCGCGTAGTACCGCATCACGTGCCAGATGAGCGGCCGCGGTCCGACGAGCTGCATGGGCTTGGGCACCATGTCGTCCGCGGTATTGCGCATCCGCATGCCGTAGCCGCCGCAGAACAGGACAACCTTCATCGCTCAGACCTCCGTGGTAGCGGCGACCGGCCGCGCGGTGTGCAACTGGGGCATGGGGTAGACCACCTCGGTGCCCTGCTCGATCAGGGGACGCAGCTGCTCGGTGATCTCGGTCTCGAGGTTCCACGGCAGCACGACGACCACGTCGGGGCGGTCGGCGTCGAGGCGCTCGGGCGCGTGGATCGGGATGCGCGTGCCGGGGGTGAACCGGCCGTGCTTGTACGGGTTGCGGTCCACGGTGTACTCGAGGAGGTCGGGCCGGATGCCGCAGTAGTTGAGCAGCGTGTTGCCCTTGCCCGGGGCCCCGTAGCCGGCCACCCGCTTGCCCGCGGCGCGGCACTCGAGCAGGAAGCGCAGCAGGTCCTGCCGGGCCCGGTCGGCCAGCGCCTGCATCCCGGTGTAGCCGGAGAGCACGTGCAGCCCGGCCTCCTCCTCGATCCGCAGCACCTCGCGCACGCGGTCCGACGGTGCCTGTGCCACCCCGTCGGGCCGCGCCCAGACGCGGATGGAGCCGCCGTGCGTGGGGACGAGCTCGACGTCGACGACCGTCAGGCCCGCGGTGGCGAGCGCCCGCTGCGCGCTGAGCACCGTGTAGTACTGGAAGTGCTCGTGGTAGATCGTGTCGAACTGGCCCTCGGCGACGAGCGCGAGCGCGTGGTGCACCTCGATGCTCAGCCAGCCGTCGTCGGCCAGCAGTCCCCGCAGCCCCTGGGTGAATCCCAGGAGGTCGGGGATGTGCGCGTAGACGTTGTTCGCGACCACCAGATCGGCGGGGCCGTGCTCGGCGCGGACCTGCGCGGCGGTCTCCGGGCCGAGGAAGGCGGTCACCGTCGGGACGCCCCGGTCCCGGGCGGCCTGCCCGACGTTGACCGAGGGCTCGATGCCGACGCAGGGCACGCCGGCGGCGACGGCGTGCTGCAACAGGTACCCGTCGTTGCTGGCGACCTCGACGATGAGGCTGTCGCCGTCGAGCTCGAGCCGGCGGATCGACTCGTCCACGAAGCGGCGCGCGTGGTCGACCCAGCTCGCGGAGAACGAGGAGAAGTACGCGTACTCGGAGAAGGTCTCCTCCGGGAGGATCAGCGCGGGGATCTGGAGCAGCAGGCATTCCTCGCAGATCCGCAGGTGCAGCGGGTAGGTGGGCTCGGGGCCGTCCAGTTCCGCTGCGGTGAGGAACATTTCACAAGGTGGTGTGGCACCGAGGTCGACCACGCTCCGCAGCTGTGACGAGCCGCACAGACGGCAATTCATGATGGCTTCCGTAACTCTCGGCGGGCTCTTCGATGTTTGATCATAGACCTCACATCTTTTCTGGTTGCAAACGGTCAATGCATCTTGCGATTGCAATGCTGAGCGTCTACGGTAGCAACCGGCAGCCACTCGCATCCATCGCGCGGCACCCTCGGAAGCGAGGGGGTGTTTCCCGGGGGATCGGGATCGGACGGCGGAAGTTGGGCCCGTGACCAGTGTGAACTGTTGTCGTCACGGCGCACTCCG
Source organism: Tsukamurella tyrosinosolvens (assembly GCF_900104775.1). Lineage (NCBI taxonomy): Bacteria > Bacillati > Actinomycetota > Actinomycetes > Mycobacteriales > Tsukamurellaceae > Tsukamurella > Tsukamurella tyrosinosolvens. The sequence goes on from NZ_FNSA01000003.1 coordinate 60,445, forward strand.
CATCGGTTCCCGGAGTGGCTGTGGGCGCCGTCACACCCACGAAGCGCGACGGTGGCCTCCGGGTGCGGGATGCATGAGACGAAGCTCACGGAATTAGGTATTCGCAACTGCAATATGTAGATTAGCGATTCTGATTCGGTCGGGACGTCGAATTCCGCGTCCGGTCACGGCGAACGGATATGAGGAGCGGGACATGTCGATCGACACCTGGGTAGCGGCCGGTGCCGCCCCGGCGGAGCCCGTCGCCGACGCCACGCCCGAGCCCGCGCGGGCTCCGGCGACCGGCGCGCCGATCCCGCCCGTGGCCCTGCCGCAGGTACCGTCAGCGCGCGCCGTCGCGGAGGCCCACCGCGACCGCCTGGCACGCCGGATCGTCGCTGCGGACGCCGTCGTGGCGCTCGCCGCCTCGGCCGCGGGCTTCGTCGTCGGCTATGCAGCCGGCGAGAGCGCGCCCGAACTGGCCGCCCTCGTGGTGGGAGCGAACCTGTTCTGGTTCCTCCGCCTCTGGCGTTCCCGGCCGATGGCCATGCCGCTGTTGCGGCTCGGCACCCCCGAGCTGCGCCGCGTTCTCGTCACGGCCCAGCTCGTCTACGGCCCACTGGTCCTGATCGAGCTCCTCTTCCCGCAGATGCTTCCTCAGGCGCTCTTCCTCGCCTCGGCACCAGTCGCTCTGGTCGGTGCGCTGCTCGTGCGACTCCGGTTCCGGCACAAGGCCACTGCCGTGGCGCCCGTACCCACCCTGGTGGTCGGCGGTTTCGCCTCGGCCACGGCCTCGACCCGGAGCCTCCTCGGCGCGCCGACCGCAGGCGCGCGGGTCGTGGGAGTCTGCCTCCCCACCAACGACGCCATCGTCGTCGATGCGCTCGAGATCGCGGGCACGCGAGTGCCCGTCGTGGGGACGGACCGTTCCGTGCTCGAGGCCGCGCGCGAGACCGGCGCCGGCATCGTGGTGCTCACCGCGACCGATTCCCTCGGACCCGATGACCTCCGTGAGCTGATGTGGCAGCTCGCGGCGGAGGGCATCGAGCTCGTGGTCACGGCGGGCCTGCCCGACGTCGCGCGCTCCCGGATGGTGAGCGGTTCGGTCGGCCGTACCCCGATGACCGCCGTCGCCGCGCCGCGCCCCGCCCGCTCCCACGGGCTCGGCAAGCGCATGCTCGACCTGGCCGTCGCCGGTGCCGGCGTGCTCGTGACCGGGCCGGTCATGCTCGCGATCGCCGTCGCCGTCAAGGCGGACAGCCGCGGCCCGGTCTTCTACCGCGCGCAGCGGGTCGGTGCCGGTGGCGAGTCCTTCGACATGATCAAGTTCCGGAGCATGTACGTCGACGCGGACACCCGCCGCGGCGTCCTGGCCGACGAGAACATGGGCGCGGGGCCGCTGTTCAAGGTGAAGAACGATCCGCGGGTCACGCGGGTGGGCCGCTTCATCCGCCGGTACAGCCTCGACGAGCTGCCCCAGTTCTTCAACGTCCTCGGTGGCTCGATGTCCGTGGTCGGGCCGCGCCCGGCGCTCGCGCACGAGGTCGAGCAGTACCCGCCGGTCATGCTCCGCCGGATGCTGGTGAAGCCGGGCGTCACGGGCGCCTGGCAGGTCAACGGCCGCTCGAACCTCAGTTGGGACGAGTCCATCCGGCTCGACGTGGGGTACGTGGAGAACTGGTCGCTCGGCACGGACGTCGGCATCATCGCGCGCACGGTGCGCACCGTGCTCACCTCCGACGGCGCCTACTGATCGACGTATCGTCGACGGCGTGCAGGAGACCTCCTCGGATCGACCGGTGCCCGACGGTGCGCGGCTGCCCACCGACCGTCGCACCCTTGTGTGCGTCGCGATCGGTGGTGCCCTCGCCGCCGTCTCCACGGCGAGCCTCTCGGCCGCACCCGCGTGGCGGGCCCTCGAGCTCGACTCCCGGTTCGTGGGAATCGGGGTCCTCTCCTTGGTGACCGGCGTGCTGTTCGCGCTGCGCGACGCCCTCGGCGACCGGTGGTTCGCGTTCCTCGTCTTCGGCGTGCTCGCAGGGTTCGCCTCGGTCGGCGTCTACGGGTTGGTGTCCCTGCTCGGGATGCCGCCGTCCGCGGGCGTCCGGTTCCTGTTCGGCGCGCCGCTCGTCTCGGCCCTGGGCATCGGGGCCGGCTACGTGCTCGCGCGGCGGGCGCGGCGATGACGACCGTGATCGTCGCCGTGGGCGGTGCCGTCGGTTCGGTCCTCGGCTATCGCCTGGTGGCGCGCGGCCCGCGGTGGACGACGATGCTGTGCGTCACGGCGCTGGTGTCGGTGCTCCTCGGAGGCGTCGCCCGGCTGGTGCGGATCGTCGGGGACACCGGTCTGGCCGCCGTGCCGGTCGCGCTGCTCGGGCCGATCGTCACGTTCACCGGGATCGGCTGGTGGCTGGTGGCGTCACCCCGCGGGGACTGGCGCCGCGCCGTCCTCGTGGTCGGGGGCGGCGTCGCGGCGGCGATCCTCGGCTACCTGTCGATCGACCTCATGGGCCTCGCCTACATCAAATTCCCGCGGTTCGGCTGAGCTCGGCCGAGATCAGCGCGGCGAACGCGCGGACGTCCTCCTCGGTGGTGTCCCACGCGCACATCCAGCGGACCTCGCCGCGGATCTCGTCCCAGAAGTAGAACGGCACCCGCTCCATCAGCGCCTCGGCGGCCGCGCGCGGGAGCTCCGCGAAGACCGCGTTCGACTGCACCGGCTGCGTGATCGTCACGCCGCCGATCCCGCGGACGAGATCCGCGAGCAGCCGCGCCATCGCGTTCGCATGGCCCGCGACCCGCAGGTACCGGTCGTCGTCGAGCAGAGCGAGGAACTGCGCGGCGAGGAAGCGCTGCTTGGAGGCCAGCTGCATCGAGAGCTTGCGCACGTACTCGACGCCGGGCGCGGAGGCCGCGTCGAGGACCACCACGAGTTCAGCGCCGAGCAGGCCGTTCTTCGTGCCGCCCATGCTCACGACGTCGGCGCCGATGTCGGTGGTGATCGCCCGCAGGTCCGTGCCGAGGCTCGCGGCGGCGTTGGCCAGGCGCGAGCCGTCGATGTGCAGCAGCCAGTCGCGCTCGTGCGCGTATTCCGCGAGGGCCCGCAGTTCGTCCGGGGTGTAGACGGTGCCGAGCTCGGTGGACTGCGCCACCGAGAGCACGCGAGGCTGTGCCCAGTGCACGTCGCCCGCCCGGTCGGGGACGGCGGCGGTGATCGCCTCGGGGGTCAGCTTGCCCTCGACGGTGGGCACGACGAAGAGTTTGAGCCCGGCGAGCTTCTCGGGGGCGCCGCCCTCGTCGACGTGGATGTGGCCCGTGTCGGCGCAGACCACCGCCGACCAACGGTCGGAGACCGCGGACAACGCGACGACGTTCGCGCCGGTGCCGTTGAACACGGGGAACGCCCGCGCCCCGTCGCCGAACAGCTCGACGATCCGCGCATCGAGGGCGGCGGTGTAGACGTCGGCGCCGTAGGCGCCCTGGTGCCCGAGGTTCGCTTCGGCGATCGCCTCGAGCACCTCCGGCAGCACGCCGGCGTAGTTGTCGCTCGCGAAGCCGCGCTTGGCGGGATCGTGCAGGCGGGTCATGCGGTCACCTCCGGAACCAGGGTGTCGACGGTGCCGTTCACCTCGGCCGCAGGAGCGTCCCACAGCGCGACGAGGCGATCGGCCACGTCGCCGATGGGCGTGTAGCGCGGGAACTTCCGCTCCGGGGAGTCGGCCTTCATCTGCGGCGTGAGCAGCGCCATCACCCGCAGGACCGTCGCGGCGGCGCCGGTGCCGGCGAAGCCGTCGGCGAGTGCCAGGGTCCACGCCTCGGCGGCGGCCTTGGCGGTGGCGTACATCGCGTTCTTCGCCGTCGGCTTCGCCACCGAGATCGACGAGATGACGGCGACCCGCGCGTCCTCGCTCGCGGCGAGCGCGGGGTACAGCGGCTGGGAGACGTTCTGCAGGCTGCGGATCAGGCCCGCCTCGAGGAAGTCCCAATCCGCGGGGTCCGCCTCGTCGATCGGGGTGCCGCCGCGCCAGCCGCCCACCAGGTGCAGCAGGCCGTCGGCGCCGCCGTGCTCGGCGACGATGCGCCGGACGGCCTCCGCCGTCGCGGCGCGGTCCGACAGGTCCGCGCGGTAGGCGCTCACGCCGTCGAGGTCCGCGATCTCCTCCGCGGGAGCGCCGCGCGTGATGACGGCGGCCTGCGCCCCGGCGGCGACGAGCCGCCGCACGACCTCCTGCCCCAGTGCCCCGTTGGCGCCCGTCACCACGACGGTGCGGCCCGTCACCCCGCTCATGCCGGTACCTCCGTCGCCGTCGCCGCCGTGATGCCCTTCGCGCTCTCGATCACGGGTGCCATCTTGCGCCGCAGCGCCTCGTAGAACATGTTGAGGGGGAACTCGTCGGGCAGGACGAGGTCCACCAGGGCCTTGGGAGGACCGTCGAGCGGGAGCGCCGACGGGCCCTGCGCCCACGTCGACCCGGGACCGGGCGCGACGTAAGTGGAGACGAACTCGTAGCTCGCGAGCCACTGGCCGACCTTGGACCGGTCGATGCCGGTGCGGTAGAGCTCCTCGATCTCCTCGGTGAGCCGGATCACCTGGAGCGGCAGCTCCTTCCAGTCGAACGAGAGCCGGTTGTCGCGCCAGCGCAGCGCGCCGTGGCGGTGCAGATAGGCGAACAGCAGCTGGCCGCCGAGGCCGTCGTAGTTGCGCACCCGGTCACCGGTGATGGGGAAGCGGAAGAGGCGGTCGCACAGGATCGCCAGCTGCACCGGCAGCCCGTACGGGTGGCCGTCCTGCTGGAGCCGGTACGCCTCCCGGAAGGTGGTGAGGTCGCAGCGCAGCTCCTCCAGGGAGTACTGCCAGTACGGCATCCGCTGCTTGATCATGAAGGGGTCGAAGGGCAGGTCGCCCCGGCTGTGCGTGCGGTCGTGGATCAGGTCCCACAGCGCGAAGGTGGACTCCGCGAGGGACTGCGAGGCGACGAGGCGGTCCCCGTCGGGCGGGAGGCGCAGCGAGAGGATCTCGGCGGCCGCGCCCGTCACGCGACGGAAGCGGGCGGCCTCGCGGTCGCAGAAGATGGCGCCCCAGTGGAACTCGGGGGTCTGCGCGACCGTCACGGTCTCGGGGAACAGCACCGCGGAGTGGGTGTCGTAGCCGGGGGTGAAGTCCTCGAAGGCCACCGCCAGGAACTGTCGGTTGTCGAAGGTACGCTCGGTCTCGGCCAGCCACTCGGGCCAGACCACGCGGAGCAGGACGGCCTCGAAGACCTTGCCCGCGTTGCCGTTCTGGGTGTACATCGGGAAGACGACGAGGTGCTCGGTGCCGTCGGCCCGGCTGCGGTCGGGCCGGAACGCGGCGAGGGATTCGTCGAACTCGGGCCGGCCGAAGCCGCCCTCGATCCACCGGCGGAAGTCGAGGGGCACCGCGGCGAGGTAGTCGGCGTCGTGGGGGAACAGGTGGGCGAGCGCATCGATCCGGATGACGATCTCGTCGACCAGCTCGCCGGCCCGCCGGTGGTGGGCCGCATCGGGGACCGCGCCGGTCTCGTCCTGGATCCCGCGCAGCTCCTCCACCGCGGCCTTGAGCGCCGCCCAGTCGGGGCTGTCCGCCGCGCCGCTGCCCGTATCCGCGGGCGGGTCCTCGTGCGCCCCGGCGGCCCAGGTGACGGCGTTGGCCCAGAGGGTGCGCTGGTCGAGGTCGTCGATCGAATCGTCCCCGAACAGATCGGAGTCCGCGAAGACCACGACCCGGCCGCGGTCGACCGTCAGCGCAGCGGCCAGTGCGCGGCCGGCGGGGGCCGCGGTATCGCTCGTGCGCGCCAGCACCGTGGCGCCGGGCGCGGCGGTGAGGTCGAGGACGCCGGTGCGGTAGAAGCAGGCCCCGTCGACCGCCGCGACGATGCCCTGGCCGTTCAGGTCGGGGGCGATCTCGGAGCGGACCCAGGTGGCGTTGCCACCGTGGCGGCGTTCGCCTGCGGCCTCCTGGACGACCACCGACTCGACGTGCACGCCGAACCGCCCGAGCAGCTCATCGAGGTTGTTGCCCGAGGTGGCGGTGTCGCATTCCGCGAGGACCACGAGCCCGCCGCCGTTGCGGACGTACCGCTCGATCGCGTCGAGCTCGTCGGGTGCGTACACGGGCGGCAGGTCGCCGGTCACGCGCTCGACGCCGGGCCGGGCGAGGTGCGGGATCACGTAGACGTCGGCCGCGGCCAGCTCCGCGGGCCCGATGTGCGGGGCGAGGGCGTCCGTCACCGTCATGCCGCGGCGGCGCAGGGTGTCCACGGCCTCGGCCAGGCTCGCGTCGGCCGGGTTCGGGGGAACCATCTCGCGGGCGCGGTCCAGGGTCGTCGCCCACGCGCAGCTCCGGGCCTGCTCGACCTGGACGCGCGCGAACACCGCATCGTCTGACATAACCGTACCGGCCTTTCACCTCTTACGTCGATCTTGACGCAATCTTAACGCCCGCGCGCGTCAGGGGAAAGCGGAACGGCGGTCCTTGTGTCAGTCGCAGGTGCCCTGGACCACGGCCTTCGCCGTGCCCACGAACTGGTAGAGGTAGATCAGTTCCCAGTCGGCGGGGCCGTAGTCGTAGCTACGGGGCACCGCGCGCATGACCGTCTCGCCCGAGTAGCAGTTGTCGAAGATGTAGCGCGAGCGGGTGAGGTGGTAGCCCCAGCTGATCACGATCACCGAGGACCAGCCGTTCTGCTTCGACAGCCGCTCGGTGAACATCGCCTCGCCGCGGGTGGTGCTGGGCACGGGCTTCTCACACGTGATGCTGACGTCGCCGAGGCGGGTTCCGCACATCGCCTGCATGGCGAGGTCGTCGGGTTCGTACCGGCCGTAAGGGTTGGAGAGCACGACGTTCTTCGACCAGCCCTCCTGGGCCAGCCGGATGCCGTACTGCTCGCGGCCGTCGTGCTCGCCGCCGAGCACGATGATCGCGTCCACCTTGCGCAGCGGGTCCTGATGGTCGATGCCGAACAGCGCGTAGCCGACGCCGCCGACCGCGGCGAGCACCAGGACCACGACGAGCGTCGCGATCCACAGGAGTCGTTGCCATCGCCGCACGTCGTCACCCTACCGGCGCCCCGTGAGGGCGCCGGCCGGGTGAGGGAGCCGTCACACCGGCGGGAGCGCGATGTACTTGGTGTTCAGGTACTCCTCGATGCCCTCGCTGCCGCCCTCGGAGCCGAGGCCGGACTGCTTGATCCCGCCGAACGGGGCGGCCGGATCGGAGATCACGCCGCGGTTCACGCCGACCATGCCCGCCTGGAGCCTGCGTGCGACGCGCTGCGCCCGCCCGACGTTCTCCGTGAAGAAGTACGCGGCCAGGCCATAGTCGGTGTCGTTGGCCATCGCCACGCCCTGCTCCTCGGTGTCGAAGCCGACGATCGCGGCGACGGGGCCGAAGATCTCGTCGCGGCGGATGCGGGCACCGTCGGGCAGGCCGTCGATGACGGTGGGCTCGTAGAAGAAGCCGGCACCGTCGACCGGCTTGCCGCCCGTGCGCACGGTGGCGCCGGCGGCGACGGCCTCGTCGACGAGCGCGGCGATGGAGCCGCGCTGCTTGGCGTTGATGATCGGGCCGATGGCGGAGTCGGCCTCCCAGCCCGGCCCGACCCGCATGGCCGCCACCCGCTCGGTGAGCTTCGCGGTGAAGGCCTCGCGGATACCGTTCTGCACCAGGATCCGGTTGGCGGCGGTGCACGCCTCGCCGCCGTTGCGCATCTTGGCGAGCATCGCACCATCGACGGCCTTGTCGAGGTCGGCGTCGTCGAAGACGAGGAACGGGGCGCTGCCGCCGAGCTCCATCGAGGTGCGCAGCACGTTGTTCGCCGCTTGCGCCAGGAGGATCTTGCCGACGCCGGTGGAGCCGGTGAAGGAGACCTTCCGCAGGCGGTCGTCGTCCATCAGTTCCCGGACGACGGTGGGCGCGTCGAGGGTCGGGAGCACCGACAGGACGCCGGCCGGCAGGCCCACCTCGGCGAAGACCTGCGCGAGCAGCAGCATCGTCAGCGGCGTGTCCTCGGCCGGCTTGACGATCACGGTGCAGCCGGCGGCCAGGGCGGGCCCGATCTTGCGGGTGCCCATGGCCAGCGGGAAGTTCCACGGCGTGATCGCCAGGCACGGCCCGACGGGCTCCTTGACGACGGCGATCTCGCCGGTGCCGGCGGGCGCGGTCGCGGTGCGGCCGCCGATGCGCACGGCCTCCTCGGAGAACCAGCGCAGGAACTCGGCGCCGTAGGCCACCTCGCCGCGGCTCTCGGGCAGGATCTTGCCCATCTCCAGGGTCATGAGCAGCGCGAAGTCGTCGGCGCGGGCGGTCACCGCGTCGAACGCGGCGCGCAGGATATCGGCGCGCACGCGGGGCGCGGTGGCGGCCCACTCGTCAGCGGCGGCGCTCGCCGCGTCGAGGGCCGCCGTCGCGTCGGCGGGCGTCGCGTTCGCGACGGACGCGAGGACCTCGCCGGTGGCGGGGTTGATCACGTCGAAGGTGCGGCCGGACTCGCTCGGCGTCGACGCGCCCTTCAGCCAGAGTCCGGTGGGGACGGAATTCAGCAGGTCGGCGACGTTCACGCGGAGGCCTCGCGGATCGCCGTCTCGAGCACGGTGAGGGCGTCGTCGAGCAGCTCGTCGCCGATCACCAGCGGGGGCAGGAGGCGGATGACGTTGCCGTAGGTGCCGCATGTCAGGATCACGACACCGGCGGCAAGGGCCTTCGCGGCGACCGCCTTGGTCAGGTCGGCGTCCGGCTCCGACGTGCCCGGGCGGACCAGCTCGATCGCGATCATCGCGCCGCGGCCGCGGACGTCGCCGATGACCCCCACCTCGTCGGCCAGCGCGCTGAGGCGGGCCGCGGACCGCTCGCCGATCGCGCGGGCGCGGGCGGGCAGGTCGAGGTCCGTCATGGTGTCGAGCGCGGCGAGGGCCGCGGCGCAGGCGACGGGGTTGCCGCCGTAGGTGCCGCCGAGTCCACCGGCGTGCACGGCGTCGAGCAGGTCGGCGCGGCCGGTGATGGCCGAGAGCGGCATGCCGCCGGCGATGCCCTTGGCCATGGTGATGATGTCGGGCACCACGCCCTCGTCCTCGCACGCGAACCAGGCGCCGGTGCGGGCGAAGCCGGTCTGCACCTCGTCGGCGATGAAGACGACGCCGTTCTCCTTCGCCCACGCGGCGAGCGCGGGCAGGAAGCCCGGCGCGGGCACGATGAAGCCGCCCTCGCCCTGGATCGGCTCGATGATGACCGCGGCCACCGCGTCGCCGCCGATCTGCTTCTCGATCTGGGAGATCGCGCGGGCCGCGGCGGCGGCACCGTCGGCGTCGAGGCCCGCCGCGGCGTCGCGGTACGGGTAGGACATCGGCATCCGGTAGACCTCGGGAGCGAAGGGGCCGAAGTCCTTCTTGTAGGGCATGGTCTTCGCCGTCAGCGCCATCGTCAGGTTGGTGCGGCCGTGGTACGCGTGGTCGAAGGCGACGACGGCGTCGCGGCCGGTGGCCAGGCGCGCGACCTTGATCGCGTTCTCCACGGCCTCGGCGCCCGAATTGAACAGCACGGTGCGCTTGTCGTGGTCGCCCGGCGTGAGCGCGTTGAGCCGCTCGGCGACGGCGACGTAGCCCTCGTACGGGGTGACCATGAAGCAGGTATGGGTGAAGTGCCCCGCCTGCGCCGCAACGGCTTCCGCCACGCGCGGGTCGGACGCGCCGACACTGGTGACGGCGATGCCGGAGCCCAGGTCGATGAGCGAGTTGCCGTCGACGTCCACGATGACGCCGCCGTCGGCGTCCGCGGCGTAGACCGGCACCGAGGAGCCGACGCCGCCGGCGACGGCGGACCGTCGGCGCTCGGCGAGCCGGGCGGACTCGGGGCCCGGAAGGGCGGTGACGAGGTTGCGGACCTGCGGCAGACGGTAGGTGAGCGAGGGGGTGGAAGCGGTCACGGGAGGGTCTCCTTGTCGACGTCGACGGGGGCGATGGTGCGGCGGAGGGTTTCGCCGCGGAAGAAGGCGGGGTGGGTGGCCCGCCGGACGAACATGAGCACGGCGCCCAACAGGAGCAGGCCGAACCCGATGTAGAAGACGAGCCCGATGCCGAACAGCGAGGAGCCGCTGCCGTTCTCCGGATTCAGGCTCTCCTGCACCGAGATCACGAAGACGACCGCGAGGATCGTGCCGCCGATCAGGGGGAACAGGAACTTGTAGACGATGTTGTGCGGGCCGGTGAAGAGCTCGCGGCGGAAGAACCAGACGCACGCGAAGGCGGTGATCCCGTAGTACCAGCAGATCATGATGCCGAGCGCGGCGATCGTGTCCAGCAGGGCCCGGTCCGAGAGCAGCTTCACCACGGCGTAGAAGACGCCGGTGACGACGCCCGAGACGACGGTCGCGTAGGTCGGCACCAGGTACCGGGGGTGGATCGTCGCGAGCTTGCGCGGGAACGCGCCGTAGGAGCCCATCGCGAGCATCGTCCGGGCCGCGGGGAGGAACGTGGTCTGCAGGCTCGCGATCGACGAGGCGAAGATCGCCAGGAACAGCATGAGGCCGCCGAAGCCGCCCAGCACGGGGGTCGCCAGCGGGCGGAAGACGTTCTCGGAGTTGTCGGGATTGCCGAGCCCCACGCCCTCGGTCCCGACGCCCGCGTACATCATCACGGCGATCGCCACCAGCAGGTAGGTGATGAGGATCGAGACCACCGCGAGCAGGCCGGCGCGGCCGGGAACCGTCTTCGGGTCCTTCGACTCCTCGCCGAGCGTGAGGCACGTGTCCCAACCCCAGAACGCGAAGATCGAGCCGGTGAGGCCGACGACGAAGGCCGCGATGGTGATCCCGGTGAACGGATTGAACCAGTCGAGGGAGAAGGACAGCCCGGTGGGCACACCCCGCGACCGCACGATCGCCGTGACCGCGAAGGCCACCAGCACGATCATCTGGAAGCCGACCAGCGCGTACTGCACCTTGGCGCTGGTCGTGACGCCGCGCCCCGAGATGTACGTGGCGATCACGATGAAGACCAGCGTGGTCGCGATGTTCACGAGCTTGTTGCCGGCCAGGTCGGCGATGCCGTCGTTGCTCATGACCTGGGCCAGGAACAGGTAGAAGTAGTCGACGGCGATCGCCGCCAGGTTCGACAGCACGATGATCGTGGCGAGCACCATGCCCCACCCGCACATCCAGCCCACGTACGGGCCGAAGGCCTTGGTGGACCACGTGAACGAGGCGCCGCAGTCGGGCACCCGCGAGTTGAGCTCGCGGTACGCGTAGGCGGTGAGGAACATCGGGATGAAGCCCGCGATGAAGATCGCGGGCATCTTCAGACCCACCGACGCGACGATGAGGCCGATGCTCGCCGTGAGCGTGTAGCCGGGCGCCACCGTCGAGATCCCGAGGACGGCGCCCGCGAGGGTGCCGATCCGGCCCTTCGCCAGGCCCTTGTCGACGATCTCCGTCATGCGAGGCCGGCCCGGGGCACGACGACCATCGGGACGTCGAGGACACGGAGCATCTTCGCGGCGGTGGAGCCGAGGAACAGGCGGCGCGGGGCGGCGAGGCGGCTCGAGCCCACCATGATCAGGTCGCCCGGGTGCCAGTCGAGGCCGTTGACGGCGTCCTCGACGGTGTCGCCGAGGACGACCACCGAGGAGACGTCGACGGTGCCGGACAGGCGTTTCCGGGCCTCGTCGAGCACCGTCGCCGAGTGCCGGCGGGCCTCCTCGAGCTTGGCCTGGTCGCCCTGCCGCGCGGTGGGCATGAGATCGACGGCGATGAGCGAGACGAGCCGCAGCGGCACGCCCGCGCGCTCGGCGCCGGTGATCGCCGCGTCGAGCAGCTCCTCCGCGCCCGGTCGCGCGCCGACGGCGCACGTCACCGACCGCACCGTCGCGGCCTTGGAGTGCCGCTGTCCCCGCGGAGCCAGCGCGACGGCGACCGGAGCGGAATGGATGAGGTCGTTGACCACGGGGCCGAGCGAATGCCGGCCCAGGAGGCCGCCGCCCGTCGCGCCGACGACCACGATCGCCGCGTCGAGGCGCTGCGCCTCGGCGATGATGCCCTCGGCGATCGAGTCGTAGACGCCGATGTGCGTGGACGTCTCGACGTCGGCCGGCACCTGCTCGCGCGCCTGCGCGAGCCAGCCCTCGGCCTGATCGGTGAGGACCTGGTCCACGAGGTCGCCGGAGACGAAGGCGCCGGTCTGGTCGGGCGGGACCACCATGCCGAGCGCGAGTTCCGCGTCCAGGGAGCGGGCGAGCTGCACGCCGAGGGCGACCGCGTCGCGGCCCCCGTCGGTGGCGAGATAGGCGACGTAGACCTTCACTTCTCCTCCTGACAACAACCCGATCCGGCGGCGGCACCGTCGGTCTCGGTGGAACAGCACGATGCGGACTTCGCCGGGGTGGGGGCCACGTCGATCGACGGGTTCCGGTCGAAGAAGCCGAAGGGCTTGAGCCAGAAGCTCACCGTGTCGGCGGGCATGATCGGCCAGTCCTCGGGCCGGGTGATGTGGTGGATGCCGAAGGTGTACCAGAGCACCACGTCGGTGTTCTCGATCGAGCGGTTCGCCGCGGTCCACGCCGGCAGGCCCATGCCGCCGCCGCCCTGGTTGACGAATTCGCCGGCGGGCCAGCGCTCCTCGCGGTCGTTCGGCGTCACCCACAGGGTGTGCTCGATGGCGCGGCAGCGGTCGAGGATCGGCGAGTCGGGGTCGAACATGGCGGGCACGTTCGCGGAGGCGACCAGCTTGTACGACGGGGACGTGCCGAGGCCGGTCGTCACGTTGTCGTTGACCACCTTCCACGACCGCTGCGTGGGGTAGTGCGGGTCCTGCTTGCCCTCGGACTCGGTGCGCAGCGGCGTGTTGACCTGCCGCAGCGACAGGCCGTAGGGGTTGTCCGGCCCGGTGGGCACCATCTGCGTCTCGGACCGGTAGACGGTGTTGTTCTCGCCGTCCACGTCGAGGTCCATGCGCGCGACGATGAAGTGCTGGTGGAAGGGCGCGTAGGTGCGCTGGTCGACCAGGGTGCCGTGCGGGTGGGAGCCGCCCTCGGGGAAGTGGCTGACCACCATGATGCCGGTGGCCCGCACCTCGCACTCGATGTTGCCGTCCTCGTAGAACCGCCAGTAGGTGAGGTACTCGTAGTTCGCGACGGTGACGTGGAAGGAGACCGTCAGGCGGCGCATGCGGCGGACCTCGGCGCCGGCGTGGTGGTCGACGTGCTTCCACAGGACGGCGTTGTCCTCCTCGTGGATGCAGATCGCGTTGGCGATGTCGTAGGGCTCGCCCTTGCTGTCGTGCAGCGTCGCGTCCAGGTACCGGATCTCGCCGAGGCAGTCGCAGCCCAGCGCGAGCGACGTGGTCATGAAGCCGAGGCCCCACTCGCCGATGTCGAAGGCGGTGCGGCGGTAGTGATCCTCGCAGTGGTCGCGGTAGGGGACCATCATCTCGGCGAACGACAGGCGGTGCGCGATCTTGCGGACGTTCCCGTTGTCGTTGTAGGTGACGGCGTGCAGGGTCATGCCCTCGCGGTAGTTGAAGCCCACCCGCAGCGACCAGTTCTGCCAGGTCAACTTGTTGCCCTCGAGGGTGAAGCCGGGGCCCTCGGGCTGGGTGATCTCGAGGGGCTTGCGCTCGGGGCGCGTGCTCGCCTCACGGATCTCCTTGGGCAGCATGCGCGGGACGTACTCGCCCATGATCTGCGGGCGGTCGACGCGGAAGGTGTCCTCGATCCGCAGCAGCTCCATGGTGTTCAGATCGATCACGCAGTGGAAGCCGTTGACGGGCCCGGCGTAGGGGTTGGCACCGTCGGACCCGCGGACCCAGGTGTCGGACCAGCCGATCCGGCGCCCCGCGAACTCCTCCGGGATGAGCACCGCGCCGTACGTCCACGTGTCCATGAACACCAGCGACATGTCGGTGATGCCCCGCGCCGCGAGGGCGGCGATGACGTCGGGGTGCGCCCGCAGGGCCTGATCGGCCTCGTCCCACTCGTCGACGGTGACGTTCGCCTGCACGTCCGGAATGTGATCGAACGCGGTCACCGCGTCGGCGGTCAGGGAGACGCGGGCCTTGTAGGTGCGGTTCGCCGTGCGGTCGAAGAGCACCGCGACGGCGACGCGCTCGGCCGGGGTGCCGTCGGTGTCGAAGGCGGTGATCTCGGCCTTGCTCGGCTCGAACATCTCGATCGAGGCGTAGCGCCAGTCGGCGTTCACGCCGTGCTCCCGGGCGAGCAGCGCGGTGACGGCGCGGATCTCGTCGGCGGAGAGGGGGTCGAGCGGGTGGGCGGCGGGGGAGGGGTTCTGCATCGCGGGGTGCCTTTCTCGGCGGGCGGTGGTCGGCCGGATCGGGAGGTCAGTCGTTGCTGCTCATGACGTGCTTGATTCGGGTGTAGTCCTCCAGGCCGTACGCCGACAGGTCTTTGCCGTAACCCGAGTGCTTGAATCCGCCGTGCGGCATCTCCGCCACGAGCGGGATGTGGCAGTTGATCCACACCGCGCCCGCGTCGATCCTGATGCTCATGCGGTTCGCGGTCGCGTGGTCGGTCGTCCAGACGCTGGACGCCAGGCCGTACTGCACGCCGTTCGCGAGAGCCACGGCCTCGTCCTCGGTCGCGAAGGGCTGCACGGTGATGATCGGGCCGAAGGTCTCCTCCTGCACGATCGCGTCGTCCTGCCGCACGCCCGTGATGACCGTCGGCTCCACGTAGAAGCCCTTCTCGCCGAGCCGCTTCCCGCCGGTCGCGACCGTGGCGTGCGCGGGCAGCGCGGCCAGCTTCTCCATGACGCGGCCGAAGTGGTGCACGTTGTTGAGGGCGCCGTAGAAGGCGTCGGGGTCGTCGGGGGTACCCGGCCGCAGGGTGCCGGCCTGCGCGACGAGGGCGGCGACGAACTCCTCGTAGACCGACTCGTGCACCAGGGCGCGCGTCGCGGCGGTGCAGTCCTGGCCGGCGTTGAAGAAGGCGGCCTGCGCGATGCCCTCGGCAGCGCGGGCGACGTCGGCGTCGCCGAAGACGACGGCGGGCGCCTTGCCGCCCAGTTCCAGGTGCGCGCGCTTGACGTCCGCCGCCGCGGCGGTCGCGACCGCCATGCCGGCGCGGACGGAGCCGGTGATCGCGACCAGCCCGAGGGCGGGATCGCTGACGAGGCGGGCGCCGACGGCACCGTCGCCGAGCACGACGTTGAGGACGCCGTCGGGGAGGATGTCCTGGGCGATCCGCGCCAGCACCAGGGTCGACTCGGGCGTCGTGTCCGAGGGCTTGAGGACCACGGTGTTGCCCGCGGCCAGGGCGGGGGCGATCTTCCAGATGGCCATCATGAACGGGTAGTTCCACGGGGTCACCTGGCCGACGACGCCGATCGGCTCGCGCCGCACATAGGAGGTGAAGCCCTCCATGTACTCGCCCGCCGAGCGGCCCTCGAGCATGCGAGCGGCACCGGCGAAGAAGCGCACCTGATCGGCGCAGACGAGGACCTCCTCCGCCTTCACCATGGCCGCGATCTGGCCGGTGTTGCGGACCTGGGCGGCGACGATCTCGTCGGCGTGCTCCTCGATCGCGTCGGCGAGCTTGAGCAGCGCCGCCTGGCGGGCGCTCGGCGTCGTGCGGCCCCAGGTGAGGAACGCGCGCTCGGCCGCGGCGATCGCGGCGGCCACCTCCTCCTCGGTCGAGACGGGCGAGACCGCGACGACGGCCTCGGTGGCCGGGTCGACGATGTCGATCGACGCGGACGACGTCGAGTCGACGAACGTGCCGTCGATGAAGTTCTGGAGCCGGTCGGACATCGCAACCCTTTCGGTGGGAGATCGGGGAAGTCCTCCTACTGTGCGCTGGGTCACTGGGCTACGCATCTGCCAGAATGGCGAAATCAGTCGCAACGTCTCGACGGATTGGAGCGCCATGGCGGTCACCGTGCGCTGGCTGCTGGGGCAGCGCGATCTCGGCCTCGGGCTCCGGGCGGGCGCGGCGGCGGTCGACGTCCCGATCACCTTCGTCATCACCACCGAGCTGGCCGATCCCACGCCCTGGCTCACCGGCGGCGAGATGCTCCTGACGACGGGCATCGGCATCCCGCCCGGCGACGACGGCTGCCGCGACTACGTGCGGCGGCTCACCGACCGCGGCGTCTCCGGCCTCGGTTTCGGCGTCGGCGTGTCCCGCGCCAGCGCGCCGGCGGCCCTCGTCGACGCGGCCGACGAGTTCGGACTCGCGCTCGTCGACGTGCCCCTGCCGACGCCCTTCGTGGCGGTCGCGCGCACCGTCATCGACGAGATCGCGCGGCGGGCGAACGCGGCGCAGGCGGCGGCCGGCCGGGCCCAGCAGCGCATGACCCGCGCCGCGGTCGCGGGCGGACCGTCGGCCACCCTGCGCGAGCTGTCGGTGGGCAGCGGCGGCGCGGCGCTCCTCCTCGACCGGGGCGGGCGGGTCGTGCAGGCGCATCCCGCGGAGTTCGACCCGGCCGTGGCGCGCGAGGTGGGAGAGCAGGCGCGGGCGCACGTCGCGGCCTCGGCGGTCGGGCCCGTGACGGTGCGGACCGTCGATCCGGCCGGCCGGCTCGGCACCATCGTCACCCAGCCGATCCGGGTGGGCGACCGCGGCCACGGCCACCTGGGCGTGGTGCTGCCGCGCGAACCCTCGGCGGCGGACCATGTGCTCATCGGCCACGCCAACTCCCTGCTGGCGCTGGACTTCGAGCGGCCGCTCCGGCTGCGGCTCGCGCAGTGGCGGATGAACGCCGCGGCACTGCGCCTGGTGCTCTCGGCGGGCGGGGACCTCGACGAGGCGGCGCAGCTGGTCGCGGAGGCGGCCGATCCGTCCGGGGTCCGTGCGCTCATGATCCGCGGCGGCGCGGACCCGGACGCCGTGGTCGCGGCGGTGCGGGCCGCGCTGCACGACGCGGGCCGGCCGGTGTTCGTGTCCGAAGCGGGCGCCGCGAGCGGGGTGATCGCGCTGCTGGGTGGCGACGACGGGCCCGGCTTCGCCGATGCCCTGGTGGCGGGTCTCGCGCCGGGCGAGCGGGCCAGGCTGCAGCTCGGGCTGGGGGCACCGCACGCGCCGCACGCCGTGGCCGAAGCGGTCGCGGCGGCCGAGCTCGCGGCCCGCGCGGCCCGGCCCGGAGGCGGCACCGTCGACGCCTCGGCGCTCGCCGGGCGCACGCTGTTCACCGAGCCGGGAACCCGCGAGGCCCTCGCCCGGCTCGACCGGGCGCTGCTGGAGCCGCTGCGCACGCACGACGGCCTCGCCGAGGCGCTCCGCGCCTACCTGGAGAACCACGGCCAGTGGGAGGGGACAGCCGCGGCGCTCGGGGTGCATCGGCACACGGCGCGGGCCCGCGTGGCGCGCGCGGAGGACCTGCTCGGCGTCGACCTCCGGTCGGCGCGGGTGCGCGCCGAGCTCCTACTGGCTCTGCTGCTCGGCGACGAGTAGCGCCCGCAGGCCCTCGATGAGCGCGGCGAGCCCCAGGTCGAAGGCCTGCAGCGAGCGCTCCGGGCCCGACGGTGCCGCGGCGAGGGCCCGGCGCAGGTCGTCGGTGGCGGCCGGGTCGTCACCGTCGTCATCCAGGGCGATGGGGACCTCGGGCGCCGAGACGTCGAGCGCCGCGCCGAGGAGGAAGTTCTCGACGCCGACGACGATGCCCATGACCTGCTCCACCCGGAATCCGGCGCGGAGCAGTCCGGCGGTCGCCGCCGCGTACATCGCGAGGTTCTGCCGGCCCCCGATGGTCTCGGTGGCGAGCAGGCGGACCGCGGCGGGGTGTGCGGCGAAGGCGGTGCGGTAGGTGCGGGCCCACGTGTCGAGCGCGCGGTCCCAGGGCTCGGTCGCGAAGCACGTGGCGTCGATGTCGGCGGTCACGAGGTCGCGGACGAGGCCGATGACGCCCGCGCGGCCCTCGACGTGGTGATAGATCGACGAGACCTGCACCCCGAGCCGACGGGCCAGCGCCGGCATGCTCAGCGCACCCTCCCGGTCGACCAGCTCCAGCGCCGCCGCGCCGATCGACGCGCGATCGAGTTGCGGGGTGCTCGGCCGGCCGACGCGTCTGCTCACCTGCACGAACCTACCCGACGAGGCACTCAATCGACAGGCTTTCGATTTACCCCTTGTGGCGGCGGTCACTGCGGTCTATCGTTTATCGAAAGCCTATCGATAAAGATGGAGGAGCCGAGATGGAGCTCATCGTCGCGCCGGGGATCCCGACGTCGCCCGCCCGCGTGGACGCCCCCGAGCGGGAGCCGCTGCGCGTCGCGCTCGTGCAGCACCGCTGGCACGACGACGCGCCCCGCCTCGCCGCCGAGCTCACCGACGCGATCGGGCGGGCCGCCCGGGCGGGTGCGCGGGTCGTCTTCCTCTCCGAGATCACCCTCCTGCGCTACCCGGCGTTCGAGCGCGGCGGCGCGCAGCCCAGCGCGCTGGCGGAGGACCTGCTGACCGGCCCCACCTTCGCGTTCGCGGCCGCCGCGGCGAAGGAGCACGGCGTCGTCGTCCACGCCTCCCTCTACGAGCGGCACCCCGATGCGGAGCCGCTCGGCTACAACACCGCGATCATGGTCTCGCCGTCCGGCGAGCTGCTGGCCCGCACCCGCAAGCTGCACATCCCCGTCACCGCCGGCTACTACGAGGACACCTACTTCCTCCGCGGCCCCGCGCAGGCCGACGGCGCCGAGCCCTACCCCGTCCACGCGCCGGCCGAGCTCGGCGGCGCCCGCTTCGGCCTCCCCACCTGCTGGGACGAGTGGTTTCCCGAGGTCGCGCGGGCCTACTCCCTGGGCGGCGCCGACGTCATCGCCTACCCGACGGCGATCGGCTCCGAGCCCGACCACCCCGACTTCGACACCGCCCCGCTGTGGCGGCAGGTGATCGTCGGCAACGGGATCTCCTGCGGCACCTTCATGGTGGTGCCCAACCGCTGGGGCAACGAGGGCGCGATCACCTTCTACGGCAGCTCCTTCATCTCCGACCCGTACGGCCGCATCCTCGTCGAGGCGCCCCGCGACGCCTCCGCCGTGCTCGTGGCCGACCTCGACCTGGACCAGCGCCGCGACTGGCTGACGCTGTTCCCCTTCCTCGCCACCCGTCGCCCCGACACCTACGGCGCGCTCGTCGAGGGCGTCGAGGTCAACGGCCCGCTGGGCGGCGCGCAGCTCGGCGGTGCGCGATGACGTGGCGCATGCCGTCGGAGACGGCGCCGCAGGCCCGGACGTGGATGGCGTACCCGTCCGCCGGCTACTCCCTGGGTGACACCGCTGAGGAGCAGCACGCCGCCCGCGCGACGTGGGCGGCGGTCGCGAACGCGGTCGTCGACTTCCAGCCCGTGACCGTCGTGGTCGACCCCGCGGAGCGCGCGGCCGCGGCGCGGTACCTGTCGGACCGCGTCGACGTGGTGGAGGCGCCGCTCAACGACGCCTGGATGCGCGACATCGGGCCGACGTTCGTCGTCGACGGGGCCGGCCGGCTGGGCGCTGTCGACTGGGTCTTCAACGGCTGGGGAGGTCAGTCCTGGGCGACGTGGGACCGCGACAGCCGGATCGGGCGGTTCGTCGCGGACCTCGCCGGCGCCGAGTACATCGGGTCGGAGCTGGTCAACGAGGGCGGGGGCATCAATGTCGACGGTGCCGGAACCGTCCTGCTCACCGACACTGTCCAGCTGGACCCGGGCCGCAATCCCGGCCTGTCGAAGGCGCAGGTCGAGGCCGAGCTGGCGCGCACGATCGGCGCCACGCACGCCGTCTGGCTGCCTTTCGGGCTCGCCCGCGACTCCGACACCTTCGGTACCCGCGGCCACGTCGACATCGTCGCGACCATTCCGTCGCCGGGCACCGTCCTGCTGCACGATCAGCGCGATCCGTCGCACCCCGACCACGCGCGCTGCGCGGCGCTGCGGGAGGTCTTCGCGGCGTCGACGGACGCCGCGGGCCGGACCTGGGAGGTCCTGTCCGTCCCCGCCCCGACGGTGCTCCGCGACGACGAGGGATTCGTCGACTACAGCTACATCAACCACGTCGTCGTCAACGACGCGGTGGTGGCCTGCTCCTTCGACGACCCGAACGACGCCGTGGCCGTGGAGATCCTGGCCGCCGCCTACCCGGGGCGGGAGGTCGTCACCGTCGACGCGCGGCCGCTGTTCGCCCGCGGCGGCGGCATCCACTGCATCACCCAGCAGCAGCCCGAGGTCTGAGTCCGGGCGAGCGGCGCGGTGGCTACCGACGCCCGCCGGGGGCCTGGACGAGGGCGGTGAGCATGCGCGTGCAGATGGCGGTGCAGGCCGACTCCGGCAGGTGTCGGCGCTCGAGGAGGTGAAAGATCGTGCTCCAGGCGAGCACGGTGTCGATCGCGTCGAGAAGGCCGGCATCGGTCGAGCGCTCGATCTCCGGGGAGAACGTCCGCGCCCAGTTCGAGCGGATCCGATCCTCCGTCGCGGCCATTGACGCGTCGACGGCGGGGATTCGGGCCGCCGCGACGAGGCCGGCCGGCCGGACGTGCCGCTGCAGCCGGTAGATGTCCATGCTCTGCTCCACGGCCGCGGCGATCCGCTCCGGTAGCGGCTGCGCCGACTCGATCGGCGCGACGAGTGCGCGGACCCGCTCGGCCTGGACCTCGCCGACGGCCACCCGGAGGTCGTCCAGATTCGGGAAGTGGACGTAGACACTGCGCTCGGAGGTGCCCGCGTGGGCTGCGATCTCTCGGGCGGTGGGGTAGCCGTATCCGCCGGAGGCCAGGGTGAGGGCGCTCTCGACGAGCGCGGCGCGTGTCTGCTCGGGATTGCGGCGCCGACGGGGTGTCGCGTCGGGCATCGGGTGACCTCCTGGGCTCGACGGTTGCCTCCCGGCGGTGGCGGGGAGGGGGCCACTCCGATGGCCGCGCGATCCATTCTGGCCGAATCATGGCGGACGATCTCTATTGCAGTCATACTGCAATAGAGATTCGGTGGCGCCTGTGGCGCCGCTCCCGCAGCGATCGAACCAGGACGACCCGATGGATGAAACACCCGATGCCCGCCCCCAGCCGACCGTCGTCTCCCGCCGCCGAGTCGTCGGACTCGGCGCGGCCGCCCTCGCCGCGCTCGGTGTCGGCGCGACTGCTGCGTGCTCGTCCGATGGATCTTCCGGCGGCGCCACGCGGGTCGACCCACCGGCCGGCCAGACCGATCCCTCGCGCCACGTGATCGATGCGAATCGGACGGTCCGCGAGGCTCTGCCCTTCTCCGATACCGCTGACTTCGCCGCGGCGGACCGTGGCTTCCTGCGAGGACCCGAGAGCGGTGTCATCAAGGACGCCCAGGGGAAAGTGGTGTGGGACATGGATTCCTATGGCTTCCTACGCGGAGAGTGTCCGCCCTCGGTGAATCCCAGCCTGTGGCGCCAATCGCAGCTCAACAGCAAACAGGGGCTGTACGAGGTGATTCCCGGCATCTACCAGCTGCGCGGCTTCGACCTGTCGGTGATGACGGTGATCGAGGGCGACTCGGGGATCGTCATCATCGATCCTCTGATCTCCCGGGAGACGGCGGCCGCCGGCCTCGCCCTGTACCGCGCGCAGCGCGGCACGGAAAGGCCCGTGCTGGGCGTGGTCTACAGCCATTCCCACATCGACCACTTCGGCGGAGTCCTCGGCGTGACCACCGCCGCGGACGTCGCGGAGGGCCGGTGCACTGTCCTCGCCCCCGCCGGCTTCATGGACGAGGCGGTGGCGGAGAACGTCTACGCCGGAACGGCGATGACCCGTCGTGCCACCTACATGTACGGCGCTGCACTGCCCAAGAACGCGCGGGGCTCCGTCGGTGCCGGGCTGGGGCAGACGACCTCCCTCGGGGACAAGGGCCTGATCGCTCCGACGACGTCGATCACGCGCACCGGCCAGATGGAGACGGTGGACGGCGTGGAGATGGAGTTCCAGATGACACCGGGAACGGAGGCCCCATCGGAGATGAACATCCACCTGCCGGGGAGGCGCGTTCTGTGTGTGGCCGAGAACGCCTCGCACACCACGCACAACGTGCTCACCCTGCGTGGGGCGCTGGTCCGCGACGCCCGCGTCTGGGCGCGGTACCTCACGGAGACGATCAACCTGTACGGCCGCCGGGTCGACGTCTGCTTCGGCTCCCACCACTGGCCGACCTGGGGCACGGAGCGGATCGTGCAGTTCCTGAGCGCGCAGCGGGACCTGTACGCCTATCTGCACGACCAGACGCTCAGGCAACTCAATCAGGGCCGGGTCGGCAGCGAGATCGCGGAGGACTTCGCGCTGCCGCCCGCGCTCGAGCGGACCTGGTCGACCCGCGGCTACTACGGCTCCGTCAGCCACAATGTCAAGGCGATCTACCAGCGCTACATGGGCTGGTTCGACGGCAATCCGGCGCACCTGTGGGAGCACCCACCGGTCGAGAGCGCGATTCGGCACGTGGCGGCGATGGGCGGGGCGGACGCCGCGCTGCGCGTCGTGCAGAAGGCGTACGACGAGGGCGACTTCCGCTGGGCGGCGCAGGTGGCGAACTATGTGATCTTCGCCGATGCCGGCAACGAGAGCGCGAAGCGGCTGCAGGCCGCGACCTTCGAGCAACTCGCCTACGCGACCGAGAACGCCACCTGGCGGAACTTCTACCTGAGCGGCGCGTACGAGCTGCGGAACGGAAAGATCCCGCCGTCCTCGGCCGCCGCAGCGCCGAGCCTGACCGCGGCGCTGACCGTCCCGCAGCTCTTCGACGCCGTCGCGCTGCGGATCGACGGACGCAAGGCGTGGGATGTCGTGGCCGTCGTCGACTGGGAGATCACCGACGGGCCGGGAGGCGGGTACCGCACCGAACTCCGCAACGGCGTCCTCACCCACTTCGAGACCGCGGGGTACGAAGGACTGCCCGCGGCGGCCACCGTCGTGCAGGTGTCGAAGCAGGCGCTGGCGCAGCTGCTCGGCGGGGCGAATGCGACCGACCTGGTCCAGGCGGGGAAGCTCCGCATCGTGGGCCCACCCGATCCGCTCGAGGCGCTGCGGTCGGTCACGGACAAGCCCGATCCGGGATTCTCGATCGTCACGCCGTGACACGCTAGGGTCTCCTCACTGGTGGAACGCCCGGAACAGGGGAGACGATGACGGCGCTGACGGTGGCAGCGCTGGTGGTCGCCGGGTTCGGTGCCGGGCTGATCGGCTACATCACGGGGCTGGCTTCGATCGTCTCCTATCCCGCGCTGCTCGCGTTCGGCCTCTCCCCGGTCGCCGCGAACGTCACGAACACCGTCGCGATGGTGGCGGTGGGCGGCGGGTCGATCGCCTCGTCGGCGTCGGAGCTCGCGAAGGACCGCTCGCAGATGCGGACTCTTGCGGCGGCCGCCGTCGCGGGCGGGGCGGTCGGGTCGGCTCTTCTCCTGCTCGCCCCGGGCGACACCTTCGAGCGGGTGGTCCCGGTCCTCATCGCGGTCGCCGCGATCGCGATCCTGCTACAGCCGCACCTGCACGAGCGCGCGGCGGTGCGGCGGCTCGCACGGTTCTACCCGGCGGGTGTCTTCCTGGTCGCGGTGTACGGCGGCTACTTCGGCGCCGGTGCGGGCGTGATGATCCTGGCACTCACCCTCCTCGCCACGTCCGAACCCCTGTGGCGAGCAGCGATGCTCAAGAGCTACGTCCTGGGCCTGGCGAACCTGGTGGCCGCCATCGGCTTCGCGGTCTTCGGGCCGGTGCACTGGCCCGCGGCGATCGCGATGGCGATCGGCGGTTTCGCCGGCGGCTGGTGCGGCCCGCCCGTCGTCGCCCGGATCGACGCCGCGAAACTGCGCGTGGCGGTCGCGGTGTGCGGCCTCGGCCTCGCGGCGTGGCTCGCGCGGGTGTGGTTCTGACGGTGGTCTGAGACAGGATCGCGACGTGAGTGCGACCGTGCGGAAGGACGTTCGCCGCACGCGCGTCGGAGGATCACCCCATGATCGACTCCGATGCCGCGCGGACGTGTGCGCGCGGGTCCCTGGTGGACCGCCTGCCCGACGAGTTGCGGATCGTGCTGTACCTGCGGATCGTGCAGGGGCGCAGCGTCGCCGAGTGTGCGCAGGTGCTGACGATGACGGAGGGCCAGGTGCTGCTCACGCAGCACCGGGCCCTCTCCGTCCTCCGCGCCCGCCTCGGGACGCCGTGAGCGTCAGGTGCGGTCGGCGGACCGTCGGATGTGGAAGTCCGCGTCCTCGGGCGCGGACAGCATGCGCACCATGGTCTTCCGATCGAACGGCCAGAGGTCGATCGAACCGCCCTCGGTGAAGTACCAGGAGTTGCAGCCCGTGTTCCACACCGTCGGGCCCATCGCCTCCGCCACCTGCTGGTTGAAGCCCTCGGTGGCCTCCTCAGTGACCTCCACCGTCGCGACGTCGCCGCGGCGGAACCGATCGAGCCACTGCGCGATGTACTTCGCCGTGAGGTCGGCGGAGAACTGCAGGGAGATCGACCCGGTCGGGGAGTTGGGGCCGAGCACGGTGAACATGTTGGGGAAGCCAGGGATCGCCGTCATGCGGTAGGCGCGGGGGCCGTCGGCCCAGGCGTCGTCGAGCTTGATCCCGCCGCGGCCCGTCACCTGCATCGGCCGCATGTAGTCGTGCGCGCGGAAACCCGTGGCGAGCACGATGAGGTCGGCCTCGTGCAGGGTGCCGTCCACGGTACGGATACCGCCGGACTCGATACGGGCGATGCCCTCCGTCACCAGAGAGGCATTGCGCCCCTTGAGTGCGGAGTAGTACGTGCCGGAGACGACCTGCCGCTTGCACAGCGGCTCGTCCTCGGGCGTGAGGTCGTCCCGCATCGGCGACGGGACCTGGGCGCGCAGTGAGAGTCGCGCGTAGGCCTGCACGGCGCGGCGGCGCCACGAGGGCTTCGTCGCGATGTCGGCGAGGATCCCCGAACCCCAGAGCAGGCCCTGGTGCACCTGGTCGAGCACCTTCGGCGCCCGCTTGAAGAGTTCCGAGACGAGCCCGATCTGGGGCAGTCGCATGGGCGCCCACAGCACCCACTGCGGCGAGCGGACGAAGTGTGTGAGGTGCCTCGCGGCCGGCTGCAGCGCCGAGACCACCTGCACGCCCGTCGATCCGGTGCCGATGACCGCGATCCGCCGGCCCTCGGTGACGAGGGAGTCGTCCCAGCGGGCGGTGTGCACCACGTCGCCGGCGAAGTCCGCGAGGCCCTCGATGTCCGGGATCGCGGGGTTGTGCAGGACGCCGGTGGCGCAGACGACGAAGTCGGCCGTCATCGTCTCGCCGGTGTTGAGGGTGAGTGCCCAGGTGGCGGAGGCGTCGTCGAACTCGGCGGCGAGGACCTCGGTGTTGCAGCGGATCCGGTCCGTCAATCCGAGCTGCTCGACGACGTCGCGGTGGTACTGCTGGATCTGCGGGCCCGTGGCCCAGATCTTCTCCCAGTCGGCCTTCGGGGCGAAGGCGAACTGGTAGATCTGCGACGGCACGTCGCAGGTGAGGCCGGGATAGTGGTTCCAGAACCAGACGCCGCCCACGTCGGCGCCCTTCTCCAGGACGATCCAGTCGGTGAAGCCCTGCTCCTGCAGGACGTGCGCGGTCGAGATGCCGGCGACGCCGGCGCCGATGACCACGATGCGGGGCTCGGTCATCGGGCCTCCTCCAGTCCGCGGCGGACGGCGACCGGGGCGGTGCGCCGCGCGGCCGCGAAGGCCTCGGCGCGCTTGCCCCGGGCCATGAAGTTCGCTCCGAGCCCGGCCAGGTCGGCACCGTCGGGCGCGATGACGGTGACCTTCTGACCCCGGGCCCGCGCGACGGCCACCTCGTTCCAGAAGACGGCGGACATGGGGCGGCGCAGCGCGGCGTACTCGAGGAGGCCGCCGACCCCGGGGCCGCGGACGCCGGGGGCCGACGCCATGGAGACGACGGCGACGATCTCGTCGGCGTCCTGCGGGGTGATGAGGTCGACCGAGGCGGTGGAGGCGGCGCCGCCGTCGACGTACGTGCGGCCCTCGATCTCGACGGGCGGCATCCAGGCGGGGATCGCCCACGACGCGCGGAGAGCCGCGCCGGCAGTGGCTTTCGGGGCGCTGGGCGCGCCGAAGGCGACGCGCTCGCCGGTGGCGGGCTCGTAGGCCACGAGTCGCGCCTTCGGCGGCACGAGCGCGCCCGGCCCGACGGTGGCGTCGGCGAGCTCCTGCAGCCAGGTCGCGTCGCCGCGGCCGCGCGGGGCCACGCCCGTGAGCGGGGCGTGCCCGCCACGGCGGGTCCACAGGGTCGACAGATCGGCGGGCAGCGAGAACGGGATCCGGGGCAGCGGCGCCGGGGTCGCGGCCAGATGATGTTGGAGGACGGGCGATTCCGCGCGCCCCTCCTGCATGGCGACCAGGTCGGTGACAGAGAACGCCTGCAGCGCGGTGATGATCTCCGAGCCGGCGGAGGTGCCCTGGAGCACGTCGAAGTCCCGCACGTCCGTGCCCAGCTGCTCCTCGAGCGCCGCGAGCGCGGCGATGGTCCAGGCCCCGCCGATGGTGCCGCCGCAGCCGATGACGAGCGCGCGGGTCACCGGGTGGCCTCGTCGTCGGCGAGGGCGGCGTGATCCGTTGCCTGGCGGGCGATGCGATCGGTGTAGGCCTTGCGGGCCGCTGCGTCGAGGGCGAGGGTCCGGCGGTCGTCGACCAACTTGCGGGCGAGGCGCTCGATCGGCTCGGGGACGAAGGCCTCCACCAGGCTCCAGCCGGGGGCGACCCACTTCGGGACCGAGGTGCGGGCGGCGCGGGTGCGCAGGGTGTCGACGATCGCGGCGGCCACGTCCTCGGGGTCGACCGTGGGCATGCCGCCGCCGAGCTGCGCGCCCGAGGAGAGTTCGGTGCGGACCGCGGACGGGAGGATCGCGCAGACGGCGACGCCGGCGACCTCGTACTCGCGGCGGGCCGCGAGGGACGCGCCGAGCGCGGCGAACTTGCTGGCGTTGTAGGTGACCATGCCGGGGATGGGGATCATCCCGGCCATCGACGCGACGTTGACGACGTGGCCGCGGCCCGCCTCGGCCATGCCGGGGATCACCGCGCGCATGCCGTTGAGCATGCCGCGCACGTTGACGTCGAGGATGAGGTCGGTGGTGGTCTCGGACTCCTCCTCGAAGTGTCCGAGCGGCATGACGCCGGCGTTGTTGACGAGGACGTCGATCGGGGCGTCGAGGTCGGCGATCAGGGCGGCCCAGGAGTCGCGGTCGGTGACGTCGAGGCGGGCGGCGCGTGCGCCGGGGAGGGTCGCGGCGGTGGCCTCGGCGACGTCGAGGTCGACGTCGCCGAGCACGACGCGGGCGCCGTGTTGGGCGAACAGGCGGGCGGTGGCCGCGCCGATGCCGCGGGCGCCGCCGGTGACGACGACGAGCGCACCGTCGAGCTGCGCGAGGTGGTCGATGGAGGGGCCGAAGAGGGCCATGGCGGATCCTTTCGATCTGGTGCGACCGACAGTATCCGAATACTGACAGTTTTTGAATACTCCCTGACGTATTCTTTCTCGCGTGGCCAGGCTGACCAGGACGGAGCAACGCGCGCAGACGCGCGCCGATCTGCTCGTCGCCGCGCGCGACCGCTTCCTCGAAGTGGGTTACGCGGCCGCGAGCCTCGAGGACATCGCCGATCGCGCCGGCTACTCCAAGGGTGCCGTCTACTCCAACTTCGTCGACAAGCCGAACCTGTGCCGCGAAGTGCTGCAGGCCATCCACGAGGAGAAGGCAGCCGAGATCGAGGCGTTGGCCACCGCGCCGGGCCACGTCTCGGACCGGATCGACACGTTCTCGGACTGGGTGGAACGGACCCTCGGGGACGTGGGCTGGACCATGCTCGAGCTGGAGTTCATGGTGGTCGCCCGGAACGACCCCGAACTGCGTGCCATGGCGGTGGCGCTACGGAACTCCCTGCGGCAGGCGGTGGTCGACGGGCTGAAGGGCCTGCTCGACGCGGAGAATCCCGGAGCCGTGGATGGTGAGCAGGTCGAGTACGCGGCAGACCTCATGCTGAGCGCGGGGGTCGGCATGGGCATCCACCGCGCGCTGGACCCGACGATTCCGACGGGGTCCCTGGTCGCGTCGCTGCGGACGACGCTGGCGCTCATGGGCGTCCAGTAGCTCCACGGCCGCAGGGGCTAGAGCAGCACCAGTGCCTCGCGGTGCACCGCGACGGCGCGGCCGTCGTCGAGCTTCACGGACACCACCTCGTCGTCGGCGCTGAGCACCGTCCCGTAGCCGAGCACCTCGTCGCGCAGTTGCACGCGGTCGCCAGGAGTCACGACATTCACCTCAATCCCTCATTAAGCGAACTGAAGATTAGCCGTCGTGGGCGCGCCCGCGGACGGATTCACCGGATGTTCACACGCGCACCCGATCGACTCTCCGAGCAGCGCTCTGTCCATGCCACGGGCTCTTCGCAACCGAACCGCAATGGGACAGATTCTTCAGATCTGTCCCAACTGTGTGTACAGTCGCTCCGAACGCCCGATCAGGAGGACGCGACATGACGGCTGTGCAGAACCGCACGGAGCTCGCCGAGCAGTGGCCCGCACCCGCGGAGCCGCAGATGGTGGGCGACGACCCGTTCTTCGACGCCCCGTCGGGCTTCGAGGACGCGCCCGAGGGCACCGTGCTGCGGTACCGCGACGTCAGCATCGGCTTCCTCGGCCGGATCAAGCAGAAGGTGCGCGCCACCCAGCTGCTGTACCGCACCGTGAACATGCACGGCGTCCCCGAGGTCACCGTGACCACGGTGATCAGCCCGCTCCGCGGCGCGAAGCCGGGTGCGCCGCTGGTCTCGTATCAGTGCGCGATCGACTCGCTGCACCCCAAGACCTTCCCCTCCTTCGTGCTGCAGCACGGCGTCAAGTGCGACGACGCCTCGTTCCCGCAGATCGAGTACCTCTTCATCGCCGCGGCCGTCGCGCGCGGGTGGACGGTGTCGGTGCCCGACCACGGCGGCCAGTCCGGCCGCTGGGGCATCCCCCGCGAACCCGGCTACATGGTGCTCGACGGCCTGCGGGCCGCGCTCTCCCACGAGCCGTTCGGCCTCGCCGCGGACACCCGCCTCGGCGTCTGGGGCTACTCGGGCGGCGGCCTCGCCACCTCGTGGGCGGCGGAGATCGCACCGTCGTACGCCCCCGAACTGAACCTGATCGCCGGGGCGGTGGGCGCGCCCGTGTCCGACCCGGGCAACGTCTTCGTCTACCTCAACAACACCCTGTTCACGGGGCTGCCGACGCTGGTCATCGCGGCTCTGGCCCGCGAATACCCGACGCTGCGCCAGGTGCTGGCCGAGCACGTCGACGACAAGGGCCGCAAGCTCTTCTACGAGGACGCCCTCGACTGGTCGCCCGAACGGGCCATCCGCAAGATGGCGCACAAGGACTTCGGGTACTACTGCCCCGAGCTGTCGTTCGACGAGGTCGCGCGGCTGCCGAAGCTGCTCGAGATCTTCGACGACATCCGGCCCGGCCAGTCCGCGCCCGCGGTGCCGATGCTCGTGGTGCAGTCGACCAAGGACCAGATCTCCCCGGCCTCCGACGCCGAGGCCCACGTGGAGCGGTACACGTCCGGCGGCACCCACGTCGAGTACCTCACCGACCAGTGGAGCGACCACTTCTCGATGCACTTCCTGTCGGCGCCGCTGCTGCTCGGCTGGCTCGCCGACCGCCTCGACGGCAAGCCCGTCGCCGCCGCCGGTCACCGGCACAAGCGCACCGTCATGGCCTCGCCGCGGCAGATCGGACGCACCCTGCGCCTCGTCGGCACGCTGACCCGCGTGGGGCTGGCCCGCCGGATCTAGCCGGGCCCGGCGCGCCTCAGCGCGCCGGTGTCGTGGTGGTCGTCGTCGTGGCCGGCTTCGTCGTCGTCCGCGTGACGGGCTTCGTCGTCGTGGTCGCGGGCTTCTCGGCCTGCGACGTGGTGACGGGCGCGTCGGTCGTGGTCTTCGGTGCGGTCGTGGTGGTCTTCGTGGCCGACGGCGCCGTCGTCGTCGACTTCGACGTGGTCGTCGTCGTGGTCGGCTCGGTGGTCTTCGACGTCGTGCCGCGCGGCTTCTCCGAGCCGGTCGTGGTGGTCGTGCGGTCGGTGGTCCGCGTGGTCGTCGCCGCCCCGGCCCCGTCGCCATCGGTGGTCCTCGTCGTGGAGGTGGCGTCCGCGCTGGTGGCGGTCGTCTTCTTCGTGGTCGTCGTCGTGGTGGTCGACGCGCGGCTGCGGCTCGTCGCGACGCTCACGTCGACGTCCTCGCCGAGCGCGCGCACCACGTCGGCGCGGGTCCCGTTGTAGACGCTGGCGCCGGCGATGGCGCGTGCCGACGGGGCGAGCACCGTCCTGTCCCGGTTGGGATTCCATTCGCCGTCCGCGCCCGGGAGCGCGGTGACGACCTCGGCCCGGCCCGACGTCGGCATGGCCGCGAGGACCGTGCCCGGGTAGACGGGCGGCGGGGTGTAGCGCACCGTCGGCGTGACGTCGTAGGCGAGCCAGGGCGCGACGACCCGGGCCTGGTCCCGGGCGGCGACGGGCCGGCCGGGCGTGACCGCCCACACCGGGAGGTAGGGGTCGTCGCGGAACCGCGGGTTGGGGCGGGCGTGCGGGTTCTGCGGCACGTTCAGGCCGATCGAGACGGAGACGATCGGCTGCGGACGCGGCCGGCTCCAGTCGCGCGGGTACACCCACATGACGGGGACGTCGGCGCGGAAGGTCGGCTCGTACCAGGGCTTGGGCCAGGTCGGGCGCTCCCACGGCTTCGGCTGCCCGGGGTACCACGGGCGCACGCCGAGCTGGCGGCCGTAGACGGTCCAGCAGGTCTGCGACTGCACCTCGGCGCCCGCGACCCAGTCGTTCCACCGGCCGGTCTCGCAGATCTGCCGGTACACGGTGATCTGGTGCGGCGTGTAGTTCCACGGGCGGGTGTTCACGGGCCGCGTGAGCTGCGGCGGCGGGGGCGCGACCTCCTGCTCCGCGACGGGCAGGCCGGGAACGGGCGGGGCCTTCGGGTAGAAGACGGTGGCGTCCTCGGAGCTCGCGGTGATGGTGCCCTGTTCGAGCCCGGCGTTCGCGACGGCCTGCGCGGCGACGGGGTCGCCGACCACCGTGACGCCCTTCTCGGGGACGGGCACCCCGTCGGTCTGGAAGGCGCCGGGGTTCGACGTGAAGTCGTCGCCGGTGATCTGGGAGAAGGCGACGGAGCTGTCCTGCTGGTCGTCGCTGGACCCGCACGCGGTGAGGGTGGTCGCAGTGAGGAGGGCAGCAGCTACCGCGCCCAGATGCTTCGCGTTCATGACGGACCCGTTCCGATCGGTCGGATTGCAGAAGCGCTGGTTTCCTAACGCCGATTACCTGTGCCCAGTCGATCACGACGTCCGGGGACGGTCAAGCGACCGGGGTTACTGGAGACGGTCCCGCGCACAGGCCGATAGGGGATTCTGCTCACCGCGAAATCCCAGGTAGGATGGCCCGCGTGATGCACAAGCACGCGGAGAACACCGACACGTCGCGCACCATCCGGATCTGGGGGTGGGTCGGCGCGGCCGTCGCCCTCGCCACGTCGCTGGTGCACCTGCCGATGCTCGGCGATCACAGCTGGGTCGCGTCGGTGATCGTCGCCGCGATGCTGATCGGCTGCGCGCACTGCTCCGTCTGCCTGTTCCGCAACCCGACGGTGAGCGCCTGGGTCCGGACCGCCGCGATGGGCGCGATCATGATCGCCCTGCACCCGGTGCTCATGTCGGCGATGGACTCCGGCATGGCCGGCATGGACCACTCGATGCCCGGCATGGACATGGGCGCGATGGGGCACTCGATGAGCGCGATGCAGCCCTGGATGACCCTGATGATCGTCTTCGCCGCGGCGGAGATCGTGGTGGCCGTGGCCGCCCTCGGCTGGATGGCGCTGCGCGGCCGCGCCGTGCGGTAACGCTCGGCCGACGAGAACGGATAGAGGAAACGATGAACGCGAACACTGACCTCAAGCGAGCGGGCCTGCGTCGTGCCGCCACCCTCACCGCCGCGACCGCGCTGGTCGCCGGCCTGACCGGCGGCGTCGCCGTCGCCGACCCCGACACCACCGCCAAGCCCACCGCACCGTCGGCGGAGCTGCTGCTCAACTCCAGCGATTTCCCGGGCGGCTACATCGTCGTGCCGTCGCCGCAGCAGCGGCTGGCCAACGAGCTCGGCGCCGACCCGCTGACCCTCGCCAATTCGGCGAAGGTCACCCCGCCGGAGTGCAAGAACATCCTCGCCGCCGCCAAGGGCGGCCAGGGCGACGGCGACACCGTCGCCGGCGTCCACGACCAGGACCGCAAGAGCCTCAGCGAGACGCTGGTCGCCAAGGACGTCGACGTCGACACCGTCAAGGTCGGCCTGCTGAAGATGTGCTCGGACGTGACCATCGAGACCAACGATCCGCGGGGCGGCACCATCAAGGTGCGCGCCATCACCAAGGAGGTCTCCTCGGACACGCAGAAGGCCACCTTCGAGATCGCCCTCGACGGCACCCGCACCAAGGGCACCGACTCCTTCCCGATCCACCAGAAGGTCCTCGTCGGCGTGGCCTCGCTGCGCGGCTACACCGTCGCGGTGCAGGGCACCAAGCTCGGCGGCGACCCGGACCGCGGCGAGTTCAACGGCTTCCTCGACAAGGCCGTGAAGAAGATCAAGGACGCGAAGTAGCTTGACCACGGTGGCGCAGGAGACCGACGCCGCTGCGATGACCGAAGGATCCCCGGGCGCACCGCGCGCGGGCGGCATCGCGGCGCTGGCCGTCGGCTCCGTCGCCGCCGTCGCGGTGGTGATCTGGCTGGTCGCCAGCGAGGGCGAGCTGCGCTACCTCGTCAACGGCAACGCCTACCCCGGAGCGCTCACCGCGTACGGGGCGGCCGTCGGCCGGGTGATCGGCACCGTCGCCGCCGCCCTGACCTTCGGCGCCGTGGCCTACGCGGTCTTCCGGACCAAGGCGCTCGATACCGGGGAGCTGGGGCTGCGGGGGTACCTCACGCAGTTGCAGGCCCGGCGGTACGCCGTCGCCTGGGCCGTCGTCTCCCTCCCGATGATCTTCCTGGCGGCCGCGGAGAGCGCCGCGCAGAACCTCGTCGACACCTATCGGGTCGGCGGCCTCGGCATCCTCATCTCGGCATCGGACACCGCCAAGGGCTGGATCGTCTCGCTGGTCTGCGCGGTGATCGTGTACGCCGCGCTGCGTACGGCGATGACCTGGATGGCGCACCTGTGGATGCTGCTGCCGGCCGTCGTCGGCCTGCTCGCCACGATCGTCACCGCCAACGAGGCGCAGAACTGGAACCACGACTACACCACCGCCGCGCTGACCACCCTCGGTGTGGTCGCGGCCCTGTGGCTCGGCGCCCTGTGGTCCGCGGTGCGGCTGCCCGCGCGGCCCGAGCGCCGCTGGATCGGCCCCTTGTACGCGGGCGTCGCGCTGGTCAACGGCGTCGTGATCGCCCTGGTCATGGCGCCGGGCTCCGACCTGTGGGTCACTTGGTACGGCCTGCTGCTGCTCGCCACCGGCGGGCTGCTCCTCGCGGCGGGCGCGGCGCATTGGCTGCGCGCCCTGCCGATCGCGGCCGCCCTGCTGACGGCGGCGTTCGGCACCGCGATCGCGGCGTCCGAGCTGACGCCCCCGCCCTTCCTGCGCGACCGCCCGACGGTGGGCGAGAACTTCCTCGGCTACAACCTGCCGGACCCGCCCAGTGCGATGGCCTTCCTCGGGAACTGGCGTCCCGACCTCAACCTCGCGCCGTTCGCGATCGCCCTCGCCGTCGGCTACCTGCTGCTGGTCCGCCGCACGACGAACTGGCCCTGGTACCGCAGCGTCTTCTTCGTGCTCGGCTGCGTCTTCCTGCTCACCCTCACCAGCTCCGGGCTGCGCACCTACTCCAACGCGATGTTCAGCGTGCACATGGTGGTGCACATGCTGATGACGTCGATCGTGCCGGTCTTCCTGCTGCTGGGGGCGCCGATCACGCTGATGCGCGACACCCTGACCGGGGCGCCCGCGCGCTGGCTCTCGACGGTGCTCGAGTCCCGGTCCTTCGCCGTGCTCATGCGCCCGGTCGTGCAGCTCGCGCTGTTCGCCGCGGTGCTCTACGGGCTGTACTTCACGCCGCTCTTCGATAGCATCGGCCGCTACCACTGGGGCCACCTGGCGATCTACGCCGCGCTGCTGTTCACCGGCTTCCTGTTCTACTGGCGCGTCTTCCAGATCGATCCGGTGCCGGGCGAGCTGCCCTTCATCGGCCGCATCGGCATGCTGCTGGCGATGATGCCGATCACCATGGTGTTCGCGCTCATCGTGATGACGATGGACGGGCTCGTCGGGTCGCGTCTGTACCTGTACCTGGACTTCGAGTGGATGACGGACCTGCACCGCGACCAGTTCGTCGGCGGCGTCGTCGCCTGGGCCACCGACGAGGCCGCGATCGCCCTGGTCACCCTCGGCCTGGTCCTGCACTGGGCCTGGCGCAACCGCGACGAGGACTCCGAGCCCGAGCTGCTCTGAGCTGTCCGTCCCGCATGCCAGCCGTCCCGACGGTGCTGGGCGGCCAGGTATCGAAGTGGTTGTTCGCGGCGACTGCTATGCCAATTCTGAATAGCTTGTTTCTGCAGGTCACGGAGTTCCTTGGCGGCCGAGTCATGCGGAATCGGCATACCCGGCTGACCTGTGGCCGGTCGGGGCTCGCGGAGGCCATGCGGAATCCGCATGACGTGCGCCGATGAATACGGCTGTGACCTGCAGAGACAAGGCTATGCAGGTCCGGCATGACCTGTTCGGCGAACGTGCCTGTACCTCAGGCCGCACGGCTACTTCGTGCCGAACTTCCGCAGGCGCAGGCTGTTCCACACGACGAAGAAGGAGCTGAAGGCCATCGCGGCAGCGCCGATGAGCGGATTCAGCAGGCCGGCCACGGCGACGGGGATCGCGGCGACGTTGTAGCCGAACGCCCACACGAGGTTCGTCTTGATGGTCGTCAGCGTCGCGCGGGCGAGGCCCAGCGCGTCGGGCACCGCGGACAGCTCCTCCCGCATGAGGACGACGTCGGCGGCGCTCTGCGCGACGTCGGTGCCCGTGCCCATCGCCAGGCCGAGGTCGGCCGCGGCGAGAGCGGGGCCGTCGTTCACGCCGTCGCCCACCATGGCGACCTTCCGGCCGGACGCCTGCAGCTCCCGGACGGTGGCGACCTTCCCGTCCGGCAACACGTCGGCGCGCACGTCGTCGATGCCGACGAGCGCGGCGACCTTCGCGGCCGCGGCGGCGTTGTCGCCGGTCAGGAGCACGGTCCGGATGCCGGCCTCGTGCAGTCGTGCGACGGCGTCCGCGGCGTCCGCCTTGATCGTGTCGGCCACCTCGAGGACGGCGGCGACGGCACCGTCGACCTCGACGACGGCGACGGTGCGCCCGGACTCGGCCGCAGCGGAGACCGCCCCGGAAAGGAGCGTGGGCTCGACGAACCGCGGCGAGCCGACCCGCACGACGGCACCGTCGACCACCCCGGTGGCGCCGAGCCCCGGGACGGACCGGAAGTCCTCGACGGCGGGCAGGTCGTCGCCGGCCCGCGCGACGACGGCGCGGGCGACGGCGTGCTCGGACGCCGCCTCGACGGCCCCGGCGAGCCGCAGCACGCCGGATTCCGTGAACCCGGGCGCGACGCTCACCTCGGCCACCGAGAGCACGCCGGTGGTCACGGTGCCGGTCTTGTCGAAGACGACGGTGTCGATGGTCTCGGTGGCCTCCAGCGCCTGGTGCCCGCGCACGTACACGCCGAGCTGCGCGCCGCGGCCGGACGCGACCATGAACGCGACGGGCGTCGCCAGGCCCAGCGCGCAGGGGCACGCGATGACGAGCACGGCGATCGCGGACTTCACGGCGCTGTCGACCCCGTCGGCCAGAAGCCAGCCCACGAAAGTCAGCGCGGCGATGGCGAAGACGCAGGGGACGAAGACGGCGGAGACGCGGTCGGCGAGGCGCTGCATCCGCGCCTTCGTCGCCTGCGCGTCCTCGACGAGCCGGAGCATCGCGGCGAACGTGGTGTCCTCGCCGACGGCGGTCGCGCGGACCGTCAGCCGGCCGTCCTGGCAGACCGTGCCGCCGACGACCCGGTCGCCCGGGCCCGCGGGCACGGGCCGGGACTCGCCGGTCATGGCCGAGTTGTCGACGAACGCCGACCCGGATTCGACGATGCCGTCCGTCGCGATCGTCTCGCCCGGGCGCACCACGAACATCTGCTCCTCGCGCAGCTCCCCGACGGGGATCCGCAGCTCGGAGCCGTCGCGGACCAGCACCGACACCTCGCGGGCGCCGCGCGTCGCGAGCTCCCGCAGCGCCGACGCCGCCTTGGCCCGCGCGGACGCCTCGAAGTACCGTCCCGCGAGCACGAAGACGGTGACGCCCATCGCGACTTCGAGGTAGATCGGGTCGGACTGGATGATCGCGTTCCAGAAGCCGTGCGGATCGGGCCGCTGGCGGCCCGGCGTGAGGACGGTGACCACCGACCAGGCGGTGGCGGAGATGATGCCGACCGAGACGAGGGTGTCCATCGTCGCCGCGCCGTGCCGCGCGCCCAGGAAGGCCCGCTTGTGCAGCGGCCAGGCTCCCCAGGTCACGACGGGCAGGCTCAGCGCGAGCAGCACCCACTGCCAGCCGGGGAAGCGGGTCGACGGGATGGTCGCGAGCACGATCGACAGGTCCGCCGCCGGGACGAACAGCACGAGCGAGACGATCAGCCGGCGCAGTACGTCGCGCCGCTCGCGCTCCTCGGCGAGGATCGCGCGGCGCGGGTTCGGGGACTTGGGCGCTGCGGTGTACCCGGCGGCCTCGACGGTGCCGGTCAGGTCCTCCAGGGACACGCCGGGTGCATGTTCGACGGTGGCCGTCCGCGTGGCCAGGTTGACCACGGCGCGCACCCCGTCGAGCTTGTTGAGCTTGCGCTCGACCCGCCCGACGCACGCGGCGCAGGTCATGCCGCCGACATCGAGGAAGGTGCGTTGTGCCTGCTCCGGCGGGGCGGAGGCCGGAGCGGGGGCCTGGTCGAGATCCGTCACGTCTCCAGTATCCACCCCGGGCCACCTGGGCCGAAAACGCGAAAGGCCTTGATACCGGCTCCCGGAATGGGGGGAGGAGGGGGAGCCGGTATCAAGGCTCAATCACGCAGCCACCGACGTGGGGGGAGACGTCATATGGCGGCCGCAGAACCCACGATACGGGGTATACGCGTACAGGTGCCACCTTTCGTGACATGCGTGTTCGCGTGCAGCTGCAACTGCCAACAGTTGTTGTCGCTAACTGCGGACGAGAACCTCCGTCAGGACGTCGAGCGCGGCGTCGACGTCGACCCGCGCATCGGCGCTCACGCCGACCATGTTGAGGAAGCCGTGCAGCGCGCCGGGGGCGAGCTGGGTCGTGGCGTCCACGCCGGCGTCGCGCAGCCGCTGCGCGTACGCCGCACCCTCGTCGCGCAGCGGGTCGAACCCGGCCACCACGACGTGCGTGCGCCCGATGCCGGCGAGGCGATCGGCGTGCCGGAGGTCGAACTTCGGATCGGTGTCCTGGCCCGGCTCCGGCGTGTACAGCTGCCGGAAGTACTCGATGTCGGCCTTGGTGAGGAAGTAGCCGCTGGCGAAGGTGTCGCGGCTGCGGTTCTCCGGATCCGCGCCGGTCACGGGGTAGAAGAGCAGCGAGAACGCCGGCTGCGCGCCGCCGGCCAGCGCCAGCTCGCGCGCGACGACGCCGGCGAGGTTACCGCCCGCGCTGTCGCCCGAGACGGCGACCCGCGCGGGAT
This sequence comes from Tsukamurella tyrosinosolvens, assembly GCF_900104775.1. Classification (NCBI taxonomy): domain Bacteria; kingdom Bacillati; phylum Actinomycetota; class Actinomycetes; order Mycobacteriales; family Tsukamurellaceae; genus Tsukamurella; species Tsukamurella tyrosinosolvens. The sequence continues at coordinate 98,149 of NZ_FNSA01000003.1, forward strand.
CGGCGCCCAGCTGGTCGGCGTGCTCGATGGCCCAGGCGGTCGCGGCGACGGCGTCGTCGGCGGCCGCGGGGAAGATCGTCTCCGGCGCGAGCCGGTAGTCGACGGACAGCACCCGCACCCGCGCCCGGTCGGCGATGTACCGGCAGGGTGCGTCGTGGCTGTCGAGGTCGCCCAGCACGAAGCCGCCGCCGTGGAAGAACACCACCAGCGGCGAGCCGGCCTCGAGCCCGGCCGGCGTGTAGAGCCGCGCCGGGAGGGGACCGGAGGCACCGTCGACCATGAGACCGCGCGTGCCGACCGACGGTGCCGTGCCCGCGCCGACGACCGCGCTGAGCATCCGCATCGACGCGCGCGAGTGCGCGACGTCGCGGACGCCGGCGAGCCCGTTGACGCCCTGCGCCTTGAGCATGAGCAGCGTGAGTTGCGAGTCGAGGTCCAGCTCGTTGCCGTCGACGGTCTGCGGGGTGCCGAGCCGCTGCTTGACGGACACGGGCAGCCCGAAGAGCAGCTTCGCGCCGCCCGCGACGAGCGGCGTCGGGATCTTCAGTGCCAGCTTCTGGACGAGTTCGGTGAGCGCCATGTCACTGATAGTAGGACGTTCGTCACATATCAGCGCGGGCGGCGGCCTCAGTGGTCGCGCGGGCCGTGCTTGGCGATGTAGGCGGCGTGCAGGTCCGCCTCCTTCTCCCGGGCGATCACGTCGACCAGCTCGGGATCCAGCCCGTGGTGCCGCAGCCGCCCGCGCCGGTAGATCTTGTTCAGCGCGATGGAGAAGTAGACGAACGGGATGAAGATCGGCAGCGTCATCGTCGCGCGGTTGAGCACCGACGTGTCGATGAACCAGAACGGGACCAGGATCAGCAGACACGGGATCGCGAACCGCACGACGGTGCGCAGCGCCGCGCGGGGACCGGCGAGGTCGTTGGCGACCCATTCGTGCATCGACGGCGGCAGCACGCTCCGGCCGTAGGAGTACAGGACGTACTGCACGGGATTGGGCTTGCTCGGACCGTCGTTCATGCCTCCATTGTCCCACTGCGCCTAGAATCGGACGTTGTGAGTCCCGGCAGAAACGATCAGACCGCGCAGAGCATCCTGTCTGCAGCGGTGTCGAGCATCGGCAGCGTCGGCATTTCGCGGACCACGATGGAGAACGTCGCGAATCTCGCGGGCATCGGCGTGGCCACCGTCTACCGCCGGTTCAACCGCAAGGACAACCTGGTCCAGCAGGCCATCCGGTACGAGGCCGAGCAGCTGCTCAAGACGGTGGAACAGCAGGTCCAGGGCCTGGGCTCCGTCGAGGAGGCGCTCACCGAGGGGTTCGTGGCGTTCCTGCGCGAGGCGCACCGCCGGCCCCTGATCCGCGGCATCGGCGACGGCAACGTCGTCGTGGGCCTGCCGATGATCGCGCAGGGCGGCGGCATGGTCATCGAGATCGGCCGTGAGTTCGCCGCGAACATCATCGCGGGCTTCCAGTCCAGCGGCGACCTCCCGGAGTTCGACCCCAAGCCGATCGCCGAGATCTTCGCGCGCGTCGGGCACTCGGTGCTGCTCGCGCCCGACGGCCTGATCAGCTTCGACGATCCCTACACCGCGGGCCGCGTGGTCCGCGAGTGCCTCATGCCCGCGATCGCGGCGCAGGCCGCGGCTGCCCGGGGCGACGCGTGATCCGTCCCGCGACACCGGCCGACGTGCCCGAGATCCTGACGATGATCGCCGAGCTCGCCGCCTACGAGAAGGAGCCCGACGCCGCCGTCGCGACGGCCGAGCAGCTGCACGCCGCGCTGTTCGGGCCCGCGCCCGCGGTCTTCGCGCTCATCGCGGCCGAGCCGGGGCCCGACGGTGCCGAAACGGTCGTCGGGATGGCCGTCTACTTCCGCACCTTCTCCACCTGGACCGGCACGCACGGCATCTGGCTGGAGGACCTCTACGTCCGGCCCGGCGTCCGCGGCGGCGGCCACGGCAAGCAGCTGCTCGCCGCGCTCGCGCAGGAGTGCCGCGACAACGGCTACGCCCGTCTCGAGTGGACCGTCCTCGACTGGAACGCGCCGGCGATCGGCTTCTACCGCTCCATCGGCGCCGTGCCGATGGAGGAGTGGACCACGCAGCGCCTCACCGGCGAGAGCCTCGGGGCCCTGGCCGCGCTCGCCGACGGTGCCGTCCCCTCCCGCGCCGACGGGGCCTGATGGACGTCTTCGAGGCGATCCTGCGCCGGCGCGACGTACGCAACGAGTTCGCCGGGGAGTTGATCGACGAGGAGCGACTCGTGCGGATCCTCGGCGCCGCGCACAGCGCGCCGAGCGTCGGGAACACGCAGCCGTGGGACTTCGTCGTCGTGCAGGACCCCGAGACGCTCGCCCGGTTCGCCGGGCACGTCGGCGAGTGCCGCGAGGACTTCGCCCGGTCCCTGCCGGAGGACCGCAAGGACACCTTCAACCCGATCGTCATCGAGGGGATCGAGTCGTCCCGCACCGGCGTCGTGGTCACCTACGACCCCACCCGCGGTGGGACGCACATCCTCGGCCGGCACACCATCGACGAGACCGGTCGGCTCTCGGTGGCCCTGGCCATCCAGAACCTGTGGCTCGCGGCCACCGCGGAGGGCATCGGCGTGGGCTGGGTGTCCTTCTACCGGGAGCCCTTCCTGCGTGCATTGGTCGGCGTGCCCGAGCACGTCCACGTCGTCGCGTGGCTGTGTGTCGGCCCCGTGACCGCGCTGCAGACCGTCCCCGACCTGGAGCGATTCGGGTGGCGCGAGCGTCGCCCGCTGGCCGAGGCGATGCACCGGGAGCGCTACCCGGAGGGCGATGTCGGCTCGCATCGTTAGACTCGCATGTAATCAGTGAGGGGAACGACGAGTGAGCATGTTCAACGAGCGCGTCGGTCGGCGTGCGGTCCTGGTCGGAGCCGCTGCGGCGGTGCCCCTGGTCGCCGCCGGCTGCACGATCGGCGACCTGACCGGTGGCGGCACGAGCGCGGGGCCGTCCACGCCCCCGCCCGATCCGGCGGAGGTCACCGTCACCCCGGCCGACGGTGCCCAGGCGATCAGCCCGATCACCCCGGTCACGGTGTCCATCGCCAAGGCCGTCCTCGGCTCGGTCACGCTGACCGACGCGAAGGGCGTCGCTGTCGAGGGCGCGCTGTCGACGGACATGCTGACCTGGAAGTCGTCGAAGCCGCTCGAGTACAACGGGCAGTACACGCTGGTCGCGAAGTACGAGACGCTCGGCCAGCAGCGCGAGAAGCGCACCACGTTCTCCACGGTCGCCGTCGACGAGACGAACAAGACGCTGCCGTACTTCGAGAACACGGGCGGCATGTCGCTCAACGACGGTGCCGTCTACGGCGTCGGGCAGGTCGCGGTCGTCCACTTCGACGAGGCGATCAAGGACCGGGCCATGGCCCAGAAGCTGCTCAAGGTCACCACCACCCCGCCCGTGGAGGGCGCGTGGATGTGGACCACCGACAAGACAGTGGCGTGGCGGCCCAAGGACTACTACCCGTCGGGCACGAAGGTGGCGATCGAGGTCAAGGCCTTCGGCAAGCAGGTCAGCCCGGGGCTGTGGGGCGAGAAGGACATCGCGATCGCGTTCTCGATCGGCGAGTCGCACGTCTCCATCGCCGATGACAACACCAAGCAGGTGCAGGTCTTCGTCAACGGCCAGATGGTGCGGTCGATGCCCACGTCGATGGGGCAGGGCGGCAACGAGGTCATCAACGGGCAGACGTTCCACTTCTGGACCCAGCGCGGCGTCTACACGGTGCTCGACAAGGCGAACCCCGTGATCATGGACTCCTCCACGTACGGGCTGCCGATCAACTCGCGGCTCGGCTACAAGCAGACCATCGGCTGGGCCACCCGCATCAGCAACGACGGCATCTATCTGCACGCCCTCGACAACATCGGCGCGCAGGGCGTCCGCAACGAGTCGCACGGCTGCCTCAACCTGAGCCCCGCGAACGCGCAGTGGTTCTTCGGGCTGTCGCAGCCGGGCGACGTGGTGGAGGTCCGCAACACCGGCGGCCCCGCGCTCGAGCAGTGGCAGAACGGTGACTGGTCCGTGCCGTGGGCCACCTGGGTCGCCGGCAGTGCGCTTCCGCCGGGCGAACAGGGCGACGAGCCCGAGACCACGTCCGCCGCGCCGTCCCCGTCGACGGTGCCGTCGTCGGACGCTCCCGCCTCGGGTACCCCCGGGGGCTGATCCGCGCGGCCCGCGGAGCTCGCGGCGGCGTGTAGCGCGCGTGGTCGCGGGCTGGTCCCGCGCGCGGGCGACTCTCGGATTCTGTCCGTTTCGGACAGGCGTGCGCCCCGCGCGCAGAGCTCTCGGGTGGAAGGACGGGCGGCGTTCCGCGCGTTCCGCATGGTCGGCGCAGTGCTCCGTCGCTGTCCGCGTGGCGCGGTCAAAGGAGCGTCGGCATCGATGCTCGCGCGCTGAAAGCACCGTATCGACGAGTCGTGCCCGCATGTCGTCCCCCGCGCCGCGCCGAGAGGAGCGCCGGACGTTCGCTCCCCCACGAGAGGCCGCTCGTCTCGTGGGGGTTCAGCCGTCCCCCGCGCGGCGTCGGGTCCCCCATGGGAAGCCGCGGCGTTCGGTGGGGGAGCGGACGTCCCCCGCGCGACGCCGAATCCCCGACGGTGAGCCGTGGTGGTTCACGCGTCTCCTTCGAGAAGCCGCGTCCCCCAATCCAAGCCGATGGATTCCGGTGTGGGATCGAGCCCCCACAGCGCGCCCTCCCTGTCCGGAGCCGCCGGTATTGCCGCGGTGTCCGAAACGGACAGAATCCGAGAGCGGCGAGATCGCTGACACTGCCGCGCTGTAGGGCCCGACCTCACCGGCCGCCCGTCGACGTGCAGGCGACGCGGGCGCGGTGCGCCCCGCCCTACGCGACGACGGCGGACCGTCGACCGCGGAGACCGATCGCGGCGGCGCCGAGGCAGGCCAGGGCGACGGCGGCGGCGAACCAGGGGAAGATCGTCGCGGTGCTGTACTGGGTTGCGAGGTAGCCGGCGATCACTGTCGGTACGCCCATCGCGAGGTAGCCGAGTAGGTAGTAGGCGCTCATCACCTGGCCGCGGGCATGCGCGGGCGCTACGGAGCCGAGGTGCCGCAGCGATCCGCCGAAGGCCAGGCCGAAGGTGGCGCCGAGCAGGATCGTGTCGACCACGATGAGCCACGTCTGGCCGTAGCGGACGGCGACCACGGCGAGCGCGAGCGAGGCGGCGAGGCCGATGTCGCCGACGATGGCGGTCGGCTTAGCCGGGTACCGCCCGCCGATGAACTGCGAGATCGCGGAGGCGATCGCCATCACGGCGACGAGGCCGCCGGTGAAGATCACCGAGCCGTGCCCGGTCACGTGCTGCACCAGCGCGGGGTAGAGGCTGAGGAAGACGCCGAGCACCGACCACGCGGTGATGATGCCGATGCCCGAGAACCAGAAGTCGGCGGTGATCTCGCCGGGCACGCCGGGGCGGCTGAGCCGGACGCGCTCGCCGGTGCGCCCGACGTGCGGCTCGATCAGCGCGATCACGCCGAGCAGGATCGCGAGCACCACGACGCCCATCGTCACGAACGGCGTGCGCAGCGGGTGCGGCGCGTACTGGGCCACGGCCGCGGCGCCGAGGGCGGTCGCGGCGATGCCCACGTTGAGGGCGACGCCGGACAGCATGCCGTTGCGCGCACCGTCGGTGGGCCGGACATCGAGGAGGGCCGCGCCGGCGACCACGGTGATCGACCCGATGGCCGCGCCGTGGAGGAAACGCGCCAGGATCAGCTGCCATTCGGCGCCGGCGAAGAGGAACAACAGCAGCCCGACGAGGATCGTGCCGACCGCCGCCAGCAGCACGGGCTTGCGGCCGATGGCGTCCGAGATCGGCCCGACGGTCAGCGCCGCGCCCAGCGCCCCGATCGCGTAGACCGCGAAGACGATCGTGGTCGATAGCGCCGACAGGTGCCATTCCTGCTGGTAGAGCGGGTACAGCGGCGACGGCAGCCCGGAGACGCCGAGGGCCAGCGCGAGCAGCGTGAGCAGGAGGGCGAAGGACCAGCGCTGCGGGTGGACGTGGGTCGACGGTGCCGCGACCTGCTGCGCCAGGCTCATCCGTGCCTCCGGGTGTACGGTGGTGGTTCGACGATTGTCGAACCGTTCGCAACAGTACACCCGGTTCGACGAAGATCAAACCGTTATCTCAGGGAACGAGAATGATGACCGACGCGACAGCCGCCGTCCCGCTGCACACCGTGCTCAGCGCGCTGGCCGATCCGGTGCGACTGGAGATGGTGCGGCGCCTGCATCGCGAGCGGCGCGCGCTCGTGTGCGCGGAGCTCTACGACGGTGTCACGAAGGCGACCGCCAGCCACCACTTCAAGGTGCTGCGCGAGGCGGGGCTCACGCGTCGCGACGATCTGGGCGCGACGGCCCGGCAGCTGCTGCTGATCGACGAGGTGAGCGCGGCGTATCCGGGCCTCCTCGAAGCGGTCCTCCGGGCCGCTGAGCGCGAGGCCGCCGAGCGCGAGGGCGCGGACCGCGCGGTCTCCGAGCCTGCGGGGACGTCGCCAGCAGCACCAGCCACAGCGTGAGCGTGAGCACCTGCGAGCGTTGGGCCAGGCCCAGGTAGAGCGCGGGTTCCAGCATCGCGGCCAGCGTCCACGCCGTCGCCAGGAGGTATGCCACCCCCATGCCGAGGGGGAGTCGCGCACCGTCGAACACGCGGGCGCCGGTCCCGCCCGAGCGGCGCCACAGCCCCCATCCGAGCACGGCGACCACCCCGCCGAAGCCCGCGATGCCCGACGAGACCGCGTGTCCGACGTGCGTGATCGGCACCTGGCCGGCGGCCTCGCGCGCGGCGCAGGCGGCGTCGGCGGTGGGGGTGCAGGAGAGCGGCATGAGGGCGTCGCACATGGTCGCGGCGCCCAGGACGAATACACCCACGAGCGCGACCAGGGCGAGCTTCGGCATCGGCCGCGCCGCGCGGTGGGCGAGCGCCGCCGCGACGACGAAGGCGGTGCCGGCGAGCAGGTCCGTCGCGCGGAAGAACTGGGCGTTCGGCTGCCCGACGGATCCGGTCTCGCTGACGTAGGAGTACAGCGGGCTCAGTCGAGAGCCGAGGAGCGGTGCGATCATCCACGTGGAGTAGAGGACGCAGCCCGCGAGCAGGATGAGGCGGGCGCGGCGCATGGGCCCCAGGTTACCGGCGCCGCAGGTCGTCGAGGTACGCGTTGTACGCCTCGCGTTCGTCCTCCTCCCGACGGTCCGCCCCCGCTCGCTCGGCGTCGCGCCGCTCGGACCGGCGCCAGCGCAGCGCGAACAGGCACGTGGTGATCATCGCGATGGGCTCGCCGTAGGACCAGGCCAGCGCCCCGGCGATGGACTGGTCGCGCAGCGGGTCGATGCCCCAGGCCGCCGGCGGCGTCGCGAACAGCGCGACCATCGGCGTGGTCGCCATCATGAGGATCACGCCGATGAAGACGTGCAGCGGCATCTCGATGAAGATGTCGAAGAAGCGCATCAGCCAGGAGTCGCGGCCGGGCAGCGGCCCGATCGAGAGGATCGGGATGATGAACAGCAGGCCTGCGCCCAGGAAGAAGACCTGCAGCGCGGTGTGCCCGAGCCACGTTCCGCCGATCGCGTCGACCACGCCGCCGAGGTACACGCCGTAGTAGCTCATCAGGAACAGCGGGATGGTGAAGCCCGAGTGCAGCAGGATCCGCGGGGCGGGGCTGCGCAGCAGCCCGAGCGCCGCACCGAGCACGACCTTGCCGAGCCCGCGGTGCGGCGTCGCGCGCAGCAGCAGCACGCCGGGCGCCCCGCCGACGAGCAGGGGCGGCACCAGGATCGACAGCGTGAGCTGCTGGAACATGAACGCGCTGAACAGGTGCCACGAGTAGGCCTCGATGCGCAGCCCGGTGACGCCCGCGAGCACGACGCAGCCGAGCAGGAAGCTCACGACGCGCGCGGCCGGCCACCGCCGGCCCTTCCGGCGCACCGTCCGCACCCCCAGGAGGTACAGCCCCGCCGCGATCGCCGCCGCCACCGGCAGCACGGGGAGCGCTGGCGGGGCCCAGGCGAGCATGCCCAGGATCGACGGTGTCGGGACCGGCGGATCTGGAATCAGCACATGCGCATATTACTATATAAAGAATGAACACCCACACGGTCCTCGTGATCGAGGACGAGCCCGCCCTCGCCCGGCTGACGCAGGAGTACCTCACCCGCGACGGCTTCGACGTGACCACCGCCGCCGACGGCGAGCGCGGCCTGGCGCTCGCCCGCGAGCTCGACCCGGCAGTGATCCTGCTGGACATCGGCCTGCCCCGCATCGACGGGCTCGAGGTCTGTCGCGCCGTCCGCTCGTTCAGCGACGCCTACGTCATCATGCTCACCGCCCGCGGCGACGAGCTGGACAAGATCGTCGGCCTGTCCGTCGGCGCCGACGACTACCTCGTCAAGCCCTTCAGTCCGCGCGAGGTGGTGGCGCGAGTGCGGGCCATGCTGCGCCGCCCGCGCTCCTCGCCCGACGGTGCCGCTGCCGCCCGCCGGTTCGGTGAGCTCACGGTCGATCCGCTGGCGCGCGAGGTCCGCGTGGGGGAGCGGGTCGTCGAGCTCACCGCCACCGAGTTCGATGTGCTCGCGACCCTCGCGCGCAGCCCCAACGTCGCCTTCTCGCGCGCGCAGCTCATCGAATCCATCTGGGGCGCGGGCTGGGTCGGCGACGAGCGGCTCGTCGACGTGCACGTCGGGCGCGTCCGCCGCAAGCTGGGCGACGACGCCGGCGACCCGCGCTTCGTGCGCACGGTGCGCGGCGTGGGCTATCGGATGGGACCCGGATGAGGCGGATGCGCGACCTCGGGATGGGCGGACGGATGGGCGGCATGCTCATGGCCGTCTCGCTGGGAACGCTCGCCATGACCGCCGTCGTCGACTTCGTGGTGTGGCCGCTGATCCTGGGGCGCACCGGCGCCGTGTCGGTGAACGTGGTCGCCGTGGTCTTCGGATTCGGCTCCGCGGTGGCCTTCTCCGTCGTGGCGAGCGTCTTCATCGCGCGTCGCCTGGGTCGCACCATGGCGAAGCTGGAGGGCGCCGCGCGGCAGGTCGCCGACGGTCGGTCCGGGGTGCGCGTCGCCCCCGTCGCGCTGGGGCCGGAGGCGGACGGGCTGGTGTCGGCGTTCAACGAGATGGCGGTGCAGCTCGAGTCCACGGACGAGTCGAGGCGGAGGCTGCTCGCCGACCTCGCGCACGAGATCCGCACGCCGGTCAGTGTTCTCGACGGCTACCTGGAGGGCATCGCCGACGGGGTCGTCGAGCCGGACGCCGCCACCCTCACCATGTTGCGCACGCAGACCACGCGCCTGGCGCGGCTCACGGACGACGTGCTGTCCGTGTCGCACGCGGAGGAGGGCGCGCTGAACCTGCGGCCCAGCGCGGTCGACGTGGCGGAAGCCCTCGAAGCCGCCGCCGCCGCGGCGGCGCGGGCGTACGCCGACAAGGGGGTTCGGCTGCAACTGCGGATCGGCGCGGGGGCGCGCCGCGCGATCCGTGCGGACCGTCAGCGCCTCGACCAGGTGCTGGCGAACCTCCTGTCGAACGCGTTGAGGCACAGCGATCCCGGTGGGTACGTCGAACTCGAGGCCGACGGCCATCCGCACCGCCGGATCCGGATCGCGGTCGTCGATCACGGCGACGGCATCGCCGCCGAGCACCTGCCTTGGATCTTCGAGCGCTTCTACCGCACCGACATCGCCCGGGATCGTGACCACGGCGGCAGCGGCGTGGGCCTCACCATCAGCCGCGCCATCGTGACCGCCCACGACGGTCACCTGTGGGTGGAGTCCGCCGGCCCCGACCGTGGTGCCGTCTTCGCGTTCACACTGCCTGCGCCCTGATCGCCGTCTTCACGGAACCTTCACGGTATCGCGACGGAGCGACCACACCGCGCCGCCACAGTGGTGCCCATGCAGGAGAAACTCAGAGACATAGCGCGTTTCGACGGGCCGTCGTCGATCGTCGTCTTCCTCGTGGCGCTGCCACTGTCCCTCGGTATCGCGCTGGCGTCGGGCGCGCCGCTCATGGCGGGCCTCATCGCGGGCGTCATCGGTGGCATCGTCGGCGGCCTGATGGGCGGATCGCCGCTGCTCGTCAGCGGCCCGGCGGCGGGCCTGACGGTGGTGGTCGCCGAACTCATCGCGACCTTCGGCTGGAAGGTGACCACCGCGATCACCGTCGCCGCGGGCCTGGTGCAGATCGGACTGGGCCTGAGCCGGATCGCCCGTGCGGCGCTGGCCATCTCGCCGGTCGTGGTGCACGCCATGCTCGCCGGCATCGGCGTGACGATCGTGATCCAGCAGGCCCACGTCCTGCTCGGCGGATCCTCGCGCAGCTCGGTGCTGCAGAACCTCACGGAGCTGCCCTCGAGGATCGGCGCCCTGCACTGGCCCGACCTCGCCGTCGGCCTCGTCGTGATCGCGGTGATGGTGCTCTGGCCGAAGCTGCCCGCGGCGTGGCGCCGCGTCCCCGGCGCCCTCGTCGCCGTGACCGCCGCGACGGTGCTCTCCCTCGTGGTCCCGATGAACGTCGAGCGGATCCGCCTGAACGGCTCCATCATCGACGCGATCGGCCTGCCGGAGATGCCCACCGGCAACTGGGGCGCCGTCGCCCTCGGCGTGCTCACCGTCGCGCTCATCGCCAGCGTCGAGTCCCTGCTCTCCGCGGTCGCCACCGACCGCATGCACGACGGCGCCAAGACGAACCTGGACCGCGAGCTCGTCGGCCAGGGCGCCGCCAACACCGTCTCCGGCCTGCTCGGGGGCCTGCCCGTGACCGGCGTCATCGTGCGGAGCGCCACCAACGTCGCCGCCGGGGCGCGCACCCGCTGGTCCGCGGTCCTGCACGGCGTGTGGCTGCTCCTCTTCTCCGTCGCGCTCTCGGGCCTCGTCGAGAAGATCCCCACCTCGGCGCTGGCCGGCCTGCTCATCGTGATCGGCGTCCAGCTGGTGAAGATCTCCCACATCCGCACCGCCCGCCGCACCGGCGACCTGCTCGTCTACGCCGTGACCATCGGCGGTGTCCTGTTCCTCAACCTGCTCGAGGGCGTGCTCGCCGGGCTGGTCGTCGCGCTGGTCCTCGTCCTGTGGCGCGTCGCGCGGGCCCACATCGAGGCCGTGGTCGACGGTGCCGGCCGCTGGCACGTCACCGTCGACGGGACGCTGTCCTTCTTCTCCCTGCCGCGACTGACGCGGGTGCTCGCCACCGTCCCGCCCGGGCAGGACGTCGCGATCGAGCTGACCGTCGACTTCCTCGACCACGCCGCGGCGGAGGAGATCCAGGAGTGGGCGCGGCGCTACCGGGCCGCGGGCGGCACCGTCACCGTCGACGACCTGGGCGGCGCGGCCCTCGATGCGGCCGCGACCGTCACGCCCCGTCGGACCACGGAACGCCCGGCCGAGCGCGGCCTGCTGCCCTGGCGCGCGCACGCCCGCGGCGGCCTCGCGGACGGGATCGCCCGCTACCACCGCCGGCACGCCGCCCTGCTCAGCGACGATTTCGACCAGCTCAGCGGCGGCCAGAAGCCGGAGGCGCTGTTCCTCACCTGCGCCGATTCGCGGGTGGTGCCGAACGTCATCACCGGCAGCGGCCCCGGCGACCTGTTCACCGTCCGCAACGTGGGCAACCTGGTCCCGCCCGCGGGCGCGGACCCGTCGCTGGAGGCGTCCCTGTCGTTCGCCGTCGACGAGCTTGCGGTGCGGCAGATCATCGTCTGCGGGCACTCGGCGTGCGGGGCGATGGGTGTCGCGCTCACCTCGCCCGCCGTGCCCCCGACGATCGAGCGCTGGATCGAGCACGCGGCACCGTCGACCGCGGCCTTCCGCGCCGGGCACCCGGTCCGCGCCGCGGCGGCGGACCTGGGATTCGGGACCGCCGACCAGCTCTCCCTGGTCAACGTCGCCGTCCAGGTGGCGGCGGTGGCCGAGCACCCGCTGGTCCGGGACGCGGTCGCCGCGGGGCGGGTCGAGGTGATCGGCCTGTTCTTCGACATCGCGTCCGGCCGGGTGCTGCACGTGACGGACTCGGCGGTCGCGGAGGCGGACACTCTCACCCACGCCTAGCGACGCGCCGGCGCGGCGCTGCGGACCTCACCCCCGCGGCGCCGCGCGTTCGCCCCGCCCAACGCGCGTTCCGTCGCCTGCGGTCGTCAGCGCTGCCGGGCCAGGCCGGCGAGGGTGGTCGCGAACTCCTCGGCGATCGCCAGTTGTGCCCGCAGCTCCGCGCAGCGCTGCTGCGCGGCCTCGGAGCACTGGTCGACGAAGGCCTCCGCGTCGGCGCGGACCTCGGCCGCTGCGGACGGGGCGGCGAGAGTGTCCAACGCCGCGAGCAGGTCCCGCATCTGCTCGAGGGTGAAGCCCAGGGGTTTCATGCGGCGGATCACCAGCAGGCGGTCGACGTCGGCGGTGGTGTAGAGGCGGAAGCCCCCGGGGCTGCGCTCGGACGGCGTGACCAGGCCGACCTCGTCGTAGTGCCGGATCGTCTTGAGCGACAACCCGGTGGCCTCCGCGACCTGTCCGATCTGCAGGAGGCGGCCCGATCCCGGTGTCTCTGCCATGGCGTGAGCCTAATGCTCGCCGCCGAGGTGACCGCTGAGCCGCCCGTGCCGCTCGGCGGAGGCCGCGTCCAGCCCGACGAACTCCACCTCCTTGCCCTTGCCGCGGTACCTGGTCTCGATCGCGTCGAGCGCCGCGACGGTGGAGGCGTCCCAGACGTGCGTCGCGGACAGGTCGATGATCACGTGGTCCGGGTCGTTCGCGTAGTCGAACTGGTGCACCAGATCGTTGCTGGAGGCGAAGAAGAGCTCGCCCTGCACGCGGTAGGTGCGCGTGCCCGGGGCGGCCGACTCAGTGGGAACGACCTCGGTGAAATGTGCGACGCGCCGGACGAGGAGCAGCGTCGCGACGATGACGCCGCCGACGACGCCGAAGGCGAGGTTGTGGGTGGCGACGGTGATCGCGACGGTGACGAGCATGACGGCGGTCTCGCTGCGCGGCATGCGGCGCAGGGTCGCGGGGGCGATGCTGTGCCAATCGAAGGTGCCGACCGCGACCATCACCATCACGGCGACCAGTGCCGCCATCGGGATCCGGGCCACGAGGTCTCCGAGCCCCACGACGAGGACCAGGAGGAACAGGCCGGCGAGGAAGGTCGAGATCCGCGTCCGCGCGCCGGAGCTCTTGACGTTGATCATCGTCTGCCCGATCATCGCGCAGCCGCCCATGCCGCCGAAGAAGCCGGTCACCACGTTCGCCACGCCCTGGCCCCAGCCTTCACGGGTCTTGTCGGAGCGGGTGTCGGTGATGTCGTCGACGAGGGTGGCGGTCATGAGCGATTCGAGTAGGCCGACGAGGGCCATCGCGAGGGCGTAGGGCGCGATCAGGCGCAGCGTGTCCAGGTCGTACGGGACGTCGGGGATGAGCCACTGGGGAAGGGTGCTCGGCAAATCGCCCTCGTCGCCGACGTTCGGCACCGTGAGGCCGGCGGTCATGGTGACCGCCGTCAGCAGGACGATCGCCACCAGCGGAGCGGGCACGGCGGTGGTCAGTCTCGGTAGGCCGATGATGATGAGCAGCCCCGCCGCGATCATCGGGTAGACGAGCCACGGCACGCCGGTCATGTGCGGTACCTGGGCGAGGAAGATGAGGATCGCGAGGGCGTTGACGAACCCGACCATGACCGACCGCGGGATGAACCGCATCAGCTTCGCCACACCGAGGGCGCTGAGCACGATCTGCAGGACGCCGGCGAGGATCACGGTCGCGAGCAGGTAGTCCAGTCCATGCTCCCGCGCGATCGGGGCCACCACGAGGGCGACCGCACCCGTGGCGGCGGAGATCATCGCGGGCCTGCCACCCACGATCGCGATCGTCACGGCCATGGTGAACGACGCGAACAGCCCCACCCGGGGATCGACGCCGGCGATGATCGAGAACGAGATCGCCTCGGGGATCAGCGCCAGCGCGACCACGAGCCCTGCGAGTGACTCGGTCTTGAGGCGCCTCGGGCTCCGTAGTGCGGCGACGACGTCGCTGTCCCGTACGGCCCGGGGGAGGCGCGCGTCCACTGCCATCGGTCGATCCTTCGTGTCGGTTCGCCGCGCCGCGCCGCGGCGCGTGCGAGGTGAGGGATGTGCGCGGAGGTGTCGCGCGAATGCGACGAACTCTACCCTCCCGTAAGGGAAGGGTTGTCGCGAGGGTGTGCCTACCCCCCGCGGACTGCGACACGGCTGTGACATTCGTGGGGCGAAACGGAGGCGGGCGGGCGACGATGGGGGACAATGCTCGGCGTCATGTTCGCAACAACACGCCCCTGGACCGCCGCGACGACGGCCGTCGTCGCCGCGCTGGCGCTCGGCGGGCTCTACCTCGCGGCGGTCGGAAACTCGACCGGCCAGCTCGTCGACCACGAGCTCATGCGGATGATCTCCGCCGCCTTCGGGGTGGAGAACCCCGTCGAGGGCGCGCTCGGCCGGTATCAGCTCCCGATGCTCGCGGTCGGCGGCCTCGTCGTCGCCGCGGTCGTCGCGAGCCGCCGGTCCAAGACGGTCGCCGTCTCGGCGGCGCTCGTCCTCGCCTCGACGGTCGCGGGCGCCTACCTGCTCAAGGCCCTGCTCGATCGGCCCTCCTTCGGCATCGGCCCCGAGCTCAACTCCTTCCCGTCGAACACCGTCGCCGTGGTCGCCGCGCTCGCGGTGATCCTGGTCGGCTCCGCCGCGCGCCGCTACCGGACCGCGGCACTCGTCCTCGCCGTCGCCGCCGGGAGTGTGGTCTCCGTCCTCGTCGTCGCCCAACAGTGGCACCGCCCCGGCGATGTCCTGGGAGCATGGTTGGTGGCCGTCGGCGCCGCCGCGGTGGTCCGGGTCGGTCAGGCCGCCTGGGCCTGGACGTCCGACGTGGAAGGGAGCCTCACGGGTGGTCAGACTGCTGCTCATCGAGGATGACCCGGCGATCGTCGACGCGTTGACGCTCTCGCTCGGCCGGCTCGACCACACCGTCGAGCACCTGGCCGCCGCCACGGACGACCTCGAGGAGCGCGTGACCGCCGCCGACGCGGTGATCCTCGACGTCGGCCTGCCCGGCGAGGACGGCTTCGCCGTGTGCCGCCGCATCCGCCGCTCCAGCACGGTCCCGATCCTCATGCTCACGGCCCGCTCGGACGACATCGACACCGTCGCCGGGCTCGAGGCCGGCGCCGACGACTACGTCGTCAAGCCCGTCAGCCCCCGCGTGCTCGACGCCCGGATCAAGGCCGCGCTCCGCCGTTCCGCGCCCGCCGACCTCGCCCCGGCACCGTCGGCCGAGGTGGCGGCACCGTCGAACGACGGTCCGCTGACCGTCGACCGGGCCGGTGCGGAGGTCCTGCGCGACGGTGCGCCCCTGCCGCTCACGCCCACCGAGAAGCGGCTGATGTACGCCTTCGCCGACCACCCCGGCCAGGTGCTCAGCCGCGAGCAGCTGCTCGCGATGGCCTGGAACCAGGACTTCCTCGGCGACTCCCGGCTGGTGGACAACGCGATCCTGCGGCTGCGGCCCAAGATCGACCCGCCCGACGGCAACAGCCACATCGAGACGGTGCGCGGCTTCGGCTACCGGTTCCGGCCCACGCCGTGATCGCGGGCCTGCGCACCCGGATCCTCGCGATCATCGTGATCGTGACCTGCTTGACCGCGGGCGTCACCGGCGTCGCCGTCGCGATGGTGGTGCGGGACTGGGTGTATCAGGACGCGCAGGAGGCCGTGCTCACCACGTTCCGGCACGACATGGAGACCTTCGAGCGCCAGGGGATGCCGACGCCGGGCAGCGGCGGGGCCTCGCCGGGAGGCCGATCGAGCATCGGGGAGTTCCTCCCGGGCGATTACACCGTGGAGGTCGACGGGGTGACCGTCCGCCAGGGGTCCGCACCCCCGCAGGATTTCCCCGGGGCGATGCGGCGCGAGCTCGAGCGGGTGCCGTCGCTGTACCGCTTCCAGCGGTTGCCGGACGGGAAGGTGCTCGTCGCGCACAGCGTTCCTCGGCCGGCGATCTTCAACGCGGAGAGCGTCGTGGTCTACGGTGTGCAGCCGCTCGAGGACGTCGGGCCCCGGTTGAGCCGGCTCACGTTGCTGGTCGTCGTCGCCGTGGCCGGGAGCGCTCTGCTCGGCATCCTCGTCGCGCTGATCGTGGCGCGCACGGTGACCAGGCCGCTCAGCCGGATCCAGTCCGTCGCCGCGCGGGTCACGGACGGCGACACCGAGGCCCGCCTGCCCGCGACGAACGTCACCGAGCTGCGCGATCTCACCGACACCTTCAACTCCATGCTCGACCGGCAGAACCAGTCGATCGACGTGCTGCGCCACCAGGACGCGCGGTCGCGGCGGTTCGTCGGCGACGTCTCGCACGAGTTGCGCAGCCCGCTCGCCGCGCTGGTCCCCGCCGCGGAGGTGCTGCGCGAGGAGGCCGCGACGCTCCCGGCCGACGCCGACCTCCGGCGCGCCTCCGAGCTGGTCGCCTCCGAGGTCGACACCCTCGCCGGTCTCGTCGACGACCTGCTGGAGATGACCCGCCTCGACGCCGGCGCCGCCGAGGTGCGGCGCACGCCGTTCGAGCTGGTCGGGGCCCTGCGCGACGCGCTCTCCGCCCGCGGCTGGCACTCCGTCCAGGTCGACGGTGCGCCCCTCACCGTCGAATCCGATCGGCGCCGGGTGGTCGCGGTGGTGACCAACCTCGTCGGCAACGCCGTCCGGCACGGTGCCCCGCCCGTGACGGTGACCGTGGCCTCCGGGCCGCAGGGGAGCGTGGTCGAGGTGCGCGATCACGGGCCGGGGGTGCCGCCCGGCGACGAGGAGCGGGTGTTCGGCCGGTTCGCCAAGGCCCAGGAGGCCCGCTCGCGCGGCGCCGGCGGGGGCGCGGGCCTCGGGCTCGCGATCGCCCGGGACAACGCGCGGCTGCTGGGCGGCGACGTCGACTACCGGCGCGAGGGCGCGACCACCGTCTTCCGGTTGCGGCTCGCCCGGTAAATTCGGGTCATGCGCGTGGCGGTGATCGACTCCGGTTTCGGGATGGTCAACTACGCCGACGCCCTCTCCCGCGTGCGGCCGGACACCGAGCTGGTGCTGGCCCGCGACCCGGACAACATGCCCTACGGTCTGCTGGAACCCGCCCGGATCTCGGAGTGCGTGGTCGCCATGGCCGGCGCCGCTGCCCGGTACGGCGTCGACGCGATCATCGTCGCCTGCAACACCGGCTCCATGTACGCGTTGGAGGCGGCGCGCGCCCGCTTCGAGCCCGCGGTCCCCGTGGTCGGGGTGGTGCCCGCCATCCGCCCCGCGGGGTCGACGGGGCGGCCCTTCGCCGTCTGGGCGACCGCCGCGGCCACGGTGAGCGACTACCAGACCTCGCTCATCGACGCCTTCGCCGACCCGGCCCTCGCGCACCGCATCCCCTGCTACGGCCTGGCCGAGGCGATCGACTCCGGCGACCCCGAGCGCGTCGCGGTGGCGATCGACGCCGCGGCCGCCGCGACCCCCGCCGACATCGAGTCGGTGGTGTTGGGCTGCACCCACTACGGGCTGGTCAGGGAGCCGATCGTGGCCGCGCTGCAGGAGCGGACGGGGCGCGAGGTCGCCGTCTTCGACTCGCCGGAACCCGTCGCACGGCAGACGCTGCGCCGGCTCGGAGTGGAGCCCGGCGGACCGTCGGAGCTGGGCGCCGTGGTGGCCGTGCTCGAGTCCGGGAGGCCCGGCGCGCTGCCCGCGTCGCTGGCGGCGTATCCCGCCGGGCGGCTGTTGCTGGAGCGATGCGGTCGCAGCGCGAAAACGCGGTGACAAAAGAATCGCGATGAGATATATGCATCACCGCAACTCTCCTGTTATCCTGAGAGGGCACTGACCGCAGCTGACTCGCTCGCTGCGGTCAGTAGTCATTTGCAGGGCTTTTGATCTCTCAAGTTAGCCCCGGGTCTCTCAGGTGAAACGTCAACTGTCTCAGTCGATGAGACGGGCGAAGGCCGGATCGGTCAGAGTCGACTCCAGAAGCGCGGCCGGGATCGCAAGGACTTCACCCTCGGGAAGTTGGAGGACGAAGAGACTGCCGACGCGGCGGAAGCCTTCGATGTCGCTTCGCGCGATGATGATCGTGTTGATCCGGTTGTCGATGCGGATACGGGTCGCATCGCTCCCGGCCGCCCAGCGTGTGCCGGCCCGCAGGACCTTTCGGTTCTGGCGCCACGCGGCGAACAGGCAGATCAGGAGAATTTCGAGACTCAGGCCGAGGAAGAAGCACCCGCCGATCAGCAGCCCCAGGGGCCAGCCGCTGCCCGTGGCGATGCAGACCGCTGCGACGATCACTCCCACCACGAGCCCGATCACCAGCGACCGCACCCAGAAGCGCCGCTGTCGCAGTACGGACAAGCTCGCGCGGCGGAGGTCCCCGGGCTGGGCCACCCACTCGACCGTGATCGGAGGGATCCGGTCGGCGTTGTCCGGCGAGGACTCAGGCGGCACGGTGTCCCCGGGGCCTGTGCCCGCCTCTGGAGCAGAATCCGTCGCCGCGACGTCGTCCGGCGTTGGATCGTGCGGCGTCGAGAGGTCCTGTTGCGGCTCGTTCGTCACGGATGCAGTCTCACACGATCGCTATCCAGAATGCGCCATCGGCCTCGCCGTCGCCTTCCCGCGCCCGTTTCGCACTCTTCATCCCGGTGCAACGGGATGAAGAGGCGGAAACGGGAGCGGGAGCGACGCTGGCCTACGCGGCCAGGTCCCGGCGGGACTCGGAGAAGGCGGCCGCGATCAGACCCGCAGCGGCGATCACGACCAGCGTGATCGTGGCCCCGGTGAGCACGGCGGCGCCGGGTTGCGTCGCGACGTGCTTGAATGGCGAGACCTTCGCGACCCAATCGGGGAGCTTGAGCACGTCGGCGATCATCGTGGTCACGCACAGCGCGAGCACGATCCAGCCCACGGACGACCACCGCGCCGAGATCGCGCCCGCGAGGGCGGCGATCGCCGTGATCACCCACACCGCCGGCAGCGCGGCCAGCGCGGGGACGATCAGCTCGCGGCCGGCGGTGAGCGAGACGCCCACGCCGAGCGCGAGACTGACCACCGTCGTCGCGATCACCGCAGCGGTCAGGTGCGACGCGTACCAGCGCAGCCGCGCCACCGGCGCCGACAGGAGGTACTCCGCGCGGCCCGAGGTCTCCTCGGAGCAGGCCGTGTTGACGATGGAGATGCCCAGCGCCGCGACCGCCATGCCCATGATGGAGAACTCGGCACCGAAGAAGACGTCCAGCAGGCTGGAGCCGGATCCGCCGAGGCGCTCGAGCATCTCGCGCGTGCCGGCGTTGCCCGCGAGCGAGTCGATCGCGCTGCCCATGCCGCCGAAGGCGAGGCCGACGGCCAGCATGCCGATGCTCCAGCCGATGAGCTGGCCGCGGTGCAGCCGCCACGTGAGCGCCTCCACCGAACCGAGCAGGGCGCTGCCGCGTGCGCGGCCCCGACCGACGGGGATGAGGCCCGCGCCCAGGTCGCGCTGCGCGGCGAGTCGGAGCGCCGCCGCGGTGAGCAGCACCGACGCCGCGAGCAGCAGCAGGATCGGCCAGGGCCGGTCGTCGGCGAACGGGCGGATCTGCTGCGCCCAGCCGAGGGGCGAGAGCCACGACTCCCAGCCGGGCTCGGCGGGCAGCGTCCCGTCGGTGCGGATGACGGAGACGTCGCCGACGGCCCGGAGCAGGTAGGCGCCCCCGAGGCCCACGGCGAACAGGCCGCGCGCCGCGCGCGCACCCTCCGTGAGCTGCGCGCAGAGGAGAGCGAACGCGGCGAAGACGATGCCGGTGAACGCCCAGAGTGCGCCGAACATGATGCTGCCCTGCGTGTCCGCGCCCATGCCGACGAGCGTCAGGGCGCTCAGCACGCCGATCGCCAGGCTCAGCGCGGTGCTCTCGATGAGTGCCGCGAGCGGGGGAGCGGTGCGGTCGATCGCGGAGGCGCCCAGCATCTCCCGCCGCCCGGACTCCTCGTCGGCGCGGGTGTGGCGGATCACCAGCAGGCCCGTGAGCAGCCCGAGCGCGGCCGCCATCATCACGACCATCTTGATCATGCCGACCGCGCCGGTGGTGGCGGAGTACACGGGCCCGAACATCGCGACGAGCGAAGGGTTCTCGCTCGCGGCCCGCGCGGCGGAGTCGAGGGCGGACTGGTCGGCGTAGGTGGTCTTCGCCGTCGAATAGGCCGACGCGGCCATCGCCACGTAGAGCAGGAGCCACACCACCAGCTGGATGCGGTCGCGCCGCACCACCAGCCGCAGGGTGGCGCCCAAGCCGGTCATCGCACGGCCCCGGCGGTGTCGTAGTGCCGCAGGAAGAGCTCCTCCAGCGTCGGCGGGCGGCTGGTCAGCGACGTGGGACCGGCGGCCGCGAGCTCGCCGAGGAGGCGGCCGAGGTCGGCGGACTCCACGCTGAACGAGACACGGTCACCGTCGGCCTGCAGGTCGTGCACGCCCGCGGTGTTCGCCAGGTCGACGGGGCGCGCCAGCGTCGCCTCGACCCGGGTGCGCGACAGGTGGCGGAGCGAGGCCAGCGAACCGGTCTCGACCGACGCACCGTCCTTGATGATGGTGACGGTGTCCGCCACCCGGTCCACCTCGGACAGGATGTGGCTGGACAGCAGGATGGACGTGCCGGCGGCCTTCGCCTCGGCGAGGCACTGTGTGAAGACCTCCTCCATGAGCGGGTCGAGGCCGGAGGTGGGCTCGTCGAGGATCATGAGCTCGGCGCGGGCGGCGAAGGCGGCGACCAGCGCGACCTTCTGCCGGTTGCCCTTGCTGTAGGTGCGGGCCTTCTTCGCGGGGTCGAGGGCGAAGCGTTCGATCAGCTCGGCCCGGCGCGCCTCGTCGAGGCCGCCGCGCAGGCGCCCCATGAGGTCGATGATCTCGCCGCCGGAGAGGTTGGGCCACAGGGTCACGTCACCCGGCACGTAGGCGAGGCGGCGGTGCAGCTCGGGGGCCTGCGACCACGGGTCGCCGCCGAGCAGTTCGACGGTGCCCGAGGTCTTCTTCAGCAGGCCGAGGAGGACGCGGATGGTGGTGGACTTGCCCGCCCCGTTGGGGCCGAGGAAGGCGTGGACCTCTCCCGGTGTCACGTGGAGGTCGAGCCCGGTGAGTGCGTGTGCGCTGCCGAAGGTCTTGGTGAGGCCCTCGACGCGGATGACTTCAGTTGTCATGTCGCTGACGCTACGCTCAGTTCACAAATTTGTGAAGTGTCTGAATTGTAGCTATCGTGACCAGCATGGACGCGCCGGACTTCGTGGAGAACATGGCAGCCGCGTTCGTGGATGCGGGTATGCAGCGCATGGCATCCCGCGTCTTCGCCGCGGTGCTGACGTCGCCGGAAGCGGCGCTCACGCCCTCGCAGATCGCCGAGCGGTTGCAGGTGTCCGCCGGAGCCGTGTCGGGTGCCGTGCGGTACCTCGAGCAGACGAGCATGATCCGCCGCACGCACGTCCCGGGGTCGCGGCACAGCCTGATCACCCTCGGCGACGACATCTGGTACGAGGCCTTCGCCGCCCGCAACCCGATCCTGGAGCGGTGGCGCGATGTCGCGATCGAGGGGATCGAGGAGCTGCCCACGGGCGGCCCGGCCGCGGAGCGGCTCTCGGTGATGCGCGACTTCTTCGAGTTCATGATCGACGAGCTCCCCGAGATGATGGAGCGCTGGCGGCGGGTTCGCGAGGCCAAGCACGGGCACTGACACCGGGCGACGGCGGTGCAATGATGGGCGCATGACTGCACCCACCCCGCCCGGCGGCACCTTCGACCTCGGCGGCGACCTCACCGTCACCCGGTTCGGTTACGGGGCCATGCAACTCGCGGGGCCGCACGTCTTCGGACCGCCCGCCGACCGCGAGGCCGCGATCGAGGTGCTGCACGACGTGATCGACCTCGGCATCACGCACATCGACACCAGCGACTACTACGGCCCGTTCGTCACCAACGAGATCATCCGTGAGGCGCTGCACCCGTACCCGGAGTCCCTGCACATCGTCACCAAGGTCGGCGCCCGGCGCGACGACACCGGCGGCTGGCCTCCCGCCCTCGAGCCCGACGACCTGCGCCGCGCCGTCGACGAGAACCTCGAGCGCCTGGGCCTCGACGTGATCGACGTGGTGAACCTGCGCGTCGGCGATTTCGACACCCCCAGCGCCGGCTCGATCGCCGAGCCCTTCACCGTGCTCGCCGAGCTGCAGCAGCAGGGCCTGATCCGCCACCTCGGCGTGAGCACCGTGACGGCCGAGCAGGTGGCCGAGGCGCAGTCGATCGCGCCGGTGGCGTGCGTGCAGAACTTCTACAACATCGCCCATCGCGTCGACGACGAGCTGGTGGATTCCCTGGCGGCGCAGGGCATCGCGTACGTGCCCTACTTCCCGCTCGGTGGGTTCAGCCCGCTCCAGTCGGACGCGCTGAACGCGGTCGCGGCCCGGCTCGGCGCCACCCCGATGTCGGTCGCCCTCGCGTGGTTGCTGCAGCGTTCGCCGAACATCCTCCTGATTCCCGGCACCTCGTCGATCGCGCACCTGCGCGAGAACGTCGCCGGCGCCGCGCTGGAGCTCCCGGAGGACGCGCTCGCCGAGCTGGACGCGATCGGCGCCCGCTGATCTTCGGTGCGTGTCGGCGACGACACGCCGGGGCCCGGTCGCAGAGATGCACCGAGGCTCCGTCGGCGGTCCGCCGTACGCGGTCAGTAGTTGCGCGGCCCGGTCTCGTAGCGGCCGTCGGCGACCAGCCACGTCACGGCGACGACGGCGATCGGCGTCACGCACAGGATCGCGATCAGGACGTACAGCTGCATCACCGCCGCGGCGAGGGGCGAGGCGCCACCCAGCACCATGCCCACGAACGCGCCGGGGATCGTGACCAGCCCGACGGTCCGCGTCTGGTCCAGCGCGGGGATCAGCGCCGTCGCGGCCGCGCTGCGCGCCAGCTCCAGCCGCACGAACAGCGGATCGAGGCCCAGCGCCAGGCCGGCCTCCAGCTCGCCCCGTCGCGCGTTCAGCTCCTCCAGGGCGCGCTTCCCGGCGAGCCCCGCGCCGGCCATCGCCGCACCGATCGCGCTGCCCGCCACGGGAATCACCGCGATTCCCCGCGCCGGCAGCACCCCGGTCGCCATGAGCGCCGCCGTCAGGACCGCGGCCGGGCCGGCCACCGCCGCGGTCGTCGCCGCCAGTTCCGACCACCGCGGCCGTCGCGCGACGATGCGGCGCGCCGCCGTCCACCCCGCCGTGACGCCCATGAGCAGCACGAACGCCGCGGTGAACCACAGGCTCCGCACGATCAGGCTGAGCACCATCCCGAGCACCGCGAGCTGCACCGTCGCGCGGACCGTCGAACCGAGGATCGCCGGTCCGTATCCGGTGCGCCCGAGCCACGCCACGGCCGCGCCCGTGAGGGCGAGGGCGACGAGGGCGACGGCGAGCCCCGGGCCCACCGTGAGCAGCTCGCCCGGATCACTTCCGGTCATGTCGTGGAAACGTAGCCGAAACGAGTGGCCGCCGGGGGTTCACAGCTGCATCGCCGCAGGTCCAAGCCGGTAAGGTTGACCTTCCATTTGGTGATCCCGAGCGCGGAAACTACAGTTTTCAGTACAGCCAACGATGCCTGAGGCGATCAGCAGTCTTCGATCGCCGAACCTTGAAGAACCCGTTCCGCCGTGAGGCGCTGCGTAGAGGCAGGTATTCGATGAGCCGATTCGTCCCCCCGGGCCCCCAGGGCCTGTACCACCCCGCGAACGAGCATGACGCCTGTGGCGTCGCCTTCGTGGTGGACATGCACGGACGCAAGTCCCGGGACATCGTCGACAAGGCCATCACCGCCCTGGTCAACCTCGAGCACCGCGGCGCCGCGGGCGCCGAGCCCAACACCGGCGACGGCGCGGGCATCCTCATCCAGGTCCCGGACCGCTTCTTCCGCGAGGTCGTGGACTTCGAGCTGCCCCACCAGGGCGCGTACGCCACGGGCATCGCCTTCCTTCCGCAGGCCGCCGCCGAGGCGACCAGGGCCGCCGAGGGCGTCGAGCGCATCGTCGCCGAGGAGGGCCTGTCGGTCCTGGGCTGGCGCGACCAGCCCACCGACGACGGCTCGCTGGGCGCGCTGGCCCGCGACGCCATGCCCACCATGCGTCAGGTCTTCATCGCCGGCACGGACGCCGACGGTGCCCCCCTCTCGGGCATGGATCTCGAGCGCCGCTGCTTCGTGATCCGCAAGCGGGTCGAGCGCGAGCTCGGGACCGACGGTGCCGGCGCGGGCTCGCAGGGCGAGGAGTCGGTGTACTTCCCGTCGCTGTCCGGCCAGACCTTCGTCTACAAGGGCATGCTGACCACCCCGCAGCTGCGGGGCTTCTTCGTGGACCTGCAGGACGAGCGTGTCGAGTCGGCCCTCGGCCTGGTGCACTCGCGCTTCTCCACCAACACCTTCCCGAGCTGGCCGCTCGCGCACCCGTATCGTCGCGTGGCCCACAACGGTGAGATCAACACCGTCAACGGCAACGAGAACTGGATGCGCGCCCGCGAGGCGCTGCTCGACGTCTCGGCCTTCGGCGAGGACGCCGGCGACAAGATCTTCCCGATCTGCACCGAGGGCGGCTCCGACACCGCGCGCTTCGATGAGGTGCTCGAGCTCCTGCACCTCGGCGGTCGCAGCCTGCCGCACGCCGTCCTGATGATGATCCCCGAGGCGTGGGAGCGGCACCAGGACATGGACCCGGCCCGCCGGGCGTTCTACGAGTACCACTCCTCGCTCATGGAGCCGTGGGACGGACCGGCCTCGGTCTGCTTCACCGACGGCACCGTCATCGGCGCCGTGCTCGACCGCAACGGCCTGCGCCCCTCGCGCATCTGGGTCACCAAGGACGGCCTCGTCGTGCTCGGTTCCGAGGTGGGCGTGCTCGACATCGACCACGCCGATGTGGTCTACAAGACCCGCCTGCAGCCGGGCCGCATGTTCCTCGTGGACACCGCGCAGGGCCGCATCGTCTCCGACGAGGAGATCAAGGGCGAGCTCGCAGCCGCCGAGCCCTACCAGGAGTGGCTCGACGAGGGCCTGCTGCGCCTGAAGGACCTGCCGGACCGCCCCCACACCGTGATGGCGCACGATCGGGTCACGCAGCGGCAGCAGATGTTCGGCTACACCACCGAAGAGCTGGACCTCCTGCTCACCCCGATGGCGAAGACCGGGGCCGAGGCCATCGGCTCCATGGGTACCGACACCCCCGTCGCCGTGCTCTCGCTGCGCCCGCGCCTGCTGTTCGACTACTTCCAGCAGCTCTTCGCGCAGGTGACCAACCCGCCGCTGGACGCGATCCGCGAGGAGATCGTGACCGCGCTGGGCGGCACGATCGGCAGCGAGTCCGACCTGCTCAACCCCGCGGCGATCAGCTGCCGACAGATCCACCTCGAGCAGCCGATCCTCAACAACGACGAGCTGCAGAAGCTGGTCAAGGTCAACGACGACGGCACCCTGCCCGAGTTCCGGTCCGTGGTGATCCCGGGCCTGTACCACGTGGCCGAGGGCGGCAAGGGCCTGCGCGAGGCGCTGGACACCGTGCGCACCCAGGTCTCCGAGGCCATCGACGGCGGCGCGCGCCTGATCGTCCTGTCGGACCGCAACTCCGACCGGCTGCTGGCGCCGATCCCGTCGCTGCTGCTGACCTCCGCCGTGCACCACCACCTGGTGCGCGAGCGCAGCCGCACCAAGGTCGGCCTCATCGTGGAGTCGGGCGACGCCCGCGAGGTGCACCACATGGCGGCCCTCATCGGCTGCGGCGCCGCGGCGGTCAACCCGTACATGGCCTTCGCGACCATCGAGGACATGCACATCCGCGGCGAGCTCAACGGCACCCCGCTGGAGAAGCTCAACGCCAACTACGTCAAGGCGGCCGGCAAGGGCGTGCTCAAGGTGATGTCCAAGATGGGCATCTCCACGCTGGCCTCGTACACCGGCGCCCAGCTGTTCCAGGTGATCGGCCTCTCGCAGGACGTCGTCGACGAGTTCTTCACCGGCCTGCAGAGCCAGCTCGACGGCATCGGCCTCGACGAGATCGCCGCCGACGTCGCCGCGCGGCACAAGCGCGCCATGAACGACCGCCCCGAGGAGCTGGCGCACCGCGAGCTCGAGGTGGGCGGCGAGTACCAGTGGCGCCGCGAGGGCGAGTACCACCTGTTCAACCCGGACACCGTCTTCAAGCTCCAGCACGCCACGCGCACCGGGCAGTACAAGGTGTTCAAGGAGTACACGAAGCTGGTCGACGACCAGAGCGAGCGGCTCGCGTCGCTGCGCGGCCTGTTCCGCTTCCAGAGCGACCGCCCGTCGATCTCCATCGACGAGGTGGAGCCCGCGAGCGAGATCGTCAAGCGCTTCTCGACCGGCGCGATGAGCTACGGCTCGATCTCGGCCGAGGCGCACGAGACGCTGGCCATCGCCATGAACCGCCTCGGCGGCCGCTCGAACTCCGGTGAGGGCGGCGAGGATCCGCGGCGTTTCACGCCCGACGAGAACGGCGACTTCCGCCGCTCGGCGATCAAGCAGGTCGCCTCGGGCCGGTTCGGCGTGACCTCGCACTACCTGAGCAACTGCACCGACATCCAGATCAAGATGGCGCAGGGCGCGAAGCCCGGCGAAGGCGGCCAGCTGCCCCCGCACAAGGTGTACCCGTGGGTCGCCGAGGTCCGCGGCTCGACGCCCGGCGTCGGCCTGATCTCGCCGCCGCCGCACCACGACATCTACTCGATCGAGGACCTGGCGCAGCTGATCCACGACCTGAAGAACGCGAACCCGCAGGCGCGGATTCACGTGAAACTGGTCTCGGAGATCGGCGTCGGCACCGTCGCCGCCGGCGTCTCCAAGGCGCACGCCGACGTGGTGCTCATCTCGGGCCACGACGGCGGCACCGGCGCCACCCCGCTGACCTCGGTCAAGCACGCGGGCGCCCCCTGGGAGATCGGCCTCGCCGAGACCCAGCAGACGCTGCTGCTCAACGGCCTCCGCGACCGCATCGTCGTGCAGGTCGACGGCCAGCTCAAGACCGGCCGCGACGTCATCATCGCCGCCCTGCTCGGCGGCGAGGAGTTCGGCTTCGCGACCGCCCCGCTGGTGGTCTCGGGCTGCATCATGATGCGCGTCTGCCACCTGGACACCTGCCCCGTGGGCGTGGCGACTCAGAACCCGGTGCTGCGGCGCCGGTTCACCGGCAAGCCCGAGTTCGTGGAGAACTTCTTCCTCTACATCGCCGAGGAGGTGCGCGAGCTGCTCGCCGAGCTGGGCTTCCGCACCCTGCAGGAGGCCGTCGGCCAGTCGCAGATCCTCGACACCACCGCGGCGCAGGCCCACTGGGGCGACGCCAAGGCGGGCAAGCTGGACCTCTCGCCGATCCTGGCGCAGGTCGATTCGCCGTTCATGAAGCAGGACCTGTTCTGCAGCCAGCCGCAGGACCACGGCCTCGAGAAGGCCCTGGACCAGCAGCTGATCTCGCAGGCGCGGGTCGCCGTGGAGACCGGCGCGCCGGTCACCATCGAGACGCCGATCTCGAACGTCAACCGCACGGTGGGCACGATGCTGGGCCACGAGGTGACCAAGGCGCACGGCGCCGACGGTCTCCCCGAGGACACCATCGACATCACCTTCAAGGGCAGCGCGGGCAACAGCTTCGGCGCCTTCGTGCCGAAGGGCGTCACGCTGCGCCTCGAGGGCGACGCCAACGACTTCGTCGGCAAGGGCCTCTCGGGCGGCAAGATCATCGTCCGCCCGGCGCGCAACGCCCCGGAGGAGTTCGTCGCCGCGGACAACATCATCGCGGGCAACGTGATCCTCTTCGGCGCCACCGCCGGCGAGGTCTACCTCAACGGCAAGGCGGGCGAGCGGTTCGCGGTGCGTAACTCGGGCGCCGTCGCGGTGGTCGAGGGCGTGGGCGACCACGGCTGCGAGTACATGACCGGTGGCCGCGTGGTGGTCCTCGGTGACACGGGCCGCAACTTCGGCGCCGGCATGTCCGGCGGCGTGGCCTACGTGTACAACGCCGACGGCCAGTTCGAGCGCGACCTCAACACCGAACTGGTGGAGCTGGAGTCGCTCGACGAGGCCGACCTCGAGTTCGTGCACGGTGCGGTCACCAAGCACTACGACTACACGGACTCCGCCGTCGCGGCGCGGGTCCTGGCCAACTGGCCCCGGGAGCGTCAGCTCTTCGCCAAGGTGATGCCGCGCGACTACAAGCGCGTCCTCACCGCCATCAAGCGCGCCGAACTCGACGGCCGCAACATCGACGACGCAGTGATGGAGGCCGCTCGTGGCTGATCCGCAAGGCTTTCTGAAGAACAACTCGCGTGAGCTGCCGGTTCGCCGGCCGGTCCCGCTCCGGCTCCTGGACTGGAACGAGGTCTACAAGCCCTTCGACGGGACCACCCTGCGCAAGCAGGCCTCTCGGTGCATGGACTGCGGTATCCCGTTCTGCCACAACGGCTGCCCGCTGGGGAACCTGATCCCCGAGTGGAACACGCTGGCGTACAAGGGCCGCTGGTACGACGGCATCGAGCGGCTGCACGCCACGAACAACTTCCCGGAGTTCACCGGGCGGCTGTGCCCCGCGCCGTGCGAGGCGTCGTGCGTGCTCGGCATCAACCAGGATCCCGTCACGATCAAGCAGGTCGAGGTCGAGCTCATCGACAAGGCCTTCGACGAGGGCTGGGTCTCGCCGCAGCACCCGACCAAGCTGACCGGCAAGAAGATCGCCGTCGTCGGCTCGGGTCCGGCGGGCCTCGCCGCGGCGCAGCAGCTGACCCGCGGCGGCCACACGGTGACCGTCTACGAACGCGCCGACCGCATCGGCGGCCTGCTCCGCTACGGCATCCCCGAGTTCAAGATGGAGAAGCGGCACATCGATCGCCGCCTCGCCCAGATGAACGCCGAGGGCACCGTCTTCAAGACCGGCGTGAACGTGGGCGTCGACGTGACCGTCGAGCAGCTCCGCGAGGACTTCGACGCGGTCGTGCTCGCCAACGGCGCCACCGTCTGGCGCGACCTGCCGATCCCCGGCCGCGAGCTGGACGGCATCCACCAGGCGATGGAGTTCCTGCCGTGGGCCAACCGCGCCGCGGTCGGCGACGACGTCCTCGACGAGAACGGCCTGCCGCCGCTGCACGCCAAGGACAAGAAGGTCGTCATCATCGGCGGCGGCGACACCGGCGCCGACTGCCTCGGCACCTCGCTGCGCCAGGGCGCGACCAGCGTGCACCAGTTCGAGATCATGCCGGTCCCGCCGCGCGAGCGCGCCGAGTCGACCCCGTGGCCGACCTACCCGCTCATGTACCGCATCAGCTCGGCCCACGAGGAGGGCGGCGAGCGCGTCTTCTCCGTGAGCACCGAGGAGTTCGTGGGCGAGGACGGCAAGGTCACCGGCCTCAAGGCCTACGAGGTCAAGATGGAGGGCGGTCGCTTCGAGAAGGTCGAGGGCACCGACTTCACCCTCGAGGCCGACCTCGTGCTGCTCGCCATGGGCTTCGTGGGTCCGCAGCGCGACGACCTGCTCGACAAGCTCGGCGTCGAGTACAGCGAGCGCGGCAACGTCGCCCGCGGTGACGACTTCCAGTCGACGGTGCCGGGCGTCTTCGTCGCCGGCGACGCCGGCCGCGGCCAGTCGCTCATCGTGTGGGCCATCGCGGAGGGCCGCAGCGCCGCGGCCGCCGTCGACCGGTTCCTCATGGGCGACACCGCGCTGCCCGCGCCGATCGTCCCCACCGCCGCGCCGCAGCGGTAGCGCACCGTCGAACGACGAAGGCCGGCTCCCCGTGCGGGAGCCGGCCTTCGGTCGTTCGAGGGGCTACTTGCCCTTGAGCAGGCCGCCCAGGATGCTGCCGAGCACGTTGCCCGCGGCGTTGCCGCCGGCCTGCTGGTTGCCGCCGCCGAGCATGTTGCCCAGGATGCTGCCGAGGACGTCGCCGCCGCTCTGCTGCTGCGGGGCCGGGGCCTGCTCCTGCTGCGGAGCGGCCGCGCCACCGCTGGTCAGCTTCTTCATGACGAAGCTGATGACGATGGGCGCGAGGATCGGGAGCAGCTGCTTGACCAGGCCGTCGGTGACGCCGGAGGACAGCGGCGCGGCGGCCGCGGCGGCCACGTCGTCGGTCTTCTCGCCGAACAGGCTGGAGACGATCTGCTGGCCGTCGCCGTTGTCGGCGGCCTGGGCGAGATCGGCGGGGGCCTCGGTGGTGTCCTGCGCCTGGAGGCCGGCGAGCAGGGTCGGCACCGTCTGGTTGACGGCCTCCGAGGCGACGTCCTCCGAGACGCCGAGCTGGGCGGCGATATCCGCGAGCGGGATGGACTTGATCAGGTCGTCGAGATCGGACACGGTTCTCCTTGGCGGATGTGTGAGTACGCAAATTGCTGCACGAACACCCATAGAGTAGCCGCGGCGTGCGCGGGCGCTCGCCGGAACCCGCGTGTGAGGAGCGACACGCTTCGGGTGCGAGCGCTGGACCGCGCGCCGAGGGAGGAATACAGTATCTGTAACCAACCGTTCCGCATCAAGATCGCACCGGAGACCGTCGTGAAGCTGCACCGTCGCACCACCCTGCTGGGCTCGAAGGCGATCTCCCGGTTGCGGAACCGCCGACTCGCGCGCTCGCTCGCCGAGGACGGCGAGCGCCTCGTCACCGCGTCGGACCTGCGGGTTCTCCGGGCCGGCTAGTCGCGTCCAGGATCAGCGCCGCCGTCTGCGCGGGCTGATCGACCATGGCCTGATGCCCGCTCGGCGCGATCACGGCGTAGTGCGCGTGCAGCACGTCGGCTAGTTCCCGTTGCTGCTCCAACCAGTGATTCGCCCACGGAGTGCGCCTGCCCGCGAACGCCGCGGCCACGGTGCACGGGATGCCGGCCGGGAGGGGCGTCCGCTCCCGCAGATCCGCCAGCTCGTGCGCCAGCACCGGGTAGCGGCCGTTCTCCAGGAAGGCGGCCCGGAAGTACGCCTCGGAACTGAGGATCTCGGCGTACTCGGGCGGTGGCGCGCCCGCGCCCAGCATCCGGTGGACCAGCGGGCCGAACAGGTTCATCCGCACCGCGGCCGCCGCATCGGCCGACCGGAGGAGAGCGGCGTCGCGTACCTCGCCCGGCACGACCCATCGCGGTGAGGTCTCGACGCTGCCGTCGAGGAGGACGGATCCCGCTGTCCGGTCGGGGAATTCGCGGAGGAAGGCCTCGACGTAGAAGCTCGCCATGGAGTGCCCGACCAGCACGGCCGAGTCGATGTCCAGCGCGTCCAGCAGCTCGCGCAGGCGGGTGACCTCGGAGTCCAGGGTGGGGACGGCACCGTCGGGCCAAGGATCGGAGAGGCCGTACCCGGGCCGGTCCAGCCGGACGATGGCGCGGCTCGCGGTCAGGAGTTCCGTGACGGCGTCCCAGTCGAACCAGTTCCCGGCCAGGCCGGAGTTGAGCACGACGGGTGGGCCGCTCGCCGGGGCGATCGGTTCGTCGACCACCACGTGGGTGCGGGTACCCGCCAGATCGAGCAGCACACCGGCGAGGATAGTCGGGCATGATGGTGCGCGTGAGTGAGGCGATCGACGTGACCATCTCCGACGATGTGATCCGGCTGGGGCAGTTCCTCAAGCTGGCGGGTCTCATCGACTCCGGGGCCGAGGCCAAGGCGGTGATCGCCGACGGCGAGGTCACGGTGAACGGCGAGGTCGACGTCCGCCGCGGCCGGCAGCTCGCGGTGGGTGACGTGGTGGAGGTCTTCGGGCGGTCCGCCCGCGTCGCGCGCTGAGCCGTCAGTCCTCGCGGGCGGCCGCGGCCGCCACCGCGACCCGCCCGAGGACCTGCAACTGTGCCGGGTTGTAGAGCTCGGTCAGCGCCGCGAGGAGGACGCGCTGCGCGGTGCGCTGATCGTGTCCGCCCTCGTCGGACCAGACGCCCAGGTCGGGGAAGTCCGTCACCTGCCGCAGGACGTCGGGGACGAGGCGCGCGACCACGTCCTCGATCGTCGCGTCGTCCGCGTCGGCGGGCAGCCGGTCGAAGTCGTCGCCCGCGACGGTGCGGCCGTGCGCGGTGAGCATCCGCGCGTACTCCTCGGCCCTCGCCGGGCCCACCAGCTGGGCGAGCACGACGCTGAACTTGCGGTCGGCGGGGGAGAGGCGCTGGGCCGCCGACAGCCCGGGCGGCAGGTCCGACGGCGCCGTCGACGTGCGCAGCGCGCGCAGGTCCTCGCGGATCGCCTGCAGCCGCTCGATGTCGGCGGCCAGCTTCGCGTCCAGCTCGGCGGCCGCGTCGTCGTCCACGTCGTCGGTGTCCATCGCGGCGATCTGCGCGAGGCTGAAACCCAGCCCCGTCATGCGGCGGATCCACACCAGCCGCACGAGATGCTCGACGCCGTAGGTCTTGTAGCCGTTGGACCGTCGTGCGGGCTCGTCCAGCAGCCCGACGTCGTGGTAGTGCCGCACGGTGCGCAGGCTGGTCCCCGCCAGCTCAGCGACCTCGCGCGTGCTCCACATGATCGCTAGCGGAGCACGATTCCGTCGTCGTCGCTGAAGAGCACATCGCCCGGGGTGAACGTCACGCCGCCGAAGGTGAGCGGGATGTCGCGCTGCCCCTCGGCGGTCTTGGTGGACTTGCGCGGGTTGGTGCCGAGCGCCTTGACGCCGATGTCCAGCGTGCCGATCACGGCGGCGTCGCGGACCGCGCCGTAGGCCACGATGCCGGCCCAGCCGTTGCCGCGGCCGAGCTCGGCGATGAGGTCGCCGACCAGCGCGGTGTGCAGCGACGGGACGCCGTTCTCGTCGGAGCCGTCGATGACCAGCACGCGGCCCTCACCGGGCTCGCCCAGGATCGACTTGAGCAGCGCGTTGTCCTGGAAGCACCTGACGGTGACGACCTCGCCGGCGAACTGCTTGCGGCCGCCGAACTGGCGGAACTGCGTGTCGCAGCTGCGCACGTCGGGGCCGATCTCGTCGACCAGGTCCGCGGTGGGGGTGAACTGCACGTCGCTCATGCCGCGATCATAACGGCGCTCACGATTTCGCAATCTTGTGCGGTGGACACGTCGTGGAGCACGTCCGACTGCGCAGAACCCCACATCGTGAACCAACCACGCTATTGAGTGAGCATCAACAAGCGGGTAATCTGGCGGCATGCCAGCACCTACCCAGGCCACGTTCGACCGTCTTCGCGCCCTCGCGGCGATCGACCACCCGGAGCAGCGCGAGTCGCGCGACGTCCTCGAGGCGTTCTCCGGCGCGAAGGTCACCACGATCCCGGTGGGCACGGTCGAGGATGTGGAGAAGGCCTTCGAGCGGGCCCGCCTCGCACAGAAGCAGTGGGCGGCCCGCAGCGCGAAGGATCGCGCGGCCGTGCTGCTGAAGTTCGCCGACCTGGTGAACGAGCACCGCGCCGAGCTCATGGACATGGTGCAGCTGGAGACCGGCAAGGCTCGACAGTACGCGCAGGAGGAGTCGCTGGACGTCGCGATGACGGCCCGCTGGTACGGCAAGAACGCGCCGAAGATCCTGGCGGAGAAGAGCACCGACGGCATGCTGCCGGTGTTCACCAAGACCCGCGTGCGCTACCAGCCCAAGGGCGTGGTCGGCGTGATCGCGCCGTGGAACTACCCGATCACCCTCGCGGTCTCCGACGGTGTCGCCGCGCTGGCCGCCGGCAACGCCGTCGTGCTCAAGCCCGACTCGCAGACCCCGTACTGCGCCCTCGCGGCCGTCGAGCTGCTGTACCAGGCCGGCCTGCCCCGCGACCTGTTCGCCGTGGTCCCCGGCCCCGGCGGCGTCGTGGGCACCGCGATCGTCGAGCGCGCCGACTACCTCATGTTCACCGGCTCCTCCGCCACCGGCGCCACGCTCGCCGAGCAGTGCGGCAAGCGCCTCATCGGCTTCTCCGCCGAGCTGGGCGGCAAGAATCCCATGGTGGTCACCAAGGACGCCGACATCGCGCACACGGCCGACGGTGCCGCCCGCGCCGCGTTCTCGAACTCGGGGCAGCTGTGCATCTCGATCGAGCGGATCTACGTCGAGCGGGAGATCGCCGACGAGTTCGCCCGCGCCTTCGCCGAGCGCACCGCCGCGCTCGCGCTGGGCGCCGGCTACGACTTCGAGAACGAGATGGGCTCGCTCGCGTCGAAGTCGCAGATCGACACCGTCGCCGCGCACGTGGACGACGCGGTCGCCAAGGGCGCGACGGTGCTCGCCGGCGGCAAGGCCCGCCCCGACCTCGGCCCGTTCTTCTACGAGCCGACCGTGCTCAAGGACGTGCCGGAGGAGGCCGTCTGCTTCAAGTCGGAGACCTTCGGCCCGCTGGTCTCGATCTACCCCGTCGACTCCATCGACGAGGCCGTCGAGAAGGCCAACGACACCGAGTACGGCCTCAACGCCAGCGTTTTCGCCGGATCGTCCAAGCAGGCCCAGGAGATCGCCGAGCGGATCAACGCCGGCACCGTCAACATCAACGAGGGCTACGCCGCCGCGTGGGGCTCCACCGCCGCGCCGATGGGCGGCATGGGCATCTCGGGCGTCGGCCGCCGCCACGGCACCGAGGGCCTGCTCAAGTACTGCGAGTCGAAGACCATCGCGCAGCAGCGGATCATCGGCATCGGCGGCATCAAGGGCGTGCCGCGCAACGTCTTCCTCAACGTCGTTCCGTCGGCGATCAAGGCGCTCAAGCTGATCGGCCGTTAGTCCGGCACCCGGCGATGGCCCCCTCCACGTGGAGGGGGCCATCGCCGTTCTCGAGGCCGCCGCGGCGGCGGCTACAGGCGGGGGCCTGACGCCCGCACGGCGGCGGTGACCGCGGTGGCGACCGCCTCGCCCTCCTCGGGGAAGGGGTGCAGCGCGGCGGCGCGAGGGACCTCGTCGACGCCGTTGATCCACGGTCGCGCGCTGCACAGCTCGTGGCCCTTCGACGGTGCCTCCATGTCGACGTACTCGGCGCGGGCGTTCACGGCGGCCCGCCGGACGGCGCCGTTGAGCCGCTCGGTGAGGATGCTGCGCATCCACGGGATCGAGGCGGAGCGGAAGGGTGCGATCGTGGCGCAGGTCCGGTCGCCGGCGAACACGGCGGGGTAGCCGACCACGAGGATCCGCGCCTGCGGCGAGCGCTCGCGGACGGCGCGGATGATGCGCTCGTTCGCCGCGGTGATCTTCGCCAGACGGGAGGCGACGGCACCGTCGGACAGGCGGGCCGGGCGGGTGCGCTGATCGGCGGTGCAGCGAACCGCGGCCGATCGCGGCGCCACCGCGCAGGATTCGATGATGCTCGAGTAGAGGTCGCCGTCGTTGCCGCCGAGGGAGACGGTGACGAGCCTCGTGGCGGGGGTGATCCCGTCGAGCTGCGGCGCGGCGTCGTAGTAGCCGGTCTTCGCGGAGCCGGCGTGCTGGCTCGCGAAGGCGTCCCGCGTCTTGGCACCGCCGCAGGTGTTGTCCCGCAGTGCGTCCGGAGCGAGGCCCAGCGACGCGGCCACCAGCTTCGGGTAGTTGTGCGTGGACCGCCCGCAGGCGCGCTCCTGCTGCGAGGCGCCGACGGTGGCGTCGGCGGGGAGGGAGGAGTAGGAATCGCCGAGCGCGACGTAGCTGGGCGCGGCCGGGGCCGCGTGCGCCGGCGCGGCGCCGACCACGGCCGTCGTGGCGAGGACCGCCGCGCCGAGCAGGGACAGGGACGGGCGGGCGCGCATCGACATGCCGCCACTGTATTGCGCGCGGCCGCGGCCCGCAGCCCGTCGAAAACCGGTTGCGGCGGCCCGGCGTGCGACGCACCCTGGAGGCATGGAGGTCACGTTCGTCAAGCGCCGGAACGGGTACGACGTGCGGATCACGCGCGCGAAGGGCCCGGAGCTGGCGCCCCGCGGCGGTCCGGGCGGTCGGCCGCCGGTGCCGCACGACGCGGCGCACCTCATCGTCGAGGCCGAGGCGGGCCTGCGCGGCGGGGTGTTCGGGCGGATCGCCGACGCGAACGGCCTCGACGGGCTGTTCTGGCCCGCCGACCCGGGGGAGCGTCGCAAGGCGTCCCGCCGCAAGCGGCAGCCGACGGCCGCGCAGTCCGCGGACATGGCGCGCTCGGAGTACCTCGCGTCGCTGACCGCGGCGCTCTGGGAGGTGGAGCGCGGGCACCGGAAGCCGGAGCCCGCGTGGCCCGGCGTCCTCGAGGACGCGGACATCGATCCCGCCCTGTGCGAGCGGATCTTCGCCCGCTACGACGACTTCGCCCCGCGCTGGGCGGCGCTCCCCGACGGGGGCGAGCTCACGCTGCGCTGGTGACCGCGCCCGGCCTCAGGCCGGGCGAGGATCCACCGGACGACGGAGTTCCGCGCGCAGGGGCCGGTCCGCCAGCTTGATGACGAGCAGGGCCAGCGGGACGAGGACGAAGCCGATCACCGGCCCGACGAGGACCACGGTGTCGATCGGGTAGTGCAGCGCGAGGTACAGGCCGGCCGACGATCCGGTGACCGCGGTGACGGCGCAGACCACGCTCATCCACCGGATCCGGCTGCGGAACCGTGGAGACTCGTCCAGGCAGCGGTCCCACGCCGTCGGTTCGACCTTGAGCGCCTTCACGTACATCGGCCCGAGGATGCTCGCCACGAGCGGTCTGCGGGTGAACGCCGAGACGAGGAAGTACGCCGCCGCGAAGAAGCCGTCGATGGACTGTGCCGCAAGGGCGATCCGCGGCTCACCGGTGACGAGCGACGGTATGAGGGCCACCGCGAGGATGGCGGTCGTGAACAGCTCCAGCTGCCCGACCTGGCGCGTGACGA
The DNA here is from genome assembly GCF_900104775.1 of Tsukamurella tyrosinosolvens. NCBI lineage: Bacteria > Bacillati > Actinomycetota > Actinomycetes > Mycobacteriales > Tsukamurellaceae > Tsukamurella > Tsukamurella tyrosinosolvens. Next base: position 134,947 of record NZ_FNSA01000003.1, read on the forward strand.
GCATCCGCCAGGTCACGATCACCAGCCCCGTGACGATGCCGAGCACGACGCCGGTCAGCTGCGAGAGGCCACCCAGGCGGGTGGCGCTGAAGTAGGCGATGACCGGGAGGAGCCCGCCCAGGATCGCCGGGGGTGGTCGCTTCACGGTCGCTCGCGCTCCGCCCCGGTGCTTCGGAAGACGTTCCGCAGCGCGAAGCCGCCGTCGCCGGTGCCGCGCAGGACGGCGAGCCGCGCCGCGTGGAAGCCGACGGTCAGCGGGAGCGCGACCGTCAGCCAGGTGGCCGTTCCCCGCCGGCCGTGGATCCAGAACGTGCGGGGCAGGTACGCGGCGTACGTCGCGTAACTGCCGACACCGGTGTAGAAGCGGCGGGGCGAGACCTCCACCACGACGTCCCGGATCAGCGCGCACTCCCCGCCCGAGTCCTGGACGCAGAGGGCGATGTCGACGTCCTCGAAGACGTCTCTGCGCATCGCGACGTGCGGCCGTATCCGGCGCCACGTCTCGGCGCGGAAGGCCATGCTCGGGCCGAAGCAGTAGCTCACCCGCTGCGCGCGTTTCTCGTTGCGCCCGAACGGGTCGTTCCACTTGTTCAGGGCGGATTGGAACCGCCGGCCGGGGAGCCCGCGGAACTCCCCGAGGGTGGAGACGACGTCGAAGCCGCGGCCGTCGTCGGTGTCGAAGAACGTGCGAAGGCGCCGTGCCCACCCCGGAGCGACGACGGTGTCCGCGTCGATCCGGGCGATCACCGACGACGTGGCGGCGTCGAGCCCCGCGTTGCGGGCCCACACCAGGCCCTGCCGGGTCTCGCGGATCAACTTCACGACGGGGTTCGCCGCGGCGGTGGCCTCCACCAGGGCGACGGTGCGGTCTGTCGAGTTGTTGTCGACCACGATGATCTCGTCGATCTCGGAGCCTTCGGCGAGCAGTCGCTCGAGGCATTCCTCGATGACCTCGTCCTCGTTGTAGGCGGGAACGACAACAGTCAATGTGCTCTCTGCCATGGCGAAACGCTACGTCCGCCTCGGGACCGTCGCAGCGCGGCGACCGGTGAGACTACTCACAGGTCGCCGGCGATGTGGCGTTTGAAACACAACCGGGACGGGATCGCGGACCGTCGGCGACGGTACCGGGACGTGAGCGGCCCATCGTGAGGACATGGCTCATGTACTCACGAAATCGGCTGCCGCGCTGGTCGTCCTCGTCGCTGTGGCGGCGGTGATCGCGGCGTGTTCGGAGACGCTCCCGGGGATACCGGGAGGGGTGGAGACGGGCACCGTCGGGCAGTTGGGGGAGGCGGACGGCGTGGTGCTGGACCGGGTGGCGGTCGATGCGGATGTGCCGGCGGTGACAAGGCTCGATCCGAAGCTGCGCACGGCGATCCGGTCGGCTGCACGCGCCGCGGCCCGGGAGGGCGTCGCGATGCACCTGACGTCGGGGTGGCGGTCCAAGCGATACCAGCAGTTCCTCTACGACGATGCTGTGCGGCGGGACGGGGCGGAGGAGGCGGCGCGGTTGGTCGCGACTCCGTCGACCTCGGAGCACGTAACGGGCGATGCGGTGGACGTGGGGCCGACGGAGGCCGCGTACTGGATGGACCGCTACTCGGAGCGGTTCGGGTTGTGCCGCACGTACGCGAACGAAGTGTGGCACTACGAGCTGCGGGCCGGGCGGGCGTGCCCGGAGATGGTGTCCGACGCCTCGGCGCGGCAGCGATGAGTGGGGGACCGGTCAGTCGGACTCGAGGAGCAGGGTCTGGGCGTGTACGGGTGCGGAATGGGGACGGATGATGCGCACGCGGCCGACCGGCTGATGGGTGAGGTGGACGCCGGGCGCCAGGCTGCCTTCCTGGCGGTCGCCGGAGAACAGCACCATCGTGGCGTTGTGCTCGCGGATCCCGCCGACGACGCTGTCATAGAGCGCGCGGCTGATGCCCGCCGACCGGCGGGCGACCACCAGGTGCAGTCCGATGTCGGCCGCGTAGGGGAGATACGGGATCAGCGGGGCCAAAGGATTGTTCGAGGTGCCGGACGCGAGCAGGTCGTAGTCGTCCACGATGAGGTAGATGTGCGGTCCGGTGAACGGCGCCGCCTGTTGTTGCAGGTCCTCCGGCGGGAGGCGCCGCTGCAGTTCTTCTGCGATCCCCGCCGCAAGGGCCCCGGCCGCGGACGGCGAGCCCGCGTATCCGCCCAGGTAGTCGTCCGGGACGAAGCCCTGCAGTGTTCGCCGGGGATCGAAGAGGCCGATGACGAGTTGCTCGTCGGTGTGGGTCGAGACGAGTTCCTCGACGATCACGCGGAGGAGGTTCGTTTTCCCCGAACGGGATTCGCCGATGACGAGCAGGTGCTGGTCGGTCGTCGTCGGATCGAGGACGAGCGGGGCGAGGTCGGTCTCGTTGATGCCGACGAGGAGCGGCTCGCGCTCGGGAAATCCGGAGCGGAAGCCTCGATAGGCGAGCGCGTCGGGGAGGGTGGGAACCGGCGGCATGGCCTGCCCCGCGGCACGGTGCCGCGCCACTTCGACGACCTCGTCGAAGCCCGAGTCGGACGAGAGGTGGGGGAGGGCGATCTGGGCCTGCGCGCCGAGGGGTTCCGTCGTGATGACACGGCCGGGCTGATCGGCGCGGATCAGCGTGTTCTGTGCGCGGCCGATCGTCGAATCGAGTGGATCGTTGAGGCGATGCTCGATCTTGGTGCCGATCACTGCCTGCATCGACATCCGGAGATCGGCCCATCGCCCACCGACGATGACGACATGGATACCGAGCGCGAGACCGCGGTTGCCGATGTCCTGGACCACGTCGACGAGGTCCTCGTGGTTCTCCTTGAGGGAGGCCCAGCCGTCGATCGCGAGGACGATGTCGGCCGTCACGATCTCGGGGAACTGCTCGCCGTTTGCGATGCGCGCCCGGAGGTCGGCGATACCCTGGATTCGGCGCGACGCGAAGAACTGCTCGCGGGAATCCAGACTGCCGTGGAGATCGGCCACGATCCGGCGTGCGAGGTCGCCGTCGTAGCGCGTCGCGACACTCCCGGTGTTGGGGAGCCGCTCGAGGTCCGCGAGCGCCGTTCCGTTCGCGTCGATGACGTGGAACCCGAGCCTCGCCGGCGGGTGGCTGATCGCGCCGGCGGCGACGATGGTCCGCAGCGTGGTCGTCTTGCCGGTCTGCGGGGCGCCCGAGATGTAGACGTTGCCCGACGTTCCTCGGAAGTCGACGGTGAGCGGTGACTGACGTTGCCGTTTGGGCTCGTCGGCGAGGCCGATCGCGATTGCGAGGCCGTCCACGGAGTGGGTCGAGTCCGAGCCGATCTGGTCGAGGGGCAGGGTCGCCGGGAGCGGGGGCAGCCAGATGCGGCGGGACTGGAGGGCGGGCGCATCGAGCGCGTCGAGGATGACGTCGAGCGTCGTCGTGTCGGTCGGGGCGATCGTGGGTGCTGCGGAATGGCGGCCGGGATTCTCCGCGACGGGCGAGAACTCGAACCGCGACACCTCCGGCGCGGCCTCGCTCTGCACGCGCTCGACGCTGGGCCGGTACGGGCCGGAGACGAACGCGGCCTTGAACCTCGTGAAGACGTCGGGGTCGACCTTGAGGATCGCCGAGCCCGGCACGGCGGGCAGGGTGTGCGCATCGGACACACCGAGCGCCGTCCGGGATTCCTGTGCGGTGAACGTCCGCAGCCCGATCCGGTACGAGAGATGTGATTCGAGACCGCGGAGCCGGCCCTCCTCGAGACGCTGAGTGGACAGGAGGAGGTGGACGCCGATCGAGCGGCCGATCCGCCCGATCTGTACGAAGAGATCGATGAAGTCGGGCTTGGCCGAGAGGATCTCACCGAACTCGTCGATGACGACGAACAGCGCGGGGAGGGGCGGCAGCTGCTCCGCAGTGGGATCGGCGAGCCGGATCCGCCGTAGGCGTTGGTATTCGGTGACGTTCGGCAGGTTGCCGGCATCGGCGAGGACGCGCTGACGCCGCTGGAGCTCACCGAGAAGGGCGTCGTGCAGGCGATCGACCAGCCCGAGATCGTCGGCCAGGTTGTCGACCGAGGCGCTGGTGTGGGGAAGGCGCTCGAAGCCGGCGAACGCGGCCCCGCCCTTGTAGTCGACGAGGACGAACGACAGAAGATCCGGCGGGTGCGCGATGGCCATGGAGGTGAGAAGCGTTCGAAGGAGTTCGGACTTGCCGGATCCCGTGGCGCCGACGCAGAGGCCGTGCGGCCCCATCCCGTTTTGGCCGGACTCCTTGATGTCGAGGCGGACCGGCGCGCCGGCCGCATCCGCGCCGATCGGAACGTTGAGGTGATCGCCGAGCGGCCTCGGCGTGCTCCACAGTGCCGCCGGGTCGAGGTCTGCGGGATCCCCGATGTCGTGCAGGGACGGAAGATCGAAGGTGGCTTCGAGGGCACTCGACGGGATCGGGTCCGCGACGAGGCGCAGGGGCGCGAGCCGCCTGGCGCAGACGGTGGCCAGCTCGAGGGTCCAGGCGTCGACGGTCCCGCGGTCCGTCCCCAGGATGAGACGCTTCACCCATCCCGGTCCACTGTCGAGGTCGATCCCGTTGATCGATGCCGCGGAGATCCTGCCGTCGTCACCGTCGTAGGCGGATCGCGAGCTCCGCACGGCGGTAGCGCCGTCGGTGGTGTCCGGCTCACCGTCAGCGTCGGAGTCGTCGCCGCCGAGAAGCCTGGTCAGGACGCCCGTCAGGTCGGTCACATCCACCTCGCCCGTCGGGGAGACGCGTACGCGGGTATCGACGTGTCCCGGCTCATCGACGCGGCGCAGTGTCTCGGTCACGAAGCAGATCCCGAGTTGTTCGGGAGAGACTCCCGGAGGTAGCAGGTCGGCCGGATCGGTGCCCGCCCCTAGGCCACTGCCGATGCGGGCCGCTTCGGTCATGATGACCACGAGGGTCGGGCCGTCCCATGCGGACTCCGAACGCGACCGGTGGCCCCGGTCGCTGAGAGCGGTGATGCGCGCGGAGATGAGTTCGACGAGCCGCGTCCGCATCTCGTCCGGATCCGTGGTGATGCGGCGGGCGGGGAAGGGGCCGTCGAAGCGCCCCGGGTCGGCCGTGTGCGGGAGCCACTTCATCCAGTCGAATCGGCCTGCTCCGGTGACGGGGTCGGGCGGTGTGCCGATGTCATCGGGCGTGGTGCACAGCATGATCTGAAGATCGGCGGGAGCGTGAAGAGCGGCGGCGCCGAGCACGAGGGCCGTGATCGTCCGTCCGGTCTCATGCCCCTCGCCCAGCACCGAGACCGTGCCGCGGAGCCGGACGGCGACCGGTACTCCGATGACCGACTCCGCGCGTTGCAGGAGCCTGTCGGCATGCGCCGCGGCGACCGGATCGGGTGGCGCGGCGGAGCCGGAGGCGCCGGGAAGGGTGACGGAACGCGCTATCGGGCCGATGCCCTCACCGATGCGGACCACGAGGAAGTCGATGTCGCCGCGGCGTCGTTCGAACAGTCGGAGGCGGTTGACCGCGATCTGCGGTAGGGCTTCGGGCGCCGGGTGGCGCCACGCCATCGCGGCACGGTAGTCGAGGATGTCCTGGTCGATACCCACACGGAGTCGTCCGATGTAGTCGACGTACCCGAGGCGGGCCTCACGTGCTTCCCGACGGCTACCCGTGCGGGCGAAGATCACGCTGGCGATCGCGGCGAGCACCATGGAGGCGATGATGGCGACGCCGGCGAGCATCCGGATCGGGTTGTTGCCGGAGAACAGCATCGCCCCGGCGCCGATCGCCGCGCCGAGCGGGAGCACCGCGCGGACGACGGTCGATATTCCGCCCGCGCCACGGGCGGTGGCGGGGACGGCGGGGATGTCGAGGGGAGCGACGTTCAGCTCGGGGCCACGCCCGCGGGCGGGCCGGCGGAAGATTGTGACCGACATGGATCTTCGTTTCTGACGTAGTGGCGCTTCAGTCGGTGAACGACTTCGCTTGGAAGTTGACCGCCTCGATGAACCTGGGGTCGGGGTTGTACGAGGCGACGGCCTTCTGCCAGCCCTCGGGGGTCGACATGTCGGCGCCGGCGCCGCAGAGCAGGCGTCCGAGGGTCAAGGCGGCATCGTCGAGATTGTCGGGGTTGGGCGGCGTGCTCGTGTCGGAGCTCGCGGTGATGGCCCATTGCTCCCACACGGTGGGGGCGAACAGAAGTGGGCCCATGAGAAGGTCCGCGGAAGCGTCGCCGTCGTAGAATCCGCCGTCCGTGTCCTTCGCCGCCGGCTTCTGCGCCTCGCGGAAGGAGGGCCGGACGACGGCGTCGTCCCCGAGGCTGTGACTCCGGGACGTCCCGTGATCGGAGGTGATGCGCCCGATGGCCGCCAGTGTGGCCCAACCGAGTTGGCAGCGCGGTGCGTTCTTCCCCATCACCAGGGCCGCCCAGGAGTAGGACTCCAGCGCCGTCGTCGGAGTGAGATAGGGGCCACTGTGAATGGCAGCCCACTTGGCCATCGCTGCCGCCGCACGCGGTGCCGACGGCGCGCTGGAGGCCGAGGAAGCGGGGGCGTCGGGTGTTCGCGTCAGGCGCGCGGAACATCCGGACAGGACGACGGTCAGCGCGACCGCGATGGCGACGCCGCGGACGGCACCGGTGAAGCGTGCCGAATGATGCTGCGGCGCTCGGGCTGTCGATTTCGTCACGGAGTGGCCTCTCGGGGTCGTGCACGCGATACCGTTGTGGAATGCAGGTCGACGATCAGGTAGCGGGTTCGCGTCAGCGGGCGCAGCGGGTGCACTGGGAACGGTCGGAACGACAGCGGATTCTGCAGGCGCATTCGCTCCGTACGAAACTGACCACTGCCGCGGTCCTGAACGGCAAACTTCCCCCGCGGTCGACGGCTTCGGTCGTGATGCTCGTGCTGTGGTCCGTCGCGATCGCGGCGATCGCCGCGGCGGCGGTGCTGGCGGGAGTGTGGATCGCCGGCTGGATGGGTGCGAAGTCACAATCAGCGCCCCAGGTCGGTACCAAGTATGTACTGGTAAATGCCCTGAGCCCAGAACAGCATGGGAATCAGCCCCAGTAGGACGAGCGCATCGACGATGTTCCAGAGCTGAGCCAGCCGTGCGCCGGTGACGGTGGGGAGCTCGAAATAGCCGAGGAACAGGATGATCACGCCGAGGAGCAGGGCGATGACCATGGTCGCGGCCGCGGTGATGAACGGTGCCGACTCCCCGATGCGCTGGTCGATCAGGGCGACCGGCACGATGAACGCACTCGTCACTGCGACGCCGATGATCGGCGCGACGTGCCGGACCTCCGAGAAGCTTCGACTCCGCAGGAGGAAGGCCAGTCCGATGTAGGCGCCGAACGCCGCCTGCTCCCAGACGCCCGTGATCGCGAGCACGAGAACCGCTCCCACGGCGCTCGCGCAGCACGCCCACACGATCCCGTCGAGGAGGTCGGTGGCGATGACCGCCCGCCGCACGATCTCGGGGCGACCGGGGCGCTCACGTCCGGCCTCGTACGAGGCGGCGGGAGACTCCTCCTCGGTGCGGGCCACGACGCCGCCCAGTCCCGACCAGGCCACCGAGAGCCGTCCGGCGCAGGCGAGGCCGATGACGAGCACCGGAGAGATCCATGCCGCGAGCGCGGTGGCGTTGACTCCCAATCGGATCGCGATCACAGCGGCGATCGCGGTTCCGCCGGCGATCGACGACGAGGCGACGATCGCCCACCGGGCCGGTGACAGGACGAAGGTCGTGATGGCGATTCCGCACAGTCCGCCGCCGACGGTGGCGAGGACGACCTGTGGCCACGGGGACGCGTGGAACACCGCCGCCGAGGCGGCGGCGAAGCAGATCGGAGTGATCCAGACGAGGTGACGGGCCGGCTCCGGAGCTGCGTAGGTGGCGAGGATGAACGCGCCCATCGCGGCGGCGCATGCGCCGGCGACGAGGCCCCCGGTGACGGCGAAGGCGACGGCCGCGACGACGACCAGCATTCCCGCGTAGCCGACGACGACGGAATGCCGGGCGTTGCCGGTCCACATCCGGCGGTCGTCCTCGACGTAGTCGGCGACCACGTCGATCGCGGAGAAGATCTCCGGTGCGGCGACCTCGCTCGCGGCGGGCACGATGTAGAGCAGGTCCCCGTCCACGACGCCGTAGTCGCTGAGCTTTCCGTGCGCGGCGAGGGGACCGGCCGCCACCGACGCGAATTGCCATCCCGTCTCGTCGGACGGATCGAGACCGAGAACGGCGGCGACCTGGTCGACGACCTCGGCGACGGGGCGTCCGAGCGGCGCGGTGACGTCGGCGGCGTTGTCCTCCGGGCCGACAACGGTGACCCGGACGAATTCAGCCACGGAACGTCCCCGACCGGGCGGAGGTGCGGTGTGCGCCGTTCGACGCGTGTCCGGTCACGCCTGCACGCGGTTGAACAGGGCCTTGCCGGCGATGTCGGACGCCGATGCCCGCGCGGCGATACCGTCGGCGGCGCGGCCGAACTCGGCGATATTCGCGATCAGCTGCTGGGTGAAGACCCCGCCGACCTCGGCATGACCGGCCATGGCTGCGTTGACCGCCGCACCTGCTTCCGCTCCTGCGCCGGCGACGGCGGGGCGTGCCGGGGCCGACAGCGACGCGGATACCACCCGCAGGCTGCTGCTCGCGTCGAGCAGGTCGTCGAGCGGGAACTGGGAGAACGAGGAGGTCATCGGCTTCGGCCCTTCCGGTCGAGATGGCGTGATGCGGAGCAGGAACGGTCAGGACGCGGCCCGCGACGTCGCGGTGGACGACGAGGGTGCGGGCTTGCCGGTGGTGGGAGGTAGCTGGCTGGTCGGCCCGGTGGGCGCCCCTTGTGCCGGCCCGGGCGGGAGGAAGGGCGCGTTCGGGAGCGGACTCTGGCCCACGTCCGGGACCGGGATCGACGGGACCTGCGCTCCACCGGGCAGGGTGACCGGGGCCAACTGCGCCGGCGGCTTGGGATTCTGCTTGGTGACGTTCGTGTGCATCAGGTACGTGTTGTACGAATTGAACTGAGACACGACGAAGTACAGATCGTTGCCCGAGGAACCGGGGAGGACTCGCGGTGCGTAGAGGCTGGGGTAGTCGGTGCCCGAGGCGATGATCTCGGGGTCCGACCACGGGCCGAGCGCCGACGCGGACTGACGCATCACGATGGCGTTGCGCACCATGTCCGTATTGACCATCACGAACCGCTGAACGCCGGGATGATATGCGACGTTGAAGTCGCCGAGCGCACCCCAGGCGAGGGGGGACGGGGCGGTCTTCTCCGCGGCGGAGAACTCGCCGCCGTTCCACACCTTGTACTTCGACGAGTCGAGGACGTCCTTGGTCTTGGTCTTCGACACGAACACGCCGCCGATGCGGCCGGGCGGGCTCCCGTACAGGTAGACCTCGTCGCCGACGACGACGGCGGAGGTCATCTGGAAGGCCGTGTTCCGCTCGGAGTTGCGCCAGACGGCCTTCGGGGCCTTGAACCACGTGGAGCCACCGTCGTCCGAGTAGGCGATGCCCGAGTAGTTCGACACCCACTGCCCGGACGAAGGGCCCCAGGTCCGAATGGAGGTGTAGGTCAGGAAGGTGCGGTCGCCGATCGCGAACCCGGAGGTCGGGATGACGGTCTCTTCGGCACCCTTCGCCTTCGCGCTCTGCAGAATCTCCTTGGCGTGGCCCGGCCGGTCCGTGATGAACGAGGTGATCTTCATTCCCGCCGAGGGATTGGAGACGTCGGCCACTGCGAGCGAATTGGACCTCCAGTCGAATCCCGTCGGTCCCGTGGTCCCCGTCCAACCGACGCCGGGGCTCTGCTGCCCGGTGCCGCCGCCGGAACCTTCCGAGGAGCTGCCCGAGCCGCCGCTGCCGGATCCGGAACCCTGCTGGCCGCCGGCGCGAATGTTGATCAACGGGATGTCGGGCACGGGGATCTTGACCGCCGAGGGAATGATCGGCACGTTCAATCCGCTACCGTCAACCAGCGGCGGAGTCGTGGCCTGCTCCCCGGTCGCGCGCGGGCCGCCGAACGTGTCGCCGAAGGCGACGAGGGTTCGTCCCCGCGAGTCCGCGAACGGCACGGCCCAGGCCGCGCCGGCGACTCCCCAGTTCTTGTCGGTGTGAGAATACGACTGGGCGCCAGTGATCTTCGAGACGAAGGCGTTCGTCACCGATCGACCCTGCGGCAGAGCGGGCTGGCCGGCCCCGGGAGGCTCGGCGGCCGGTGCGGCCGGCTTCGCGGGTCCGCCCGGCCCGCCGGGACCGTTCGGTGCGGCTGTGACCACGGGGAGCCCCGGAACCCCGGGAGCGGGTGGCACGGCGTAGGGAAATGAACCCTGGGCACTGACCTGAGAGGGCTGCGCGCCCGCTTCCACCGTCTGAGAGGGTGCTGAGGAGGTCGAGCACGCGGCGACTGTGCACACCGCCACGGAGCCGACCGCGGCGGCACGCACTCGCGAGAGGAGCGCGGACGTACCTCGAGATCGGTTGTGACGTACCGCATGTTTCGCCACGGCGTGCTCCCCGCTGGTTCTGGGTCCGCTGGAGCGCCGCTCCAGCAAACCTGAGATTTTCATATGGATCGCGGCGACCTTATCGCGCGGATCCGGCCCTCGCTACTTGATGTGACGAAGGGTACGTTGGTTGCGGTAACTGTTGCGAACGGTCGTAACCGCTTGTAGTGTCCTGCGCAAATTCAACCTGGGGTGTCTTGCCCCGGAAGATTCCCGGAGGGGCACGACGGCCATGGGTACTCGTTTCTCAGTCGCCAATCATGCGGTGACCACGCACGCGACCAACATCGAGCAGGTGTCTGGGGCGTTGAACGCTCAGGGCAAGCGGTTCGTCTCCGCGGTGGAGGCGTTGCCGGCGTCGTGGAAGGGGCAGTCGTTCATCGCGTGGGATCAGTTGACGACGCGGTGGGATGCTTCGTTCAAGGAGCTCAATGCGGCGTTGACGACGATCCGTGAGTCGGTGGGGCAGGCCGGGCAGCTGTACACCTCCGGTGAGCAGCAGCAGGCGGCGAACCTCGAGCAGGCGGCTCGGGGCATGGCCTGGGATCAGGCGAAGTTCCGCTGACCCTTTCGGGCTTTCGAGCCCGACTTTTGATCTGCAGCCACGGACTTCCGTGAGCTGCGTCTGAGCCTTCCGATGAGGAGATGATCATGTCTGAGATGTATGCGTACGACGAGGGTGGCGCGGAGACCGCCGGTGATGATCTGGCGTCGATCGTCGCGGCGTTGGAAGCGAACCTGGAGCAGTTGCAGGGGTACGTGGCGTCGGTGGAGTCGCAGTGGAACGCGGATGAGCAGGTGCTCTACCGCGGCGTGCAGACCAAGTGGAACAACGCCGCGGCGTCGGTGAGCGAGATCCTCGGGCAGATGAAGACCGCGCTCGGCACGAACACCGAGCAGGTTCGTGACATGCGGTCGCAGGTGCGCTCCGCGCTGTCGCGCAACTGACTGTCCTCACGAGCTCGTCATAGTCCTGAAGGCCGCGCCATGTGTGTGCGGCCGCGTCCTGTCGTTGTCTATCGAAGGATCACTGAGCTGATGTCCTCCATTTTCACCCTTGCCAAGCGGCTATCGGTAGCGGCGCTGACCAGTATCGCGATCGCTGGTGCTGTCGTCGCGCCCGCGGAAGCCGTGCCGACCACGGCCGGCTGCCGTGCCGTACCTCAACCGGCACTGACGCTGGGCGCGGAAGGCATAGTCCGAGTGGAGATTCCTGCCGCAGCTGGGTGGCACGAGGTCGCCGCCCCTCGCGGTGCGTCGCGCCTCGCGCTGGGGCGCCTCGAGGACGCGTCCGGGCAGGACGCCCTCGACGCGTGGATCGGTGTCCTCAACAGCAACACGATCACCACGTCCGCCCAATTTGCTGATGCGGAGACTGCTCACAGGCAGGTGCTCTCCCGGCGATCAGTCGCCGGGCCCTGCGGCCTGCCCACCGAGGCGGTGACCGTGCGTCACGCAGCCACTGCGACAGAGCGTGAGTACTTCGTCAGCGGCCGCTACACGCTCGCGCAAGCGAACGGGAAGACTTTGGTCATCTACGTCGGCGCGAGCACCTACGACCGGAACAGACTGCCGCAGCTGGAAAACGACCTTCTGCGCGGCTACGGCATCCGCCTCCCCGCGTAACGCCGACCTGCTCACTACACGTTCTCTCTAGAGAGGCCCCCTCGCGATGAGTCTCGATATCAATCCCGGCGACGGCATCGTCGGGGAGCTGGAGCTACTCGGTGATCTGATCGTCGGTGGGTTCCCGGAGGCCGTGTTCACGCTGCCGGGGGTGAGCGTCGACGAGGTACTCGATCACGCCCGTCTGTATCTCGGGTTCGCGGAGGCGGCGGAGTCGGCGCATGCTCGGGTTCGTGGACTCGAGGTGCCCGAGTTCGTGGGTGTGGAGGGCGAGTTCTTCCGCGGCCGAGTCCCCGGCGAGTTGGCGATGCAGCTCGGCGCGGCGGTGGAGTCGTACTCCCGAGTCGGTTCGGGGATCAAGGAACTCGCCCGCGAACTCGACGCCTCGCAAGCCGCTTTGAAGCCTCTCGAAGCGCGGGCGCGGGCGGTGTTCGAGCACATGCAGAAGGTGTGGATCAAGGTCAACGTCCCGTTCACTGAGTACAGCGGGTTGCGCAGCGAGTGGGATGAGCTCGTCCGCGCTGCGGGTGTGGTGCACGAGCGGGTCGCGGTGGCCGGGCAGGAGGCGGCAGCGGCGATCACCGCGGGCACCGAGGCGATGGTGCCGGTCAACGACTACTTCTCCACGCTGCCTGGCGGAGCGGTGGCGGGTGGTGTTGTGGCGCAGGGTGTGCGGTCGACTGCGTCGCGTGCGGCCTCCGCTGCCGGTGGCGTGGCCGGGGCGCCGGGACGCGCCGCGAAGGCGACCGCCGACGGGCTGGGTGCCGTAGCTGGCGCGGTCACCTCGGTTCCGCAGCAGATCACCGCGCGCGGGCAGCAACTCGCGCCGCAGGTGACCCCGGACGGGATCAAGGTCGGCGACCAGCTCCTCACCGATCCGACGAGCGAGCAGGCACAGAAGCTCGTGCGGGACGGGCAGGCTACGAACATCCTCGGACTCGACCCCACTGGTGTTCCGACGGCGATGATGATGCTCGCCTCCCCGAACACCCTGCTGCGCGAGCAGCCGCGCAAGAAGGCGGCCGGGCGTAGATGGTCGGGTGAGGAGTCGAAGGCGCAGTCGATCGCGCAGAATGCGGTCGGTCAGGTGGTCTCGGTTCCGGGACGGTTCGTCGGCGGCGCCGTCGACCGGTTCGGCAACACCATCGCCGGCAATGCCGCTCTGATCGGTGTCGGTGGTGACCCCGTCCGCGCGTGGACGGGGCTGCTCTCGAATGTCACCAGCCCCGTTGCGGGTGCTGGTCGCGCTGTAGCGTCTGCGACGCCCGAGCAGATCCTGGCCGACCCGATCGCCGCAGCCGGCTCGGCAGCCACCCACGCGCCCGCCGCGGTGCCCTTCGTCGGCTGGGTCTACGGGCTGGTGGAGTGGGCGACCAAGCCCGGCGAACTCGCCCACGAAGGCGCGAAGGAATCACTCACCTCCGCCCTCGATGCACTCACATTGAAGAACCTCGAAGCAGGCCAGGCAGTCGCCAACACCGGCGAAGTGCAAGTCACCACCTCCGACGTGGACGTCCACGCCGACAACGGCGGATACGTCACCTTCACCCTCCCAGACCTCGAAGGCGGAGAACCCAAAGCCTGGTACATCCTCGCCACCCCCGACAGCCCCGGAAACTTCACCACCAACGTCCCCACCGCCCCGGGTGAGGAGCTCGTCGAACGCGGCGACGGCTCCGTCGTGTTGGTCAACAGCGGAACCGGACAGATCGTCCGCACCATCAAAACGCCGTGGGCGAAAGACGCACTCGGACGCGATCAACCCACCTGGTACTCCATCGACAAGGTCGACGACCAGACGTCGACGATCACCCAACACATCGCACCGAACAAGGGAGCGCTGTATCCGCTGGTGGCGGATGCTCCTGGTGATCAGAAGACGACGACGAATCCTGACGGATCGGTCGCAACGTCAACTGAGATTGAGGGTGGCTCTGTCGATACGACGGTGAAGAACGCTGACGGGACTACTTCGTCGATGCGGAGCGTCCCCGACGGCAACGGTGGGGTGACTACATTCACGGCGAACCCTGACGGTAGTCATTCGGTGCATTACCCCGACGGGTCGCGAGTGGAGGAGCCTGCGGCGGGGGCGAGTACACCCGCTCAGAGTTATGCTCCTGATCCGAAGTATTCGAATCCGCAGTATCGTCAGGAGCCCGCGCAGCAGGCTCCTGCTCAGCAGGCCCCGGCGCAGCAGCCTGCGGCTCCTTCCGCACCTGCTGTTGCTCCTGCCGAGTCGTCGGTCGGTGCGGTAGACACGGCAGGACGTGACGACGGTGATTCATGGACCCAAGGCTTGCCGGGTGGCGAGTCCGCGCAGCACACCATCGTCCCCGGCACGGGCGGTCAGACTGTTGACTCTGTGGTCACCCGCCCTGATGGTTCGTCGACGAAGATCCGTTCGGTCAAAGACGGGCAAGGCGGATGGAAGATCTGGTCCGACAACAGTGACGGCACCGCATCGTATGCAGAACGCCAGGGCTCGCTCGGCGACGTTTACACCGCCCGGTACGGCGAGTCCCCGGTGTACGGCAGCGCACCTATCGTCACCTCCAACGCGGCTCCCGACAACTCCAAAGGGCAGATCGTCGGGCAAAATCCGAACGGAACCACGTCGGTGGGCAACTTCGGGGTCCGCGACGACGGACGCGTCGGGCTGTCGGTGCGAAACCCCGACAACACTGTCTCCTCCATCGTCACTGGAACAGGTCCCGATGGCCGTCCCCACGATGACATCACCACGTTCAACGACGGCAAGACTGAGACCAGTCACGAGGTAAACCCGTTCACAGGTGAGCGGACCGAGACCACCACCGTGCTCGACACGGGCGTGAAGGTTATCGCCGTTCTGGATCGCGATAACAACCTCATCTCCCGAGTCCAAGGCGTTGGTGGTCAGCTTGAAGGCGTGATGAACACCCCCGACGGGCAGGTGGAGATTCAGGTCCGCCCCGACGGGGTGTACGGGCGGAGCGCGAACGGGGAGTTCGTCAAGTTCCGTGAAGACGGGGAACTGCCCGATACCCGCTCCTTCGGGCAGAAGGCGAACGACCAGGCAGGAAAGTTCGGGTCCGCCGTCGGGGGAAGCGTGTGGGATTCCCTCAAGAGCGTCCCGCAGACCGTTGCCCACCCGGGCGAGGCAGCTTCCGGGCTCTGGGAGACAGCGAAGGGACTGGTCGGACAGGAAAAGGCCGACCGCACCGTCATCCACAACTGGACCACCTTCCTGACGGGGACCAACGCCAATGAGTGGACCGAGGACGGGGTCGCCACCTCCCTCGGACACGCGGTTGTCGGTGTCGGCTCATGGTTCATCCCTGGCCCCGGCTGGGTCGCCAAGGTCACTCGCGCAGGGCACCTCGGCTCCACAGCAGCCCACGCCCTCGAGCACGTCGACAACGCCCGCTCCACCGCGAGCACCGCAACCCGCGCCGCCGCCATGGGAGCAGTCAGCCGCGCCCTACCAAACCTCACAGAACGCTTCCAAGGCTTCAACGCAGCCCGCGCCGCCGACATCGGCGTCGACGCTCCTGAAGCGGCACCCGCCGCAGGAAAACCCACGCCACGCGCCGAAGCTCCCGCACCCTCCGTTGCCGTCCCACGAGCGGAAGCCCCCGCCAGTCCAACGCCCGCACCTCGCGTCGAGGCACCCGCAACTACCGCCCCCCGAGCCGAGACACCTAACAACACCCCAGGGACACCGCCCCGCGCTGCGGACACACAGAACCCGTCCGTCGACACACCCCGCATCGACACCCCCGACGCACCCACCACCCCGAAGCCGGACAATCCCGCTTTCACGACCACCCCGGGAGCAGACCGCCGCGCCGCAGAGGCTGCGGCCCCCGCCGAACGCCCCGACCACCACCCGGCCTCGCCAACCGAGAAGGCCGGCGCTGACGCAGACAAGACAGTGGACACGCCGAAGGTCGGCGAAGTCGACGCCCCGAGGGCTGGCGATGTGGACACCCCCACCACCTCAGGTGCGGCGCGCGCGGATGCACCGTCCGTTGGCGACGGTGTGCCAGGCAAGGCAGCAGACCTCGACGGCGGACCGCACCCGCGCGGAGAACTCGACATCGACCTCGACAATTACTTCCACCCAGGCGAAAGTGGCGGCACCAAGTACACCGCCGACGACGTACGCACTGCCTTCGACAACGCACCCAACAACAAGGAGGGTGTCCCTGTCGATCACCGCACCGGCGAACCACTGGTCCTCACCGACGCCGCAGGCAAACGCGGGTGGACCATGCGCCAGGACGCCGACGGAGTATGGCGCGCCGAAAACTACGCGCTGCACCCGGACGGGATGCCTAAGAAGGGCACACCCAACAGTTACGGCTACGACGCCAACGGTGACCTCCGCAAATACGCCGAGAACAGACCGAGTCATAAACCCGAAGACATCAAAACCGTGTGGGACACTACCCACACGGATATCAACAACCTCATCGAGTCCGGCGTCCTCCGCGACCTGCCCAAAACCGAACGACCCGACCAAACCTGGCTCCGAGCACCCGACGGAACCAAAACAAACGGCAGCGACATACGCGAAACCCTCAACACCCGCACAGGCGAGACCGAGGTATACAAGCTCGAAACCTGGAAACCCGGCGACAAACAAAACTGGGACATGGGACACATCAAGGGTGAGGAATACCGCCGAATCCACGATGACTACATGCGCGGAAAGTACAAGTCCGACGAAGACTTCGTTGAAGACTTCCGTAATTTGGACCTTTATGAGGCGGCGAATGCACCTCGCAACCGCTCCCACGTGGATGAAGACATGACTCCGCTGCCGCCGCGCCCCTGAACCGCCTGTTAGGATCACCCACATGGACGACCACTGGTACTCCTCCGCCTACCCCGCCGCCAGTATGGGCACTTACGACAACTTCATCGCAGTCTACGAGGGCAGTGAAGACGAAGCGTCAATCCAGAATCACACGGAACCCAAAGATAACACCCTACTCTGGAAAGCTGCGCACAATAGGAATGTTGACGCACGGCTAGCTATCTGCAATAGGCTCATCGATGACGGTATCGATGTGGCATATGAGGACAACAAGACGAACGTCTTACACTTGTACTTCAGTAACCGCACCTTCGAGCCCGAGAAGGAGGCGCCTCTTCTGCGTAGGTTACTGGAAGGTGGGGCGGATCTGAACCTCCAGCCCAGTAAAGGCTACTCCCCCCTAATGACCTTCATGACTAACCCGCGCCTGTTACCCGATGAAGTGAAGGTTCCGTTTTTTAATGTGCTTTTGGAGTTTCCTGAGTTTGTGTATCGGGAGCCTGACGGTTCGTTGCGGTGGCCGATGATCCCGTCGCTGACAGCGTGTATTGAGGCGCATGAGGCGAAGGCGGGTGGGCGGTGACGGTGGTGCCGGGTCATCTGACGCGGGTGTACGGGGCTTCGGTTGCTCGGTTTGAGCCGCTGTTCGAAGGCGCGGTGGAGGTCGAGGTCCGCGCTCACGACGGCATGCAAAGGCGGCGGACAGTAACCACCGACGGGTTGTCGGTGATCGTCGACGGTGTACCTGTGGAGTTAGCAGTTGAGGTCTCCGCTAAGGATCAGGTCGGCACGGCTGCGGTAGCGATCAGCACCGTCGCCCGAGACATTGTTGATAATCGGCGGCGTCCACCCCTCGAAGTGGTGTCACGGCTCCCCCGCCCGCTGGTGGAGGGAACACGACTGCGGGCGATCATCGCGTCGGGATCGCGGTTCGGAGCGGACGCTGATGTGATTGTTGAGAGCGCGGGTGATCGGGTCGTCCAGGTGGTGACGTTGCGGTTGCTGACATGGGCAGAAGCGAACGTGGTCGATGATCGTGGCTGGAACGCCTTCCTCACCACGGTCGGCAGTCCCGATGAGGTGCTCGACACACAGCGCGTCACCGACGCTGCACGCCCCACTGTCGCTGAATTGGGAAACCTGCCGATACTGGTCTCGAAGCAGCACTACGACCACCCGCCCCGGTTCGTCGGGTTGATGGATGTCGACGGCAGACTCACCTTCACCTCTACCACCGGACGTGAAAGCCCGGAATACATGGCAGACCCATCCAACCGCGAAATATGGGGCATCAACAGCTACCTCCAAGACTTCCCGTGGGTCGAATCCTTCATCACCACCGCCGCCCCCGGCGACGATGCCGTATTCACCGATCAGTCAGGTGACTTCGCTTGGGAGTAGAAACCCTCCCGCCGTTCAGTCGTCACCAGTAGTTGCTTCATGAGCGGCGCACCGCCACCGCGTACCCTCACCATCGGTACGGATGCATGCTGGCGACGTACAGGTCGGTGACCACATTTCTACCGCGACGACGACGGCGACTTACCGTTCGCGGCGCAGGCTGGAGATGTGCCCTTTCAGTCAGACGCAGCAACTCCGACAAACCTGGGACGCTCCGGAGTGCCGTCGAATGAATCTCCCCCGGGAGTGGTGGAAGGTCTGAAATCTGAATTGCCCCGGAAGCAGGAGTAGCCACCCCATGAGAAAGTCCCGCCCAATCCACGAACCTCCCGAGCCGGTTCCCGTGGACCCACGGCCAAGTCGCCTCGAAACCGACCTCGCCACCCTCGAGATCGGCCACGGCTTCACCCTCGGCAACCCCGCCTACCCCCCGCACGGCAATTCCGAAGGCGACCGAGTCGTCTACCTCACCCGCCCTAGTACCGTCCCCGGATGCGACGACGTCATCGAATACACCATCCATGGCCGAGGACGTTCCGGAGTCATCGACGGCGCAGCGTACATCGCCCACCCTGCCATGCGCGAAATCGCCCAGCGCGACCCCCAACAATACGGATTCACCCCCGGAACCTGGCTCAGCAACTCATTTCACCGAAATATGCTGCACATCGAATGGGCAGGCGCACCAGCATCTGTAAAGTTCCGTGCCAACGCCACCGAGGAGAGCGTCCACTGGGGTTACAGTGTTGCGCTCGACTACGCTACTTCTTACTACCCCCGACGCTCGGACGAAGAATTCTTCCCTCTTTATCGCACTTTCGAATCGATCGAGCGTGGGGCGTATGCCATCCTAGAGCGAGGAAAGAGGATTGCCAAACCGCGGTTTTCTCGCGAGCAGGCATTTGTTATCTACGCGATGTTTGTTGGTGAGCATGAGAGCGCACACCGCATGTACACCACACTGCAGCGATTCGAAGCACCCGAAGCAACCAGCTTCTCGAACGCCATCGAAGTGATCTTTGGGCGATTGCCGTAAGCAGTTCGGCTTCAAGGGCTCGACGCAAGAGATGTGTTGCTAGCTCTTCGGGATGGATGCTGACTGCGGCTCAAAAGATAAAACGATACAACGACAAACTCAATGGGGAGTGGAAACAATAATGAGAACGGTGCTTCGATATTCGCTGCGGATCGCGATTGCCGCGTGTGTGGTCGCACCCGTGGCAGGGTGCGGTCTCGAGCATGCTGGAAATGCACCTACGACGTACGTTCGTCCCGGGCACACGCTGCCGGCATCGACCACGTCAGTGAGTTCGCCGACTGCCGTAAGCTCGTCCGTTCCGGAACCGACGACCGTCCCTACGATCGCAGATACCTGCTCCGGGAGCTACTGGTACGGCGACGCGGTCAACACGCACGTATGGATCGGACGGCGCGTCGCGCAGGACGCCAGGATTGTCGTGACGACCACCGACGGGAAGGTCAGTTCATGGACGAACACCGTCACGTCCGACGACGGGTACGCCCGTAAGGGCTGGTACAGCGAGTCCACGACGCCGTTGCTCGGCACTCCGGTGGCGACGGTCAAACGTGTCGACCTCCAGATCGACGGTCGAACCTGCCCGATCCGAAAGACGGGATAGTCAGACCGGCCGGTGAGTCGCCGACCTATCGCGAAGCGGCAGCGGTGGACTAGGAGCTGACGCCGAGGCGGTTGAGGAGGTCGGCGTCGATGCCGTCGAGCTCGCGGGCGATGGCCTGGTGCGCCGGGCGGCGGCGCGCGGGCGGCATCGACTCGGACGCGGTGATGGCGGTGCCCAGGTCGTCGAGGCGCTGCGCCACGGCGGCGGTGAAGGACTTGGTCTCCGCATCGGGGTGCGTGGCCGCCAGCTGGTCCAGCGAGCGACGGGCCGCCGCGACGCGGGCCGAGAGGCCGCCGCCGTAGCCGGCGAACGCCGCGACCTCGTCGACGGGCACGCCGAGGCGCGAGGCCTTGGCCGCATCGAGCTGGTTCCGGCCGGCCTGCGCCGCCCGGTAGGCGATCGGCACCACGACAGGCGCCAGCAGGCGCGCGGTCGAGATGTAGCGCTTGAGCCGCGCCTCGGAGAGGAGCTTGCCGTCGACGGCCGCGCGGGCCTGGGTCTCGGCGATCTTCAGGTTCGCCGCATCGGCCTTGCCCTGCGCCTTCGCCACGATCTTCGAGCGCTGCAGGTCGGCCTTCAGCGCCTTGCGCTCGCTCTTCGACGCGTTCTTCACGACGCGCTTGGCGTCACGGTCCGCGTTCTTGGCGGCGAGCTTCGCCTCGAGGCGCCCCTTGGACTTGAGCGCCTTGGCCTGCGCGCGGCGCTCCGCGCGGGAGGACTTCGTCTTCTTGCCGAACAAACCCATCAGTGCACGTCCTTGTAGGTCAGTACTGCCGTCCGGTACAGCATTGCACAGCGCGGCTCCGCGGGTTGTCGGTGCCGCCCGCCATACTGCTAAGCAGTGGACATCGACCAGGGCATCAAGACGACTCCGGTGAGCGCGCGCTCGCTCACCGGTTGTCGGCACCGTCTGGCGCTCGAGGCCCGCGCCCCGCAGGGCGAGCCCGACCCGGGCATGGCGCTCCGGGTCGAGGCGGCCGCCGTCTTCCGCGCGTCCGTCCGCGACCGGCTGCCAGGGCTCACCGTCATCGAGCCCGGGGAGGGCGCGGTGCGCCGCACCCTCGCCGCGATGGAGGCCGGTGCCGATCGGATCTGGAACGCCGTGCTGCCCACCGCGCACGATCGCCGCGGCCACAGCGAGCTCCTCGTCCGCCTCGCCGACGGCTACATCCCCGTCATCGTCGTCAACCACAAGACCTGCGACCCCGGCGCCGGCGCCGTGACGTCGCCGCTGGACCGCTGGGAGCCCCGCGAGGACGCGACGGTCCGCTCCCGCCAGCACCGCGGCGACCAGATGCGCCTCGCGCACCTCACCCGGATGCTGCAGGACGCGGGCTTCGCGTCCCGGACGCTGCTCGGCGGGAGCATCGGGGTCGACGGTGCGCGCATCGTCGTCCAGGAGGTCGGGCCGCTCCTGGCCGCCTACGACGAGCGGTTCGCGGACCGTCGGGCCGTCCTGGCCGGCACCGTGGAGACCGAGCCCGTGCGGGTGGCCGAGTGCCGACGGTGCCCCTGGTGGCCGCAGTGCGCGCAGACCCTGACGCTCGCGCGGGACGTGAGCCTGGTGGCCGACGGGCGTTCGGCGCCCGGGCTGCGCGAGGCGGGCATCGGCACCGTCGACCAGCTGGCCGAGTACGTGGGGCCCCAGCCCGAGGACGTGCCCGTGCCCATCGCCGACCTGCGGGCCATGGCCCGCGCGTGGCGGGACGGGCAGGTGCTCGTGCGGCGGCAGCCCGAGGTGAAGGTGCGCCGGGCCGACGTCGAGGTCGACGTCGATATGGAGAGCTACCAGGAGTACGGCGCCTACCTGTGGGGCACGTGGCTGCGGCGCGACGGCGTCGACCTCGGCTACCGGCCCTTCGTCACCTGGGACCCCGTGCCCACGCGCGACGAGGCCCGCTCGTTCGCCGAGTTCTGGGCCTTCCTCATGGACCGTCGCGCGGAGGCGCACGCCGCGGGCAAGACCTTCGCCGCGTACTGCTACTCGCAGAACGCCGAGAACAAGTGGCTGCTGGCCTCCGCGGACCGGTTCGCGGGCGAGCCGGGCGTGCCCGTGCGGCGGGCCGTGGAGGAATTCATCGCCTCGCCCGAGTGGGTCGACATGTTCGACGCCGTCGGCGACGCCTTCCTCTCCCTCGAGGGCCGAGGCCTGAAGAAGGTGGCGCCCGTCGCCGGATTCCATTGGCGCGACGCGGAGGCCGGCGGCGAGGCGTCGATGCTCTGGTACCGCGTGGGCGTCGGGATCGACGCCGGCTTCGCCGACGAGGACCGGGCCGTCCAGCGGCAGCGGATCCTCGACTACAACGAGGACGACGTGAAGGCCACCGCGGCGCTCCGCGCGTTCATGTCGAGCGAGAAGGTGCTCGCGCTGCCGGTGGTGGGCGGCTAGGGCCTGCCGGCCATGAACTTCTGCATGTCGGCGAGGACGCGCTCCGCGGCGACGGTGGAGGCGTTGAGGAACCAGGGGTCGACGTCGACCTCGAAGGCGCGTCCGCGCTCGACGACCGGCAACTTCTTCCACAGCGCCGCCTCCGTCATGTCGCGCGAGGCCTTCGGGAACGAGTAGAACAGCCAGTCGGCGTCGAGCATCCCCACCTCCTCCGGCGACAGCGCGCGGCTCGCGACGTCGGAGAAGCGCTGGGCCGCAGGGCGGGTCAGGCCGGCATCCGTGCCGACGATGCTCGCCAGGGCCAGCGTCCCGAAGTACAGGTACTGATCGCCGCGCGCCCGGACCAGCGAGACGGTCGCGGCGTCGCCGCGCGACTGCGCCCACGCGCGGGCGCGGCCCGCGTAGTCGGCGAGCAGCTTCTCGCCGGACTGCTTTCGCTTCAGCGCCTCGGCGACGGTCGTCAGGTCGGTCTTGAACGCCTCCGAGCCGCCCGCGGTGAGCACGGTGGGGGCCATCTTCGCCAGCTGCTCGTTGAGGGACTTGTCGGCCCGCTTGTTCGACAGGATCAGGTCGGGCTTGAGTGCGGCGATCTTCTCCGGGTCCGGCGTCATCCGCTCGCCGACGATCTGGATCGCGTCGAGGTCGTACTTCGCGCCGAAGGCGTCGCGGATGAACTGGGGGATCCCGGTGCTGTTGCTCGCCTCCGGGGCGACCACCGCGAGGCCGACCGGCACCGTTCCCAGCGCGAGGCAGTGATCCAGGTGTCCGGTGGAGAGCGCGACCACCCGCTTCGGGCCGTCGTCGCCCGTCTGCGCGGACGTGCCGTCGGCGCCGCACGCGGACAGCGCGGCCGCGGCGCCCAGGCCGCCCGCGCCGAGGAGCAGCGATCGTCGGCTGAGGGGGCGGCGCATCGGGGAGCGAGGACTCGGGGAGGTCATCGCTTTAGGTTAGGCTAAGGATAGTTGGCGCGACGCGCGACCCCGCCAACCAGCAAGGCGCTCGGGATCTGCTCGGGAGGGCTAGGCCTGGGCCTGGCGCAGGTGCGCGCGACGCAGGGCGTCGGCGAAGCTGCCGCTGCCCAGGAGCGCGACGCCACCGAGGATGGCGATCATCGCGGGGGAGAGCTGCCGCGCCGTCTCCGCCGCGACCGGCGCCACGCGCTGCGCCGACGTGTACGCCGCCGCGAAGACGGTGCTGTTGCCGTTGCTGCCGGAGCTCTGCTCCGCCGGCGTGCGGTCGGTGTTCGACGGTGCCGGGGCCGCGGGGGCCGGAGCCGCCGGCTTCGGGGCGGCGGGCTTCGGTGCCGGTGCAGGCGCGGGAGCCGGAAGGACCGGGCCGGCCACGACGACCGGCGGGACGATGACCGGCGCGACGACGGCCGGGGCCACGGGTGCCGCTGCGCCGACGCCTGCGGCCGGAGCCGAGGGGCGGGCGTCGCTGCTGCTGCTCGTGGAGCCGCTGTCCTTGGTCGAACCCGGCGACTCGGGGAGCGGGTTGCCCGTGCGCACGCCGCTGCCGCTGGAGATGGGGGCGCCGCCCGAGCCGGTCGAATTGGTGGAACCGGTCGACGAGCTCGACGACGAGCCGGAATCGGAGCCGCCCGCGCTGGGGATCGTGGGCGAGGTCGCGGTGCCCGTCGAGCCGCCGCTGCTCGAGCCGCCCCCGCCGAAGATGCCGCCGATGATGCCGATCAGGCCGCCGCCGTGGCCGTGGCCCTTGTCCTTGCCGTTGTCGCCCTCTTCCTTATCGGGCTTGTTGCTGCCCGTCTCGGTCTCGTCACCCGTCGTCGTGCCGCCGCCGTTCGGCGAGCCGGTGTCGGTGGAGGAGTCGCCCGAGCCACTGCCGCGAGAGGAGCTGCTGCCGGCTCCGACGCCGCTGCCACCGCCGCTCCGGGAGTCGTTGCCCGTCGCGCGGCCGGCGCTGCCCGTGGTGGACGCATCGTCGTTCGAACCTCTCGACGATGCGGACGAGGAGCCGTCCGTGCTCTGCGAGGTCGAGCTGCCGGATCCGGAGCCACTGTCGGAATCCGACGAATCGGGGGTCGCCCAGGCGGGCGCGGAGGCGATGGCGCCGAGGGCGAGAGCGGTGATGCCGATGGCCCGGAGACGTCGGGAGAGATGGGTCGGACGCGACACAACACACCCCTTCCGCTATTCGTGCACAGGCGTAGGTAAGAATACAGTATCCGCGCTCATGGGTGATAGCCGATCACGAAGCGGTCGTGTTCCATGGCGAAGTGCGCTATAGTGTGATCGAGGCTTGTGGACTCGCAATAAGATGTGTTCAGCGAGTCCGGAGTGCCGGTGATAGAGAGGGATGGCACAAGTGGATACAGGTAATAAGTACGACAGCGACGCTCTGGTGGGCCAGGGCCTGTTCGCGAGTCGTCTCGAGGAGCTGTTCCGCACGGTGCCCGGCCCGAACGGTCGCGCATTCACCGCGAAGGCGATCGCCCAGCGTTCGACCGCCCTGGGCTTCCGCCTGGGCGAGTCCTACCTGAGCCAGCTCCGTTCCGGCAAGGCGAAGTCGCCGTCCTTCCGCACCGTCGAGGGCATCTCGGCCGCGTTCGGCGTCGACGTGCACTACTTCCTCGAGGACGAGGCCGCCCAGCGCACGCGCGACCAGATCCACCTCATGCGCCTCCAGGCCGACACCAAGGTGCAGATGGCCGCGTTCCGCCTGGCAGGGCTCTCGCCCGACTCGGTGAACATGGTCAACGAGCTCATCAAGGTGTTGCGAGTGCAGCAGGGCTTGCCCGCCGACCCGCCCGAGCTTCCCGTAGACTCGCGCGAAAACGAGGGGCTCTAGCCTCAGCGGCTGACGCGTCGCGGCCCTCCGGGCCGCCGTGAGTGTGCCTCCGGCACCGTCGTCCCTCTACGACCGTGTGGAGGTGGGCTGTGCGTTCCGTCAAAGCGCTGCGCCGCCTGTGTGAGAACGAGGTGCGCAGCCTCGACCTGGACCTGCCCTTCGACGCGGTCCAGCTGTGCGAGAAGTACGGCAAGCGCCGCGGCCGCGACATCCTGGTGATCTCGCAGCCGCTGCCCGTCGGCATGCCGAACGGCCTGTGGCTCGTCGGCGACGACGCGGACTACTTCTTCTACCAGGCCAATACGTCGCGCACGCACCGCGACCAGATCATCATCCATGAGTTCGGCCACCTCATCGCAGGCCACCAGAACGCCGGTCCAACAGCGGCCGCACCGCAGACCGCGGAGATGTCCTCCCCGGAGGCCGACGCCGCGCTGCACCGCACCTGTTACGACGACGAGCACGAGTGGGAGGCCGAGATGATCGCCTCCATCATTCTCGGCTGGGCGTCCGAAGCCGGCGCGCTCGCCGGTCGCACCGCCAAGCACGACAGTCTGCGCGGCATCCAGCGCGCCCTGGGAGGTCATTCCCGGTGGCTGTGAAGCTCGTGAACGTACTCGGCGTCGCGTTCTTCACCCTGGTGTTGTGCTGGCGCATCGACCGGCTCTACCGCGCGAAGGCCGGGATCCAGGCCGTCGCGGTCACTGTCGCCATCGCCGCGCTGACGCTCGCCGTGCTCCTGCTCGGCTCGCCGATCGCGCCCACCATCGACGGTGCGTTGTGGCGGGGCGCCTCCCGCCTCGGCGGCTACGCCTCGCTCGCCCTGGGCGTCGCCGCGTTGGCCGTCGCCTTCTTCTACGGCCCCACCGAATCGGCCCGCCAACGTCGCGCGGGGATGGAGGCCATCCCGCTCATCGCCGCGGTCGTCGGCCTGTCCGTCGCCATGAACGTGACGCCGCCGTCGCTGCGCGACGCGAGCCTCGACACCCTCACCGTGCAGGAACTGGGCTTCGCCGTCTTCTTCGTCATCGCCGGCGGCTATCTGATGTACGGGCTCGCGGACTGCGTCCTCTCGCTGACCCGGCTCATGCCCTTCGCCGACGGCTACCTCACGACGTCGCTGCGGCTCATGTCCGCGGGCCTCGCGATCACCGCCGTCGGCTCCCTCGCGCAGGTCGCGTTCGTGCTCACCAGCGCGGGCCACGTGGCCTCCTGGCCGGTCCTGCTGAGCCTGTCGCAGGCCTGCACCGCGGGCGGCATCCTGCTGTTCGTCGTGGGCCTGAGCTACCCGGGCGTGCGCGGCTTCGTCGTGCAGATGCAGTACCGCAAGAAGCACCGCCGGGACTACAAGCGGCTCGAGCCGCTCTGGACGCTGCTCACCACCGCGGTCCCCGAGGTCGTGCTCGATGCGGGTAAGGCGCGCCGCGACCCGCACCTGCGCTTCCAGCGCCGGGTCGTCGAGATCCGCGACGTGCTGGTCCAGCTCAGCCCGTACCTGCCCGACGACTTCGGCGACGGCGTGCCCGAGGAGAACGTGCACAACCTGCTCGTGGCGATCGACCTGCGCAACGAGGCCGGGGCGGCGCCGGCACCGTCGAGCATGGTGCTTCCGCCCGACGGCCCCTCCATCGACGACGACGCCGCCCCGCTCCTCGTCCTGTCGGACGCGGTCGGGGCGACGCCGGCGGAGGAACTGCAGATCTAGCGCGGAGCCATCCGAATGGCTGCGATCCCGCGGCCATTCGGGTGGCCGAGCAGGTCTAGCGCGGAGCCATCCGAATGGCCCCGTCCATGCGGATCGTCTCGCCGTTCATGTAGTCGTGCTGCGAGAGGAAGTACGCGAGATCGGCGTACTCGGACGGCTCGCCCAGACGCTGCGGGAACGGGACGCCCGCCTCGAGGGTCTGCTTGAACTCCGGGGTCACGCCCGCGAGCATCGGGGTGTTGATGATGCCCGGCGCGATGGTGTTCACGCGGATGCCGAACTGCGCCAGGTCGCGCGCGGCGGTGATGGTCATGGCGTGCACGCCGCCCTTGGAGGCGGTGTAGGCGATCTGGCCGATCTGGCCCTCGAAGGCCGCGACCGAGGCGGTGTTGACGATGAGGCCGCGGGAGCCCTGCTCGTCGACGGCCTCCTGCTTGCTCATCTGGTCGGCGGCCAGGCGCATCACGTTGAACGTGCCCACGAGGTTGATGTTGATGACCGTCTGGAACAGGTCCAGCGCGTGCGGGCCGTTCTTCGACAGGATGCGGCCGGCCCAGCCGACGCCGGCGCAGTTGACGGCCACGCGCAGCGGGCCGGCCTTGACGGCCTCGGCGATCGCGGCGAGGACCTCGTCCTCCTTGGTCACGTCGGTCGCGACGAGGTGCACGTTCTCGACCGGGGTCGCCTTGTCGATCGACGGCTGCAGGTCGAGGCCGAAGACGGTGGCGCCCGCATCGGCGAAACGCTTCGCGGTGGCGGCGCCGAGGCCGGATGCGCCACCGGTGACGATGACGGAGGAGCCGGAGACGTCCATGGCTGATTCCCTTCTGTAGTGGAGCGCACTCGCCGGAGGGCGGCGCGACCCACCTCACATTAGTGAAGGGCGGTTCTTCCGGGCCCGGGGGTGCTCTCCTCCGGGACCTCCGGGTTCGACGGTGCCGCCGCCGCGCGGTGCGCCCGGTGCACGACGAGCCCGCCGCCGATCATCGTGACGGCGACGACCAGCCCGGTGACGATGCGGCTGATGCCGTCGAGCTCCGGCCAGGCCTCCGCCAGGAGCCAGGCGCCGAAGCCGAAGAACAGGATCGTCGCGCCGATCGCGATGGCGCGCTCGGGCAGCCGCGAGCCGAGCAGGGCACCCACCGCGATGGCGAGGGCGTCGGCCGCGACCATGCCGAGCGTCGAGCCGACCCACACGCCGAACCAGTTGTGCTGCGTGGTGAGGGTGATCGTGGCGAGCATCGTCTTGTCGCCGAGCTCGGCCAGGAAGAATGCGGAGGCGACGGCGAGGAAGACGGAGCGGGTGACGCGGTCCGCGGTGCCGCTCTCGTCGTCGGAGAGGGTGTCGCCGCGCCAGGTCCAGAAGGCGAAGACCAGCATGGAGATGCCCGCGACGGCCGTGATGAGCTGGGTGGGGATGGCGGAGCCGAGCGCGAAGCCGATGCCGACCGAGGCGATGTGGGTGAGGGCGGTGGCGGCGGTGATGCCCAGCAGCACGACCCACCACTTGAAGCGGGCGGCGAAGGTCATCGCCATGAGCTGGGACTTGTCGCCGAGCTCGGCGACGAAGACGACGGCGAAACTGATGAGCAACGCGTTGAGCACGGTGCGAACCTCCTGCGAAGACCTGTGCCACACGGATCCGACCGTCGGACCGCGCAAGTGGCACAAAGGTCTCGCCCACCGGAAGCCGTTGCTCCGGTTCGTGCGGCCGGGCTCTCGCCAGTGTGTCGACCGCGCGATTGGGGGCTACTCCCCTTCGTGCGAGTTCCAGGTTAGTCGTATGGTCTCGAAATAACAAGTAGCGCAGGAGTTTTGAAGCCCTGTCTCGATTCTTCACGGGCCCGGCGCGAGGGTTTCGGGTGCCCGGATCCGACGGTGCCGGGCGCCCGGCGCGGTGCCGCGTGGTCAGTCGCGGACGGCGAGGAGCTGCGCCATGGGGAAGCGGTAGTCCTTGTCGCGGAAGACGATCCGCCACGCTTCTTCGAAGCCGGCCTCGGCGAGGACGCGGGCGAACTCGTCGGGGTGCCAGCGCCAGGCGGGCGCGACGGCGTGGTCGAAGGCGAGCGGCGGGCCGGGCTCGTCGGCCGCCTGGAAGGCCACGAGGACCGGCGTGCCCGCGTCGACGAGGGCCGACCAGGCGCGCACCGTCGAGCGGACCTCGCCCGGTTCCACGTGGATCAGGCTGAACCGGGCGAGGATCGCGGCGATCGGGCCGTCGGGCAGGGCGGCGAGGGAGGCGTCACCGTCGACGAGGGGCAGCGCCGGGTGCAGGCGTCGCGCGTGCGCGAGCATGCCGGGGCTGGGGTCGACGCCGATCACGTCCAGGCCGCGTCCGGCCAGGTCGGAGGCGACGTGGCCGAGGCCGCAGCCGACGTCCACCGTCCGGCCCGGGCGACCCGCGGCGGCCTCCGCGAAGGCCGCCGCGGCGTGCCGCTCGATGGGGTACTGGTACGGCTCCGGGAACATCGCGGCGTAGGTGTCGGCGAGGGCGTCGTATCCCGGTTGTGTCATGCGCCCACCCTCGCATCGACCACTGACACGAAGCGGTTCGCCGGCAGCCGGGTGCGGCGGGAACGACGAAACCCCGCCGGCGCGGATGCGCTGGACGGGGTCTCGAGGCTGAGGGAAGAAGGACTCAGGCGGTGGCGGCGGCGTAGCGCGCGGCGACGTCGTCCCAGTTCACGACGTTCCACCAGGCCTTGACGTAGTCGGCCTTGACGTTCTTGTACTGCAGGTAGAAGGCGTGCTCCCACATGTCGAGCATGAGCAGCGGGGTCAGGCCGATGGAGATGTTGCCCTGCTGGTCGGTGAGCTGCTGCAGCACGAGGCGCTTGCCGATGTGGTCGTAGGCCAGCACGGACCAGCCGGAGCCCTGCAGCGTCATGGCGACGGCGGTGAAGTGGGCCTGGAACTTGTCGAAGCCGCCGAACTGCTCGTCGATGGCCGCGGCCAGGTCGCCGACCGGCTTGTCGCCACCGTTGGGCGACAGGTTCTTCCAGAAGATGGAGTGGTTGGTGTGGCCACCGAGGTGGAAGGCGAGGTTCTTGGAGAGCAGGGGCGCCTTGGTCGCGATCGAGCCGTCCTCGCGGGCCTCCGCGAGCTGCTCGAGGGCCTGGTTGGCGCCGGCGACGTAGGCGGCGTGGTGCTTGCTGTGGTGCAGCTCCATGATCTCGCCCGAGATGTGGGGCGCGAGCGCGCTGTAGTCGTAGTCGAGGTCCGGCAGAGTGTAGACGGCCACGTCTTTCCCTTCGATTGCGGAAGCGATCGCTTCCTGGTTGGTCCTTCGTACCCTTCCAGCCTTTCTTATCTGGAATGGTTCCGCAATAAGGACGGCCGAAAGCGCATGAAGTGCGGTTGAGGTTCTCGGCGGGATCGGCGCAGGCCGACGGTGCGCCGACCGGCGGAACCCGCGCGGTTCGCCCGCGAGGCGGGGCGGATCAGCCCAGGACGACGATGAGCACCAACGCGATCGCGAGCACGGCCACGGTGAGCAGCGTGCGGGTCAGCGAGCGCGAGAAGTACACGGTGCACGAGCTGCGCGACGCGGCGTCGGGCCCGGTGGCGAGGGAATGGGTGTGCTTGACCGTCATCGCGCCGCCTTCCGTGTGTTGCACCTGTGAAGCTCGTCACAGATGTGGTGTGGAACACTGTAGCGGACCTACACAGCAGTAGGAAATCGATCGCACGGAACCGCCGGAAACGGCGTCCGTGGACAGTCGGGCGCCGAATGTCCGATGTTTGTTGTTCATTCAAGCAAATGTGACCTACTAGACCGATGGATTGATTTACGGCGTCCACCTGCGCAGGCGCCGCGTCGACCGATAGAAACGCGGCCGCTTTCTATCGCAAACGCTTGGATTCCCGAGTCCGGCGCGGGACGATGGTGGACATGACCGGAACCAGCTTCGGGGCGCGCACCCAGCGCCTCAGCGGTGATCGGGCCGGCCGCGTTCGCACCCTCGTCGGCGGCCGCCAGACCCGCGCCGACATCGTCGTGTCGATGACACTGCTCGTCGTGTCGTTCACCGCGACGATCATCAATCTCGTCCTCGCGGTGCGTGCGATGCCCTCGATCCGCGAGTGCGCAGCGATGGCGTGCACGTACACGGGCACGTTCGACGTGCTGGCCATCACCTTCCTCACGTCGCTGCTGCTCGGCACGACCTTCGGCGCGCACGCCGTACTCAACCTGCTCAACCGGCGCAACGCCTGGGGCTATGCGCTGCTCGACGCCCTCGTCTCGTTCGGCTGCGTGTTCGGCGGCCTCGCCTTCGCGTCCACGCTCTGAGGCGCCCGGTCGGCGGCGCTAGCCTGGTGTCCATGACCACGACCGCGCCCTCGGCATCCTCGCGCTTGCGGGCGTCCGCGTGGCCGCTGGCCGCCGCGGCGGGCACGGGCGCCGTCGTCCTCGCGCTGCACCTGCGCGATCCGCACGTCCAGAACAGCTGGGGCGTCTGCCCGCTGTACGCCGCGACGGGCCTGTACTGCCCCGGCTGCGGGGGCCTGCGCGCCGTCAACGACGTCACCAACGGCGACTTCCTCGCCGCACTCGGCTCGAACGCGCTGATCTACCCGGCCGGCGCCGTGCTGGTGTGGCTCTGGCTCGGCTGGCTCGGCCGCCGGGCCGGCTTCACGGTCCCCGCGGTGCCGCAGAACAAGTACCTGTGGATCAGCGTCGGCGTACTGACCCTCGTGTGGACCGTCGCGCGGAACTTCCCCGGATCGCCGCTCGCCCCCTGACCAGCGGCGATGACCGGGTGTCGGATTCGCCCGCTACCGTCGGGGCCATGAGTCCCCTCGTGACCGAACTGCAGGACGCGGCGAAGGCCGCCAGCCACCGCGTGCGCGCCGCCCTCGGGCAGGCCGGGGGCGTCGTCCCCGTCGTGCGCCTCGAAGGCCCC
Organism: Tsukamurella tyrosinosolvens; assembly: GCF_900104775.1. Lineage (NCBI taxonomy): Bacteria > Bacillati > Actinomycetota > Actinomycetes > Mycobacteriales > Tsukamurellaceae > Tsukamurella > Tsukamurella tyrosinosolvens. The sequence continues at coordinate 166,695 of NZ_FNSA01000003.1, forward strand.
ATCGCGGCGCCCGCCATGTCGGGCGGGCTCGGCCGCGGCACGCTCAACCTGGCCGGGGTCGAGTCGGTGCTCCGCCGCGCCTTCGAGACCGACGACGCCGTCGCCGTCGCGCTGGTCCTCAACAGCCCCGGCGGTTCGCCCGCGCAGTCCGAGCTCATCGCCACCCGGATCCGGCAGCTCGCGGCGAAGCACGAGCTGCCCGTGCTCGCCTTCTGCGAGGACGTCGCCGCGTCGGGCGGGTACTGGCTGGCCTGCGCCGCCGACGAGATCTTCGTGACCACCACCTCGATCGTCGGGTCGATCGGCGTCATCTCCGCGAGCTTCGGGGCGAAGGAGCTGATCGGCAAGATCGGCCTCGAGCGCCGCGTCTTCACCGAGGGCGACGCCAAGCACCGGCTCGACATGTTCGAGGACGTCCGTGAGGGCGACATCGAGTGGCTCCACGGGATCCAGGGCGATATCCACAGCGCCTTCCGCGAGTGGGTGACCAGCCGCCGCGGCGACCGCCTCGGCGAGGACCCGGCCCTGTTCACCGGCGAGGTGTGGATCGGCCGCAAGGCCGTCGACCTGGGGCTCGCCGACGGTGTCGGCACCCTGCGCGGCGTGCTCGACGAGCGCTTCCCCGACGCCGAGGTCGAGGCCATGCACACCCCGAAGCCCCTGCTGGCACGCCTCCTGGGCGGCGGCACCGCGATCGACGGGGCAGGCCTCGCCGCGTCCGTCACGGCCGGCGTGCTCGACGGCGCGCTCGCCGGCCTGCAGCGCCGCGGCCTGTGGGCCAATTTCGGGGCTTGACATGCTCGATCCACAGGGCGCGGAATCCGCGCTGGTGAAGCGCTCACAGCACAACCCTCAAGTTGTGGATGAGCCTGTGGAAACTGTGGATGAATCGTCGGCGGCCCCCGCTGCCCGTGGAAGACTGGAGCCATGACGGACTACCCCGCCGACGGTCCGATCCCCGTCGACGCCCTGCCCGAGGACCTCGCCGCCGCGCCGGGCCTCACCGTGCTCGACGTCCGTGACCCGGGCGAATGGGACCTCGGGCACGCCCCCGGCGCCGTGCACCTGCCGCTGCCCGACCTGCCCGTCCGCTTCGAGGAGATCGACCTCGACGCCCAGGTGTACGTGATCTGCCGCGGCGGCGGGCGCTCCGAGCAGGCCGTGCGCTACCTCGAGACCGTGGGGATCGAGGCCGCCGTGGTGGACGGCGGGATGATCGCCTGGGCGTCCGCCGGCCGCCCCGTCGTGCGACCGGACGGCAGCCAAGGGGCCGTCTGATGCACCCGAACCCCGCGCGCACCGCGCAGCCCCGCGCCCGGTTCCGCTGGCTCGCCCGGCGACCGCCCGAGACGCTGCCGGTACCGGGCCGCGCACCGTCGGCCCCGAAGCCGACGCCGCGCTACCCGGCGACTCCGCGCTGGGGCCTGCGCCAGGACTTCACCCCGGCGGCGCCCGCCGCCCCGACCACCGCCGAGGCCGCGGCCGACGCGACCCCCTTCGTCCTGCGCCTGACCACCGGCATCGTGCTCGCCGCGGCGGTCGTCGAGGCGCTGGCCTACCTCCTGCTGGTGATCAACCGGTCCGGTCCCGTGCCGGGGTGGCTCGCGGGCGTCGCCACCGTCGCGGTCTTCGCGATCGGCTGGCTGGCGGTGATCGCGGTGATCGCGCTGTTCGTGGTGCTCACGCTGTGGCTGCGGGTCTCGCGGGAGCGGGCCTTCGCGGCCCTGGGGACCCGCGAACCCCGTCCGGCGTGGCAGCTGTGGGTGTACTGCCTGGTCCCGGTGGTGAACCTGGCCGCCGCGCCCGTCCTCGTTCTGGAGCTGGCCGACGCGCAGCGCCGCGCGGCGGGGGAGGCGACGGATCGTCGCGCGATGTTCATCCGGCGATGGTGGGCCGCGTGGGTCGCGCTGACTATCGTCACCGTGGGGTGCGTGGCGTACTCACGCGCGGCCGGCGGCCTGCAGCACGGCGCCGACGCGATGGTCTACACCGCGCTGACCTACCTGCTGAGCGGGGTGTTCCTGCTGGTCACGGCACGGTTGGTCCGCATGATCGACGGGGGGCCGACGGCCCGGGAGCTGGAGGACGGGACGCGATGGTTGGCGGCGTAGCGGGGATCGTGGCCCATCGGGGCGCCAGCGGCGAGTTCCCCGAACACACCATGAGCGCCTTCGAGGCCGCCGTCACCGAGGGCGCCGACGCCATCGAGTGCGACGTCCGGCTCACCAAGGACCAGCACCTCGTCTGCCTCCACGACCGCACCGTCGAGCGCACGTCCGACGGGACCGGCGCCGTCTCCGAACTCGACCTCGCAGACCTGAAGACGATGGACTTCGGCTCGTGGAAGCGGCCCGGCCACCCCGAGCCGGTGGTCACGCTCGACGAGCTGATCGAGCTGGCCCGCACGTCCGGCCGCAAGCTCTTCGTCGAGACCAAGCACCCCGTCCGCTTCGGCGGCATGGTCGAGCAGAAGCTGCTCGCCGCCCTGCAGCGCCACGGGCTCACCAAGCCCGACGACCTCGCCGACGCGCCCGTCGTCGTCATCTCCTTCTCCGGCTCCGCGATCTGGCGCGTGCGCCGCAACGCCCCGGGCGTCCCCGCCGTGCTGCTCGGCGAGGCCTCCCGGCTACTCGGCGGGGGAGCGGCCACCGCGGTCCGCGCGCAGGGCATCGGGCCGTCGGTGGACTCGCTGCGCGAGCGGCCCGACACCGTCGCCAAGGCCCGGGCCGCGGGCCGGTTCACCTACTGCTGGACCGTCGATTCCGAGGCCGACGTGGCCCTGTGCAACGGCCTCGGCGTCGAGTGGATCGCCACCAACCACCCGGCCCGTACGCGGTCCTGGCTGCGGGGATAGGCTTTCCGCATGGGTAGACGCGAACGCAATGCCACTCCCCGCGAGGGATCGAACCGTGCCGAGAAGGTGGCCGCGCAGCGCGCCCGCGCCGAGGCCAGCACCGCGGACACCAGCCGTCCCTTCGAGGGCCTGGCCGCCGAGTGCGACATCGTCGCGCTCCGCAACTTCGTGCCCAGCGCGACCGCACCGCTGACGGTCGCCGGCGCGAACCGCGAGATCCGCCTCGCGACGGTGCTCCCCGGCGCCGCGCAGGCTCTGGTCCGTGAGGAGGCCGACGGGGTCATCGGCTACGCCGCCCTGCAGACCGCCACCCGCCCGCTGCAGCCCGGGGCCGCGCTCGCCGGCGCCGCCCGCTTCGCCGCCGACGCCGCGGTGGGAGAGGCGCTGTCGGAGGAGTCCGACGGTGCGCTGCTCGAGGTCCTCGCCGCCGACGCGCCGCTCGAGGTCACCGTGCACAAGGACTTCGACTGGTGGCTCGCGGGCGAGGCCGACGCCCAGACCCGGCAGCTCGTCGAGCACGCCAACTCGCTCATCACCCCCGCCGCGCGCCTCGACCTGGGCGCCGACGGCGTCGGCGCGCCGTGGTGGGCCGACACCGGCTCCAAGGCGCACCTGCGCTGGGTGCACCCCGCGCCGGAGGACGAGCTGATGGCCGCCCTGGCCCGCGTGCACGCCGCCGGCGGCCTCACCGTGGGCGAGGGCTCGCGGTTCGCCGGCTCGTTCCGCTCCGACGGCCTGCTCGTGCCCGTCTTCGACCTCGACCGCGAGTCGCATCCCGACGAGTGGGTGGCCGGCACCGTCGAGCTGGCGAAGCGTCTCGCCGAGGCCCTGACCGACGACTCCGAGCTCACCGCCGCGCAGCGGCGCTCCCGCGACGGCCTGCGCGGCCGCCAGGTCTCGCTGTAGACCGGCCCGGCTGACCCCGCTCCGGCGGGGTCAGCCGTGGAAGCGGTCGCCGAGGGCGCCGCGCAGGTACGCGAGGATCGTCTGCCGCACGTCGTAGCTCTCGGCGCTCGGATCCAGCGCGCCGAGGGCGCGGGCGAGCCGAGGCCGGTCGATGACGTGCTGCGGGATCTCCCGCTCGTACCACGCGCTCGACGTCGGGCGGGCGTCGCGCATCGCCTGGTTGGTGCGCACGGTGACCTCGCCGATCGTGAACCGCCACAACCCCAGAAGCAGGTGCAGCGACTCGTCCTCGGGGATGCCGATCTCGTCCGTGGTCCGCAGGAACTCGTCGAACGACCACGCGGAGTAGGCGTCGATGATCTCGTCGGCCGAGAGCACGTCGATCACCCACGGGTGCCGGGTGAGGTGGTCGATCACGATGAGCGGCAGCTGCACCAGCCGCTCGTGCGGATCCTCGGCCAGCTCCGGCACCGGCGTGTTCCACGACTGGTGCTCGAGCACGGCGCCGAGCAGGTCGTTCTTCGAATCGAAGTAGTGGTAGATGCCCATGGCGCTGATGTCGAGGCGCGCCGCGAGGGTGCGCATCGAGAACTTCAGCGGGCCGTCGGTGGTGAGGATGTCGGCCGCGGCGGCGACCACCTGCTCCCGGTTCACCTTCGGCGGACGGCCGATACGGCCGCGTTCAGTCATGGCGCCACCTTAACCGGTTCCCGGGGTCCCACTGAGGAGGCGAGCGGGAACGGGCTGGTCGGCGGCGAGCAGGCCGAAGAACTCGTCCGTGTTCTTGCCCCACGCGAGGGAGTCCCCATCGCTGGTGTACTCGCTGCCCGCGGTGGGGGTCGTGGTGGTCACGGTGCTGCCGCTCATCGCCCACGCGAGGCGCGCGAGGTCCCACAGGTGCGTGTCCTTGTCGACAGACAGCGCCTCGACCACCGCGTTGGACAGGCCCCACATCTCGAACGGGTTCAGCAGCGTCGTCGGCGAGGTCGCCTCCTTGAACAGCGCCGACATGAACTCGCGCTGGTGCACCACCCGATCGAGGTCGGCGTTCGGGGTGGCGCGGGTGCGGACGTAGCCGAGGGCCTGCGCGCCGTCGAGCGTCTGGCAGCCCGCCTTGATCCGCAGGCCCGCCTTCGGGTCGTTGATCGGGTACTTCGGGCACATCTCGACACCGCCGATGGCGTCGACCATGGTCGCGAAGCCGCCGAAACCGATCTCCGCGTAGTGGTCGATGCGCAGGCCGGCGGCCTTCTCGAAGGTCTGCACGAGCAGCTGCGCGCCGGCCGCGTCGCCGTTGCCCGACGTGCTGCCGAGGAAGTAGGCGGCGTTGATCTTGTGCCCGCCCTGCCCCGGGATCTGCACGTAGAGGTCGCGGGGGATCGAGACCACGGTCGCGTCGCCGGACTTCGGAACGTGCACCAGCATGATCGTGTCGGTGCGGGCGCCGCCCAGGTCGCCGCCGGTGGCGAGCGCCTTCTGTTGCGCGGGGGTGAGGCCCTCGCGGGCGTCGGTGCCCACGAGCAGCCAGTTCGTGCCCGGCGTGTCGGCGACGCGGCCCGCGTACGAGGCGAGGGCGTCGATCCGCGTGAGCTTGCCGTCGAAATAGATCGTGCCCGCGACCGTGCCCACGAGCAGAAGCACGAGGAAGACGCCCAGCCAGCGGAAGGGGTGCAGCTTGCGCTTGCGCCGGACCTTCTTCGGCGCGGGGGCCTGGGGTGCGGGGGCGGCGGACCGTCGACCGGGCTCCCGGTCCCGGCTGCGGTTCTTGGTGCGCGGCGGGCGCGGGGGCGGGGGGACGCGCCCGTCGCTGCTGCCCCGGGCCCCGACGGGGCGCTTGACCTCGCTCGCGGGGACGGGCTCGGGTTCCTGACGGGGCGCCCAAGCCCGGCGGGGCTGCGGCTGCGGCTGCGGCCGCTCGACGCGGGTGGCGCGGGGCTGGGCGGGCGCGGGCGGCTGCGGCGCCCCCTGCGGTGGCCCGGGCCGACGGGGCGGTTGCTGCGCCGCGCGCGGCTGCGGCTGCGGGGGCGGGCCGGGCCGCTGGCCCGGTCGCGGGCGGGGGATGCCCTGCGGGTGCCGGGGCGCGCGGGAGCGCGGGTCGCCCTCGGGGACCTGCGACCAGGCGAGGTTCCGCTCGTCGCGCGGTCGTTCGTCGTTCACGCACATCGACTGTACGGGCCGCAACTGAGAAATCGTCTCAGCGCGTGATCCGGGTCGCAGGCCGGGTCAGCCGAGGAAGCCCAGGTGCGGGCGGAGCAGCGCGTAGCCGACGAAGGCCACGACATCGAGCAGGAAGTGGGCGACGACCAGCGGCCACAGCTTCCGCCAGCGGTCGTACGCGGCGCCGAAGATCACGCCCATCACCAGGTTCCCCAGACCCGCGCCGAAGCCCTGGTAGAGGTGGTACGAGCCGCGGAGCACCGAGGACGCCGCGATGGAACCGGCCCGCCCGACGCCGAGCTGCCGCAGCCGGGTCATGAGGTAGCCGACGACGACGACCTCCTCGGCGACGGCGTTCCCGGCCGCGAGCAGGACGTACGTGAGGATCCGCCACCACTGCACGTCGCCCGACGCCGGTACGACGCTCGCGGTGACGCCCAGCGCGCGGCCGGCCGCGTACAGCGCCAGGCCGGGGATGCCGATGAGCGCCGCGAGGCCGGTGCCCAGCCCGATGTCGCGCAGCAGCTCCCGCCGCGGCCGGCGCAGCGCGAAGCCGATGTCGGCGAACCGGATCCCGGAGCGGTACAGCAGGTACAGCGCCAGCGCGGCCCAGCCGAAGAGCTGCACCGCGCCGAGGACCTGGAGCAGGAAGTCGATCACCGCGTGCGGGCTGCGGACGGGGTTGAGCGTCACCGTCGTCCCGCGGACCCCGGGGCCGAGCTGATAGCCGATGAGGCGGACCGTCGAATACAGTCCCGACCAGGCTAAAGTCACCAGCAGCACGATCGCGACCTCGGCGCGCAGCGGGCGCCGCTCGGCGGTCGGGACGGGCTCGGGGGCGCTCACCGGGACACCCTAACCGGGCACCGTTACGATTGCCCGGTCCTGCAGCGAGTGAAGGGGTCCCAGCGTGTCCGCTCCCACCACCGAGCCCCAGCTGGGGCCCATCGACCGGTACTTCCGCATCTCCGAGCGCGGTTCGACGGTGCCCCGCGAGCTCCGCGGCGGGCTCGTCACGTTCTTCACGATGGCCTACATCGTGGTGCTCAACCCGATCATCATCGGCGGCGTCGTCGGCAACAGCAAGAACGTCGACGTGCTCGGCAACGTGCTGCCCACCGCGCAGGTCGCCGCCGTCACCGCGCTCGCCGCGGGCCTGATGTGCATCGTCTTCGGCGCGATCGTCAACTACCCCTTCGGCATCGCCGCCGGCCTCGGCGTGAACAGCCTCCTGGCCGTGAGCATCGCGCCGCAGGTCACCTGGCCCGAGGCCATGGGACTCGTGGTGATCGACGGCATCATCATCGTGCTGCTCGGCGTCACCGGCTTCCGCACCGCCGTCTTCCGCGCCATCCCCGCCGAGCTCAAGGCCGCGATCGCCGCCGGTATCGGCTGCTTCATCGCGTTCATCGGCTTCGTCGACGCGGGCTTCGTCCGGCGCATCCCCGACGCGGCCGGCACGACGGTGCCCGTCGGCCTCGGCATCGGCAACTCCGTCGCCGCCTGGCCGACCGCGGTCTTCGTCTTCGGCGTGCTGCTCATCGGCGTGCTCGTGGTCCGCAAGGTGCCCGGCGCGATCCTGCTGGGCATCGTCATCACCACGATCGTCGCCCTGATCGTGCAGAAGGTGGCCGGCCTAGGCCCGTCGTTCAAGGACCCGCACGGCTGGAGCCTGAACATCCCCGAGCTCCCGTCCTCGCTGGGCGGCCTGCCGGATCTGTCGCTGGTCGGCGAGGTCGACGTCTTCGGCGCGTTCACGCGGATCGGCGTGCTCGCCGCGTCGGTGCTGGTCTTCGCGCTGGTGCTGTCGAACTTCTTCGACGCCATGGGCACCATCACGGGCCTGACGAAGGAGGCGGACCTGATGCGCGAGGACGGCACCGTACCCAACATCGGCAAGGCGCTCGCCGTCGAGGGCGCGGGCGCGATCGTCGGCGGCGGCGCCTCGGCCTCGTCGAACACCGTCTTCGTGGAGTCCGCCTCGGGCATCGCGGAGGGCGCCCGGACGGGTCTCGCGAACATCGTGACCGGCGTGCTGTTCCTCGCCGCGATGTTCTTCACCCCGCTCTACGAGGTGGTCCCGTCCGAGGCCGCCGCTCCCGCGCTGGTCATCGTGGGCGCCATGATGCTGGGCCAGCTCAAGGACATCGACTGGACCAAGTTCTACGTGGTCCTGCCCGTGTTCCTCACCGTGGTCTCGATGCCGTTCACCTACTCGATCGCGAACGGCATCGGCATCGGCTTCATCACCTGGGTCGTGATGGCCGTGGCGCGCGGGAAGGCCAAGGAGGTCCACCCGCTGCTCTGGATCGTCTCCGGGCTGTTCCTGTTGTACTTCGCCAAGGAGCCGATCGAGGTGCTGTTCGGGATCTGACGGGAGCTACCTCCCGTCGCCGCCGGAGGGGTCGCCCGACGGTGCCTGATCGTCGAGCCTCGGCGCGCGGCCGCGGCCCGCCTTCTCGGCGGCCTTCGCGTCCTTCTCCGCCTGCTTGGCGATGGCCTTGGCCTCCTTCTCGACGGCCTTCTGCTGCTTCTTCTTCGCACGCTTGCGGCGCTGTACCTCGAGGAAGATCGCGAGAGCGATCGCGGCGACCACGCCGATGACGACGCCGATCAGCGTGGACCAGCGGAAGCCGGCGGCGTTCTGGTCGAGCTTGGTGCGGGCGTAGTTCGCGCCGCTGCCGGTGCCGATGGCGACGGCCAGGGTCATGAGGTTCGGCACCGCCACGACCACGGCGATGAGCCCCAGGACGGTCGCGATCTTCGGGTGGCTGGCCGCACGCTTCGCTGCGGACCACAGGATCAGGAGGGGGAGCCCGGCGCAGAGGAAGCCGATGCCCAACCCGAAGACGGTGCCCTTGAGGGTGCCGCCGTCGGTGCCGACCCAGCCGACGAGCATGTCCGCCCACTTGCGCGGGAGGTACGCGGCGAGCGCGAAGTAGGCGGCGATCAGCACCGCCACGAGGATCGCGGCGACGATCGCGCGCTTGAGCCACTTCTTCGCAGCATCGCCCGCGCGGGTGGCGGCGTCGCCGGCCGCGGTCTTCGCTCGCGTGGCCACGTCGTCCGCGTGGGTCTTGGCGCGGGTGGTCGCGTCGTCGACGTGGGTCCTCGCGCGGGTCGCCGCGTCGTCGACGTGCGTCTTCGCGCGCGCGGCGAAAGCGGGCTTCGACTCGCCTTCGGGCTGGTCGGGGGTCGGATCGTCCGGTGTGGCGCTCATCGCACCAATCTATCCCGTCCTTTGCCGACGCACATGGTGTACGTTTGTACATGTACAGACGTCCATAAGGAGTGAACGATGACCGCAGCACCCCGCCGCCGCGACCCCGAGCGCCGCCGCCGCGAGATCGTCGAGGCTGCCGCGGCGATCGTCGTGGAGCTGGGCCCCGACGCGCTGACCCACCGCAAGGTCGCCGCGCGCGCCGGCGTGCCGCTCGGTTCGACGACCCAGTACTTCGCGACGCTCGATGACCTGCGGGCCGCCGCACTGTCCTCCCTGATCCTCGAGGCGGAGCAATGGCTCGATGCGCTGGAGGAGACCTTCGTGCGGGAGGGGGCTTCGCCGTCGGCCTACGCGGCCGCGGTGCACCGCTACCTGTGCGACCCCCAGCTCGTCGGGGCTGATTTCGCCCTGACCTGCGCCGCGCCCCTGCATCCCGGGCTCAAGGAGCTCAGCGACCGGTGGGCGGCGGACTTCGCCGAGACGCTCGAGCGGTACGTCACGCCCGAGAGCGCCGCCGCCGTCGGCATGTTCACGGACGGCGCGACCATGCACACCACCCTCACCGGGCAGCCGGCCGACCCGGGACTGCTCGACCGCGCGATCACCGCGCTCTGGAAGCCACGACAGGAGACGACGGAATGACCGACATCCAGACCCCGCCGGTGGCGTCCGCCACGCGACGGTGGGCGGCGGCCCTCCTGCTCTCGGCGAGCCTGCTCGTCATCACCGTGGACATGACGATCCTCAACATCGCCGTCCCCGATCTTGCGGCCGACTTGCGACCGACCGCCGCGCAGCAGCTGTGGATCATCGACGTCTACTCGCTGGTGCTCGCGGGCCTGCTCGTGTCGACGAGTTCGCTCGGGGATCGCTTCGGGCGCAAGCGGATGCTGCTCCTCGGCTACGTCGTGTTCGGCGTCGCGTCGGCCTTGGTGCTGTGGGCGGAGACGCCCGGCCAGGTGATCGCGCTGCGCGCGGCGCTCGGCGTCGGCGGCGCGATGATCATGCCCACCACGCTGACGATGTTGCGCGTGATCTTCACCGATCCCGCGGAGCGCGCGAAGGCCCTCGGCCTGTGGGCCGCGGTCTCGGGCGTCGGCGCCGCGGTCGGCCCGATCGTGGGCGGCGTCCTGCTCGAGAACTTCTCCTGGCGCGCGGCTTTCATGGTCAACGTGCCCATCATGGCCGTCGTGCTGATCATCGGGATCTTCCTGCTCCCCGAGTCGAAGGTCGCGACGACCGGGGCGTGGGACTGGCTCGGCGCGCTCATGTCGATCACCGGGATGGTGGCGCTGGTCTGGGCCATCAAACGGTTCGCCAAGGATCACACGTTGCTGTCGGGTCCGGGCCTCCTCGCGCTGCTGCTCGCGGTCGTCGTGCTCGGACTGTTCGTCCGGCGGTCGCTGCGCCGCGCGAACCCGCTGCTCGACGTGCGGCTGTTCGAGCGCCGGCAGTTCTCCGCGGGCATCCTCGCGGCGCTGGGCGTGATGTTCGCGATGGCCGCGGCCCTGCTGCTGCTCGCGCAGTGGATGCAGCTCGTCGCGGGCTACGGGCCCATCGAGACCGGCGTGCGGCTGTTGCCCGTCGCCGTGGCCGCGGTCGTCGCGTCGCTGGCCGCGCCGTGGTTGGCGAACGTGCTGGGTGCCCGGGTGGTGCTCGCGGGCGGCCTGGTCGCGGCGGCGATCGGGATGGTGCTCATCGCCGCCCCTGCGCAGCTGGACTACGTGGGACTGTTGGCGCCGCTGGTCCTCGTGGGCCTCGGCATGGGCGCGATGACGGTGGCCTCCGCGATGATCATGTCGGGCACGCCGGAGGAGAAGGCGGGCAACGCCGCCGCGCTCGAGGAGACCAGCTACGACCTGGGCAACGTGCTCGGCGTCGCGATCCTCGGCAGCGTCGCGGCGATGCTCTACACCGCCGACGCCGACTTCGGTTCGATCCCCGGGGTCGACGCCGCCACGGCGGGCGCGGCCGGGGAGTCACTGGGCGCCGCGATGGCGATCGCCCAGCAGGCAGGCCTGCCCGCCCTCGCCGAGCACGCGACCACCGGCTTCACCGCGTCGCTGCAGACCACCGGCCTCGTCGGCGGCGTCATCCTGCTCGCCGTCGCCGTGGGCGTCTACGCGCTCACGCCGAAGGGCACCGACATCACGCAGCAGGCGCACTGACCCGGGCGGCTCACGATGTCGGGTTTCGGTGAGGAGGACGTGCGTCAGAACACCTCCGTGTCATCAGAACTCGAGATCCTGAGCCGACTCGTCCGGGGCGCGCGATGGCGCCGCGTGCGCACGAGGTCCATGATGTCGGCGAACACCGCGTCCCAGCCGAACATCACCTCGGCGTAGTCGATCCGCAGCACGCGGTAGCCGCTCATCGTCGCGACGCGATCCCGCCGGTTGTCCTCGGTGCGCTGCGCATCGTTGTGGAACTCCCGGCTGTCGCACTCGAGGATCAGCTTCTCGCCGACGAGCAGGTCCACGCGGCCGAGCCCCTCGATCACCACCTGACTGCGCACCAGGACGTGGTGGTTCTGGAGCCGGATGCGGGTCACGGACTCGGTGCCGGAGCCCGCCAGCGGGTCGAGGCGATCGAGCAGGCGCAGCACGCGCTGTGGCGCGCCGTCGAGGATCTCCCGCAGGTCGGCCTCGGAGTACGGATTCGGCATCCGCAGCGTCGAATCCAGCACCGCCACCAGGTAGTCATCGGACAGGCAGTTGGCCGCGCACTGCAGCGCCACGGGAAGGGGATCGACCGATCGGGCCGGCGTAGCCAGCCCGTGGTGCGAGTGGCAGCGGGCGGAGCGATCGGTCGAGCCGGGTGTGCTCGGCGTTCCGCCCGCTCGACCGCGCGCCCGCCCCGTCCTGGCGCGGCTCGCCGCTGCCGCCGGCGCGCGGTGCACCGGCCAGCGGACGTGGCTGCGGGTGATGCCGGGCGGGACCCAGACGCCCGGGGCGAACCGCAGAGCGGAGACGCAGGTCAGCGCGGCACCGCTGCGTACCGCCGCCACGACCGCGGGATCCGCCCCCGTGATCGCGTACCAACCCCGCCGGATCACCGTGAGGGTGCCGGCGTGGCGCAGGGCGCTGATCTCCCGCGGATCGGCGCCGTGCGCGATCAGCCGTGCCCGGGAGACGACGCCGCCGTCCGCAAGGGCGGCGATCAGCTCGATGAGGTCCATGCCGCAACGGTGCCCCGCCGCACGGGCGCGGCCGCCCGGCCGAGGGCGGTCATCCCCAATAAGCGTACGAAACCTTCGTCCGGCCGCCGACTACTTCACAATGTCGAGTTCTGCGAGGGTGCGTGTGCGTGGGAGCACGTCCACCGCTGCAGAACTCGAGATCGTGAGGAGATCAGCTCGCGCGGAGGCCGTTGAGGAAGGGGCAGCCCAGCAGGATGCGGATGCCGCGCTGCAGGGCGGCCATGTCGTGGGCGGGCTGTGCGAAGTTCAGCCGCACGTCGACGTCGGAGAGCTCGTGGTGCTCGGCGCGCAGGCGGATGCCGAAGCGGTCGATGCCCAGCAGCCGGATCCGGTGGTTGCGCAGCTTGCCCGGCAGGCGGCGGGCGAGCTGCCCGACCATCTCCGGGTGGCCGCTCTCGACGTGAGCGAGCCACGCGATCTCATAGCCCGCGAAGGGATCCGGCTCGGCGGCGGCCAGTTCCTCGCCCGTCACCGACGAGGCGCCCGCGGCGTCGGCGAGGACGGCCGTCTCGATCGGCATGGTCAGCAGCCGGGAGCCGTTGCCCACGTCGAGCAGTTCCTCGAGCGGGTTGTCCACGGCGACGCGGGCGGCGAGGGCCGCGCCGTCGGCCACCTCGGACAGGCGGCCGGAGAGCCAGACGAGGGAGCGGGTGCGCTCGCGCAGCGGCAGCGGCGAGATGTCGTTGATCTCGACCATGGCGCGCACGCCCTCGAGCCACGGGACGTCGTCGGGGACGGCCACCACGAGCCGGTCGCCCAGTACGTGGTGCAGCGCGACGGTGATCGGCTCGTAGCCGTCCGCCGCGAGGACCGCGGCATGGGGGACGGCCGCGATGGTGCGGACGCGCTCGGCCGGTGTCGGCTCGGCGATGGTCGGGGCGCTCATGACGACTCCTCTCGCTCGGTGGTTGTCATGAAGGTAACCCTAACCTAATGCGGTGAGCAACCCCGGGCAAGAGTTAGGGTCACTGTGATGGCGATCGAACTGGAGTTGCTCGCGCCCCCGCGCGAGCCGATGTCCCTGGTCGACGGTCTGGCTGTGGCGGTACCGTCGGACCGCCCGAGCTGCACCTACGCGCCCGGCGATCCCACGGCGCTCGCGGAGTTCCTCGTGCACGGCGTGCACGACGAGGGGCCCGGCTTCGAGATCGCGGTGGCGAACGCCGACGAGGCCGTGGCGGTCCTGTGCGCCACCGTCGCGGCGCTGACCGGCGACGACATCCCGGCCGCCCTCGCCGCACCCGACGAGGCGCGGCTGGCCGCGCTCAACCCCATGGCGCAGGACGCGGTGCGTGAGCGACTGCGCCACGTCGTGACGCCCGACCCGCAGGCGCTCACCGACCGCCTGCACGCGCTGGGCCTGCGGTAACTCAGGACACCTGGTCGACGGGGACGGTCCAGGCCGTCCGGCACACCTCGAGGGTGGGGGAGAGGCGGCCGCGGTCGAACCAGCTCTGCGCCGTGCCGCGGGCCAGGACGGGCTCGTTCGACGTCGCGGAGATGATCGTCCACGACGCGGACTCGGCGGAGGCCTCGTCCAGGTCGCGCGCCTGGATGCCGTGGCCCACCAGTTTCGCGAGCGTGCCGCCCGCGAGACACAGGTCCTGGACGTGGCGGCGACGCAGGTGCTCACCGCCCTGAGGGCTGGTCGGTCCGCCCGCCAGGCGGACGAGGGCATCGACGTCGGCGGCGACGCCGCTGCGGCGCTCCGTGCGCCCCGCCACGTCGAGCGCGAGCCACATCAGTGCGCCGCCCGCCTGGTTGCCGATGCCCGCGCGGGCCCGGTCGTAGTTCATGAACGTCACGCCGTCGCAGGTGATGATGCTGTCGATGCGCCGGCTCGCCGTGCACGCCCCGCCGACGGTGCCGTCGGCCGCGGGGACGACGACGTCCACCCGGACGGCGGGCAGGCCCCACATGCCGCCGAGGCACGCGACCGCGGCGTCGGCGAACGCCTCCATCGCGGCCTGGTCGGTCGACCACGCCGGGAGCGGGCACGCCGCCGGCGCGGTGAGAGTCGTCGTGAACAGGCTGTTCGCGGTGATCTGATCGATGCTGGGCGCGGGCGGCGGCGTGGCCGCGCCGGTGATCCCGGGCAGCGGCGCCGCATCGTCCCGGCCGGACTTCGAGACCGCGGCCCAGCCGACGGCGCCCGCGAGGAGGACGACGGCGACGGCCAGCGTCAGCCAGCCGGCGAGTCCGAGGCGGCGCGGGTTCCGCACGTCGCCGGTGCCGTACAGGCCGTTCGTGTACGGGCTGCCGGTGGGCAGCCGGTCCGAGCGCCACGGATTCGGGCCCGTCGGTGCCGGTCCGGAACTGATCCGGTCCAGTGGGTTCTCGTCCTCCGCCATGCGCCCTCCCGCTTCTGCAAGAACGAAATGACTGTACTGAATCACCGGAGGCCCGCCCCGACGCGGTCACCCCGCTAGGCTCGTGGCGTGACGCGCATCGCCTACTTCGGCCCCGAGGGGACGTTCACCGAGATGGCGCTGCTCCAGTGCCAGGACCTCGCCGCCCGTGGCGTGATGGCGGTGCCGGGCGTCGAGCTCGTCGGGGCCGAGCGGATCAGCGCCCCCAGTCAGGTGGCCGCCCTCGAGATGGTGGCCGACGGTGCCGCGGACCTCGCGTGCGTGCCCATCGAGTCGTCGGTCGAGGGGCCCGTGACCCCCACGCTGGACACCCTGGGTTTCGGTGCGCCGCTGCAGATCTTCGCCGAGACCGACCTGGCCGTGGCCTTCTCCATCGCCTCCCCGAAGCCGCTCGACGAGGCGCGCACCGTGGGCGCCTATCCCGTGGCGGCGGCGCAGGTGCGTGCCTGGCTCGCCGCGAACATGCCGCAGGCGCAGGTGGTTCCGGCCGCCTCGAACGCCGCGGCCGCGCTGGACGTGGCCGAGGGGCGCATCGACGCCGGCGTCACGACCGCCCTCGCCGCCCGGATGTACGACGTGCCCGAGGCCGCCACCGGTGTGGCGGACGTCGCCGACGCCCGCACGCGGTTCGTGCTGTGCGGCAAGCCCGGTCCGGCGCCGGCGCGCACCGGCAGCGACTGCACCGCCGTGGTGATCGACGTGCCCAGCCGGCCCGGATCCCTGGCCCTGGCCATGGCTGAATTCGCTTTGCGCGGTGTCGATCTCACCCGCATCGAGTCGCGGCCCAAGCGAACGGTGTTCGGCAGCTACGTCTTCCACTTCGACTGCGTCGGCCACATCGACGATCCCGCGGTCGGTGAGGCGCTGCGCGCCCTGCACCGCGTGTGCGACGACGTCCGGTTCCTCGGCTCCTGGCCGCGTCCCGGCGGGCCGGGCACGGCCCCCGTCGACCCCGGCGACTCCGAGGAGTGGTTCGACGGCCTGCGCAGGGGCGAACGATGACGGGCCTGCTGCACCTGGTCCGGCACGGCCAGACCACCGCGAACGTCGCGCGGATCCTCGACACCCGCCCGCCCGGCGCACCGCTCACGCCCGAGGGCGCCGAGCAGGCGCGCCGGTACGGCGTCGAGCGCCCCGACGCCGCGCCCGCCGTGCTGCTGAGCTCGGTCGCGCGCCGCGCGCAGGAGACGGCCGGGCACATCGCCGAGGCCTGGGGTGTCGAGACCGCCGCGATCGACGGGGTGCACGAGGTGCAGGCCGGCGACCTCGAGGGGTTCCACGACGAGGAATCCATCAAGGTCTTCCAGGACGTCGTGCGGCGCTGGTACTCCGGCGAGGCGACCGCCGCGATGCCCGGCGGCGAGAGCGCCGAGGACCTGCTCGCGCGGTACCTGCCCGCCGTCGACGCGATCCGCGCCGAGCACCTCCCGCGGGGCGACGCCTACCTCGTCAGCCACGGGGCCGCCATCCGGCTCGTCGGCTTCCACCTGTCCGGGGTCGACGGTGCCTACGCCCACAAGCATCACCTGCCCAACACCGGGGAGATCGTGCTCCGGCCCGTGGACGGCGGTCGCTGGGAGCTCGTGAGCTGGGCCGACGCCCCGTCGCACCTGGATCCGATGGGCTAGGACCCGTCAGCTGAAGGCGGCCTCGATGGCGATGGTCGCGGCGGCGGCGAAGCTCTTCTCGCGGTCCTCGGACGGCATCGCCTCCTCGCGGAAGAGGTGGTCGCTCACCGTGAGCACCGTCAGGGCCTCGCGGCCCTCCGCCGCGGCGACGGCGTAGAGCGCGGCGGTCTCCATGTCGACGCCGAGGACGCCGTGGTCGCGCAGCCCCTCGTGCAGGCCCGGTCGCGCCAGGTAGAAGTGGTCCGAGGAGTACACCGGGCCCACCCGCACCGGCGTCCCGGCCCGCTCGGCGGCGTCCACCGCGGCGCGGAGCAGCGGGTACGACGCGGCGGGCGCGAACTTCACACCGGGGATGCGCGGGTCGTTGATCGCGGAGTCGGTGTGCGCGGCGGTCGCGACGATCACGTCGCCCAGCGCCAGGTCGTCCTGGAAGCCGCCCGACGTGCCGACCCGGATGATCCGCTGGACGCCGTACTCGCGGTACAGCTCCGTGGCGTAGATCGTCATCGTCGGCATGCCCATGCCGGAACCCATCACCGAGATCGGCCGACCCCCGACGGTGCCGGTGTACGCCTCCATGCCGCGCACCTCGTTGACGAGGCGGGCGTCGTCGAACAGCGTCTCCGCGATGCGCCGGGCGCGCCGCGGGTCGCCCGGCATGAGGACGGCGGGCG
This sequence comes from Tsukamurella tyrosinosolvens, assembly GCF_900104775.1. NCBI lineage: Bacteria > Bacillati > Actinomycetota > Actinomycetes > Mycobacteriales > Tsukamurellaceae > Tsukamurella > Tsukamurella tyrosinosolvens. Next base: position 183,705 of record NZ_FNSA01000003.1, read on the forward strand.
CGTAGGCGTCGGGGGCGGCGGAGTTGTGCGGGGTCGGCATGCGGATTCCTTTCAGGCCCAGCCCGGGTCGTGGAGTCGGTGGCGGCGATTCCGGAGGGATGTGCCCGTCCGGTCAGGCCCAACCCAGGTCGTGCAATCGGTGGTCGTCGATACCAAAATGATGGCCGATCTCGTGCAGCACGGTCACCCGGATCTCGTGGCGCAACTGCTCCTCGGTGTCGCAGATGTCCATGAGCGCTTCGCGGTAGATGGTGATGGTGTCGGGCAAGGTGCCCACGTAGTTCCAGTCGCGCTCGGTGAGCGCGATGCCCTCGTACAGGCCGAGCAGCGTCGGCTCGTCCTCGTTGCGGTCGCGGACCAGCACCACCACGTTGTCCATGGCCTCGGCGAGCTCGGGCGGGACGTCGTCGAGGGCGTCCGAGACCCACTCCTGGAAGGCGCGGCGGGAGACGTGCACGGGCTACCGGCCGGGCGCGGGGGCCGGGGCGGGGGCGCCGGGCAAGGTGGGCATGACGGGCTTCTTGCCGTCGATGAGCAGGTCGGGGGACTTCGCGGAGCCCGTGATCGGGGTGAACGTGTTCCCGTCCTTCGACGAGGCGAGGAAGCAGATCACCGAGCGCGACCCGGCGGTCCACGACGGCTGGGAGAGCTTGTTCCAGGCCAGCTGCAGGCCCGACTTGCGCAGCCCGTCCTGCGAGCCGAACCAGCCCGTCGTGCGCGACGGGCAGATCCGGCTCAGGTACTCCTCCTGCTGCCGGTCGGTGGGCCACGACGCGTCGGGGAAGGCCTGCCGCATGTCGATCACGGCGGTCACCTCGATGCCGTGCGGCTGCGCGCAGCCGACGGGGCCGCTGAACTGGCCGCGCGCGTCCAGCCCGATGCAGGTGCCCGGCGGCCAGGTCAGCGACTTGTCCTGATTCACCACCTTGCCCTGCACCTCCAGGGGGTTGCCGGCACCGTCGGACACCTGGATGCCGCAGCGCATCGTCCGGTCGCCCGACGCCCACGCCTTCTCGCCCGGCGCGAGCAGGCCCATCTGGAACCGGCCCTTCGGGTCGAGGCGGGTGCCGAGGTACTCGGTGACGACGGGCGGGCACAGCTGGTCGCGCTGCGCGGCGATCACCGACTGCGTCGGGTACGGGGCGTTCTCCGGCAGGCTGCGCGCGGGCTCGCCCGCGACCTCGAACTTGTGCGGCTGCAGGCAGTCGACGGGTGCCATCGTCGTGGGGTCCTTGTCCCAGGTCAGGCACGTGCCGGGCTTGGACCGGGCGAGGGTGGTGCCGGCGGCGGCGAGCCGCGGCGCCTTCTCCTCGTTCTTCGGTTCGAACGCGCCCGTGAAGTACAGGCCCGCGCCGATCGCGAGCGCGCCCACGATCACCGCGGCCAGGACGGCGCGCACGGTGAGGGCGCCGGCGCGCCCCGTCGTCGAGGCGGGTGCGGGCTGGGTTTCGGTGTCGTCGGCCATCGCCCTCCATCATGCCCGGTCCGGGCCGGGACGGGTGGGCGGTGTAGCGGTTGGGGCGGGTCGACGGTGCCGTAATAGGCTGGTCGGGTGATCGACGTCAAGCTGGTACGCGAGAACCCGGACCGTGTACGCGCCTCGCAGCGCGCCCGTGGAGAGGACCCGGCGCTGGTCGACGCCCTGCTGTCCGCCGACGCGGACCGTCGGGCCGCGGTGCTGGCGGCCGACACGCTGCGGGCCGAGCACAAGGCCTCGTCGAAGTCGATCGGCAAGGCGGCGCCCGAGGACCGCAAGGCCCTCGTCGCCGCGGCGGGCGAGCTCGCCGCGAAGGTCAAGGAGGCCGAGGTCGCGCAGAGCCGCGCCGACGAGGTCTTCGACGAGGTCGCGCGGAAGATCGGCAACGTCATCATCGACGGGGTGCCCGCCGGCGGCGAGGACGACTTCGAGGTGCTCGAGCACGTGGGCGAGATCCCCGAGATCGAGAACCCCAAGGATCACCTCGAGCTGGCCGAGGGCCTGGGCCTGCTCGACATGGAGCGCGGCGCCAAGGTCTCGGGCTCGCGGTTCTACTTCATGAAGGGCTACGGCGCGCTGTTCCAGATGGCGCTGCTGCAGCTCGCGGTGCAGAAGGCCGTGGCCAACGGCTTCACGCTGATGATCCCGCCCGTGCTGGTCAAGCCCGAGGTCATGGCGGGCACCGGCTTCCTCGGCGCGCACGCCGACGAGATCTACCGCCTCGAGGCCGACGACCTGTACCTGGTCGGCACCTCGGAGGTACCGCTGGCCGGCTACCACATGGACGAGATCCTCGACCTGTCCGACGGCCCGGTGCGCTACGCCGCGCAGTCGAGCTGCTTCCGGCGCGAGGCCGGCTCGTACGGCAAGGACACGCGCGGCATCATCCGTGTGCACCAGTTCGACAAGATCGAGATGTTCGTCTACTGCAAGCCCGAGGACGCGGAGGCCGAACACCAGCGCCTGCTGAACTGGGAGAAGGAGATGCTCGCGGCGGTCGAGGTGCCCTACCGGGTGATCGACGTGGCGGCGGGCGACCTGGGCTCGTCGGCGGCGCGCAAGTACGACAGCGAGGCGTGGGTGCCGTCGCAGGGCCGTTACCGCGAGCTGACGTCGACGTCGAACTGCACCACGTTCCAGGCGCGGCGCCTGGGCATCCGGTACCGCGATTCCGACGGTAGGCCGCAGGTCGCGGCCACGTTGAACGGGACGCTGGCGACGACGCGCTGGCTCGTCGCGATCTGGGAGAACCACCAGCAGCCCGACGGTTCCGTCCGCGTCCCCGCCGCGCTGCAGCCGTTCATCGGAACGGACGTGCTGCGGCCGTAAGGTCCCGGCCCGAGGCGAAGCCGGAGCACTCCGGGCACTGGGTGACGACCGGGTGTGCGCAGGTGAGCGTGTGCTCGAGGAACGCATCGGCGCGCCGCAATTCGTCGATGCGTCCGGCGATCGCCGCCCGGTGCTCGCGCAGGCGTGCGGCGCGGTCCGCCGTATCGGCGACGATCAGCTGCTTGATCTGGTCGAGCGAGAGCCCGGCGCGCTGGCACAGGAAGATCAGGCGGGCCCGCGCGACGTGCTCGTCGGAGTAGCTGCGCTGCCCGCCGGGTTCCCGCGGCGGCACGAGTACGCCGACGTCCTCCCAGTGCCGGAGGACGTGCGTGGCCACGCCCACCTCCACCGCTGCGTCTCCGATGCGCATGCGTTCCGCCTTTACTTCAGGTCGACCTGAAGTTCTACCGTAACGCCATGACGGACACCACCGGACAGATCGCCACCGACCCCATCATCGACCGCGTCGCACCGACGGCCCTGAGCACGTGCTGCCGCGCGGTCGGGCAGTCGCTCGCGGGTGCCGTGCGTCCGCGCCGGCCCGATCCCGCCCGGATCGCGCGGCTGCGCGAGGCGCTCGTCGCGCCGCCGGCGTCGTCGGTGACGGTACGCCTGCGAGCGCTGCCTCAGATCCCGCGCGTCGTGCGCTCGATGACGGTGATGGAAGGCGTGCGGAGTCCGGCGACGATCCGGATGGACATGCGCACCTACGTGATCGACCACCCGTCCGCCCGGATCCTGCTCGACCCGTCGGTCGCCTCCCAGGTGCGCGAGCGGGTGCTCGGCGCCATGCAGCCGATGCTCCGCGCCGCCGTGATGCCGTCCCCGGACGTCCTCAGCACCGTCGAGGCGCTGCACCGCGGCGGGGTGGATCCGGCGAGCGTTGACCTCGCGCTGTCGACGCACCTCCACTGGGATCACGTCAGCGGGCTACTCGACCTGCCCGCCCTGCCGCTGATGGCGCACCGTCGGGAGCACGAGTGGGCGGTCGCCGGCGAGCTGGCGCCGGCCGCGGGGGTGCGCCCCGCGCTCGCCGGCCGCACGATGGACCTGCGGGACCTCGACGGCCCGCCGGTGCTGGCGTTCCCGGCGAGCCACGACGTCTTCGGCGACGGCGCGGTCGTGCTCGTCGACCTGGCCGGGCACACCCCGGGCAGCGTCGGCGTGCTGCTGAACACCGAACGCGGGCGCGTGCTCATGGCCGGCGACGCCGTGTGGCACTCCGAGCAGCTGGTGCACGGCGCGCAGAAGGCGGCGTTCCCGGGGCTGCTCGTCGACGTCGACCGCGACGCGACCTTCGCGACGATGATGCGCCTCATGGCGCTCCCCGGCGATGTCACGGTCGTGCCGTGCCACGATCACGACCTCGCGGCGCGCTGGGCGAAGGACGAGGGCGGTGCCTAGACCTCGATCTGCTCCGCCAGCTTGGTGAGGCGGAAGCGGGCCATCGCGAGGTTGGCGCGCGAGCGGTCGAGCACCAGGTAGAGGAACAGGTCGTCGGTGCCCTGGTTGATGGGGCGCACGATCTGGTACTGCGTGCCGAGGGTGATGAGGATGTCCTCGATGTGGTCGTCGAGGTCCAGATCGCCCAGCGTGCGGCCCATGGCCTGCACCAGCGCCGAGTTGCCCGCCGCCGCGACCTCGAGATTGAACTCCGCGGGGTCGCCGGCGGTCGCGAGCGCCATGCCGCTGCTCGCGTCGACCAGCGCGACGCCGAGCGCGCCGTCGATGGTCATGGCTTCCTGGAGGGACTCGTTGAATTCGGTCATGTCACCGGGTTCCTTCGGCTCGTGCGGTGCCTGGCGGTTCTGCAGACCCTGCAGGGTCTCGGGATCGACGTAGGTCTCATCGATCTGCGTGTACGGGAACGGATCGATCGCGAGCGGCTCGTCGAACGCCGGCGGCGCCTGCTGCTCCGCCGCGCCCGCGTCCGTCGCGGTCTCCTCGGTCGCGGCCTCGGTGCGCGTCGCCCGCTCGGTGTCGGCCCCGTCGTCGGCGCCGGCCTCCCCGTCCGCGGCCGGCTCCTCGGCAGCGACCTGCCCGTCGGCGGCCGGTTCCTCGACCGGAGCCTCGGCGGGGGTCGGCTGCTCGTCCTCGACGACCCGCGTGTCGGTCACGGCCTGCGCGTCGAACGGCTCGTCGTCGGCCGGCTCGTCCTCACTCGCGACGTCGTCGGTAGCGACGCCTTCGCTCGCGGTTTCCGCGGGCGCGGCCGAGGGGGCCCCGTGCTCGAGCACCTCCACGTCCACCACCTCGACGTCGATGTACGACTCGTCGGGCTCGTCGAGGGTCTCGGACTCCGGGTGCGCCTCGAACGTCGCCTCGAGGGTCTCGCCGGCATCGTCGTGCCCCGACGGCGCGGCGTCCACCCAGAGGTCGTCCGCGCGGCCCTCGGCGCGGGGCTCGAACCGGGGCGGCGCGAACTGGTCGAAGCCGCCGTCGAAGGCGGTGGCGGACGTGTTCGACGCCGTCTGCGGCCCCGTCGACGCGCTGTAGCCGAAGCCGCCGACCACCCCGGCCTCGAAGGTGTCCGACGCCTGCTGCACGCCCTGGAAGGTCTCGGAGGTCAGCGGGTCGGTCAGGGGGTCGGGCTTGGTGCGGGGCGCGTCGGGCGCCGGGCTCCCGGGCTGCGGGTACGACGGTGCCGCCACCCCGGCCAGCGGATCCGACGGTGCCGGCCCGGGGGCACCGGGCACGGACGCGGCGCGCGGAGCGGACGGCGTGCCCGGAGCGGACGGCGGCGCGCCCGCGGCGGCCCGGGCCGCCTCCTGCGCGGCGACCTGCACCTCGGGCGGCGGGATCACGCGCGGTCGGCGCGGCGGCTGTCCCTGCGGAGCCTGCTGTCCCGGCGGCGGCCCCTGCGGGGGAGCGGTGGGCGGCACCGTCGGGGGAGCGGGCGGTGCGGCGGGCGCCGGGCGCGAGCCCATGCCCGTGTCGTGCACGCCGTAGTAGTCCTCGACGCGCTGCCGGTTGTTGCGCGGACGCCGCGGCCCGCTCATGTCAGCTTCTTCGCGCGCAGCTCGTGCCCGCTGGAGGTCAGGCAGCGGCCGGACTCGAGGTCCCACTGCCAGCCGTGCAGGTTGCAGGTCAGCTTGCCGCCTTCGACCACGCCGAACTTCGACAGGTCGGCCTTGAGGTGCGGGCAGCGGCGCTGCACCTCCCAGCCGTCCAGCTCGGTCGACGCGGTGTCGTCGTGCGCCTCGGAGAACCAGCCGTCGGCGTAGGCGATCCGCTCGTCGGTGAGGCACTTGAAGAAGGTGTAGAGGAACTCGTTGTAGCCGCCGATGCGCCACGTGGTGAACCGCGTCGACAGGAAGATTGTGTTCACCCAGTCCGGCTCGTCGTCGCGCAGCACCGTGCGCACCAGCTCCGCGGCGATGCGGAAGCCGTACCGGTACTTGCCGTCGCCCTCCTCCGGGCTGCGGACCGTGCGGTTCGGGAAGTCGAGCACGACGGTCTCGACGGCACCGTCGGGCGAGGCCATCTCGAGCCCGACCGCGTAGCCGATCCCGTCGCTGATCAGCGCGGACGCCTGCATGATCGGCTCGAACTTGGCCTTGAGGGCCGGCAGCAGGGGCTGCCCGTCGTCCTTCGCCCACGTGGCCTTCTCGGCCTCGAGGACCGGCGCCTGGCGGGCCGCGAAGGCGTCCAGGTAGGCCGTCTTGTTCTCGAAGATGTCCATCACCTCGGCCTCGGAGACCGGGTGCGTGAGGGACTTCAGCTCCTTGCCGGCGAAGTCGCCGACGGTGCCGGGGATGAACAGCAGGCCGCCGTCGTTGCCGTTCGCCTTCATCTGCTCCAGGAAGGTGATCTGGTCCGGGAAGATGTTCGACGGGTCGCCGCCGATCGTCTCGCGGTCCACGCGGCCCTCGTCGTTGAGGTAGCGCAGCTCGGGATCGAGGAACGCGGGCGGGCCCGCGGACGGCACGACCCAGGTGCCGGCGACCTGGTCGACGTAGCTGCGGGCGCGGTCCATGCCGCGCTGGCGCTTCTGCTCGGCGAAGCGGCGCTTGGAGCCCTTCGGCATGTCGTAGACCATCGGGTACCAGATGGCGCCCGAGTATTGCAGCAGGTGCACGTCGATGCCGCCGAACTCGTCGAGCACCTCCATGTCCACCGGGCGGGCGTCGTTCATGTTGAACAGCACCGTCTCGCCGTCGGAGACGACGAGGCCCGAGTCGCCGATCGGGCCGTCCGCGGGTGCGCGCAGCGCGATGATCATCACGTCGAGGTCGCCCTTGGGGCCGCTGACCGTGTGCTTGACGGAGTCCTGCGTCTCGAAGAACTTCGTGAAGCCCAGCTTCTCCAGCTCGCGCCGCAGGTCCGGCACGGGGTAATCGGGCAGCATGACGGTCGCGTCCTTGCTCACGTTCTCGGCGAGATTCTTCGCGTCGAAGTGGTCGCGGTGCAGGTGGGAGACGTAGAGGTAGTCGACGTCGCCCAGGGCTTTCCAGTCCAGCTGCGTGTTGTCCGGGAAGGGGAACCACGAGCCGAAGTACGCGGGGTTCACCCACGGATCGCACAGGATGGTGCCTGCGGCGGTGGAGATGTGGAAACCCGCGTGCCCGACGCTGGTGACCTGCACTGTGGAGCCTTTCGCCGTGATCGTTACCGCTACAGCGTAATGGGCGCCCGGCGTACCGGCTGACACACCGTGGAGACGGCCGCGCGGCTACGCTGGCCGTGTGGAACCCGTCTACGGAACGATCATCAAGGTGGCCCGCGGCATGTGGGCCTATCAGGGCATCAAGTTCACCGAGGTGGACTTCCATAAGTTCCCTCGCACCGGTGGCGCCGTCGTGGCGATCAACCACACCGGTTACCTCGACTTCCCGTTCGCGGGCAAGCCCGCCGACGAGGCCGGGCACCGCAAGGTGCGGTTCATGGCGAAGCAGGAGGTCTTCGACAATTCGAAGACCGGCCCCATCATGCGCGCGCTGCGGCACATCCCCGTCGACCGCGAGGCGGGAGCGACCGCCTACCAGGCCGCGGTGGACGCGCTCAAGGCCGGCGAGCTCGTCGGCGTCTACCCCGAGGCCACGCACAGCCGCAGCTTCGAGCTCAAGGGTTTCAAGTCCGGCGCCGCGCGCATGGCGATCGAGGCGAACGTGCCGATCGTCCCCGTCGTGGTCTGGGGCGCCCAGCAGATCTGGACCAAGGGCCTCCCCAAGCAGCTCGGCCGGAACAAGTTCCGCATCGTCATCGGCGTCTGCGACCCGCTGGATCCCGTCGGGCCGCCCGACGAGCTGACCGCCCGGCTCAAGGACTCGATGCAGGCCATGCTGCTGCAGTTGCAGGATCTGTACGGCCCGCACCCGCAGGGCGAGCCGTGGGTGCCCGCGCGCCTCGGCGGCACCGCGCCCACGCTGGAGGAGGCGGACGCCATGGACGCCGCCGACCTCGACGAGCGTCGCCGCGCCCGGGAGGAACGTCAGGCCGACGGTGCCTGAGGGCGCCGGTTCCGAGTTCGGCGTGGTCGCTGCATCCGAGGGGTCCGGCGCTGCTGCGGCGGCGCCGGGGCTCGAGGTGCTCGGCGCGGCGCCGATCCTGGTCGCGAGCGACGTCGACGGCACGCTCGTCGACGACCATGAGCGCCTGACACTGCGGACGCACGTCGCCGTGAACGCGGTGCGCGACGCCGGCGGCCATTTCGTGCTCGCCACCGGCCGCCCGCCGCGGGCCGTTGACCCGATCGCCGACCAGCTCGACTTCGCGCCGCTGGCCGTGTGCGCGAACGGCGCGGTGCTCTACGACACCGGTTCGGGCCGGGTGGTCTCGGCGTCGCTGATGTCGCCGGAGCTGCTGGAGACCGTCGCCGACCTCGTCCGCCGGCTGCTGCCCGGCGCCGGCTTCGCCGCCGAGCGGGTCGCGCACGGCGAGCACGACACCGCGACGCCGCGGTTCGCCGCGTCGACCGGGTACCAGCACGCCTGGCTCGAACCCGACACCGTCACCGCCGCCGACGCCGAGGTCCTCGCCCACCCCGCCGTGAAGCTCCTGGTCCGGCAGCCGGGCATGACCTCCGACGAGATGCACGCCCGCATCGCCCCGCACCTGGAGGGCCTCGCCGACGTCACCTACGCCACGAACAACGGGCTCATCGAGTTCCACGTCCCCGGCGTCACCAAGGCCACCGGCATCCAGCTGGCGATCGAGCACCTCGGCCTTACCGGGGACCTCCGCACCGCCGCGTTCGGCGACATGCCCAACGACGCCGAGATGCTGCGCTGGGCGAGCATGGGTGTCGCGATGGGCAACGCCCACCCGTTGGCCCGCGGCGCCGCGAACACGGTGACCGCGACCAACCTCGATGACGGCGTCGCCCGGGTGCTCGAGCGCTGGTTCTAGCCCGTTCGACGGTGCGCGACGCACATCTTTCGAAGCGTTCTGTGACGGAACCCGCTCGGTTCCTCGCAGAACGCTTCGAAAGATGTCGGTGGGGGATCCGATCTCGGCGCTGGTGCGTCCAATGGGTATGGGGGTCCCCACACGAGAGTTGGTTCCGTACGCGACGCCGTACGAGATCCGTGCTCGATACCAGCAGGTGATCCGCGGTGTGCGCATGCCCGCGGGTCGGCCGGTGACGTTCCGCGACCTGATCGACGCGGCTCTGCTGCTGTATCCCGACGCCGTGTTCTGCGGGTGGACCGCCGCGGCCCTGCACGGCGTCGCGTACTGCGCCGACAGGCCGATCGAGGTCTGGTTTCCGCTGCCCCGACGACGGCAGGGGATCGTCATCCGCGGCGGCGCCATGCCCGATGCGGACGTGATCGTCGTCGACGGCCTCCGGCTCACGACGGGCGCCCGCACGTTCGTCGACATCGCCCGTTTCACCGACGGTGACGATGCCGTCGTCGGCGCGGATCAGTGCCTGCGGGTGCGCGACGACGGACGGTCCGTCACGACGGTGCAGGACGTCGCCGACTACCTCGACGCCCACGCGCACCTGCACCGGTCGCGTCGAGTGCGCGCCGTGCTCGCCGAGGCCGACGGAGGAGCCGAATCGCCACCCGAAACGCATCTGCGACTGCTACTCCATCGGGCCGGTCTCACCATGTTCGCCACGCAGATCGTCATCGACGGTGGCCGCTACCGCCTCGACCTCGGCGCGGACGAGTACAAGGTCGCCGTCGAATACGACGGCCGCGATCACGCCGATCCAGGGCAACAGAGTCTGGACGCGACTCGTCGCAACACTCTGCGGCACGACTACGGCTGGGAGGTCATCGTGGTCACCGCGAAGATCCTGTCCGAGGGACGTGACGAGATGCTCCGCCAGGTGCGGTCCGCCCTGGATGAGCGTGCACACGCGGCGGCATGAACATCTTTCGAAGCGTTCTGCGATGAACCGGGCACGATTCGTCGCAGAACGCTTCGAAAGATGTGGAGCTGCATGTGCGTGAACCCGCGCCGACCCGGCACCGGGTGTGACTGATGTGACAAATGTTGCTTACGTGACGAATGTTGCAGATGGTGTTAGTCTCGACCTCACGTTGAGCTTTGCCGTTCCCTGGCACGGCTCACCTGCGTCGAGCTAAGGAGAAGCCATGCCCGTGTGGATCGACGGCGGTCCTCGTCGCCGCCGCGGACGGCGTACCGTCGCGCTCGCGCTGCTCCCGGCCCTGGCCGTGGGCGGCGCCGCTGCGCTGCTCAGCACCACGAACATCGTCGGCGACCCCGAACTGGCCGCCGGCAGCGACGTGACCTTCACCGGCCAGGGCAACGGCCACGGCCGCGGCCTGGGGCAGTGGGGCGCCTTCGGCTACGCGAAGGCCGGCTGGAAGGCCGAGCAGATCGTCGCCCACTACTACGGCGGCTCCCAGCTGGCCCGCGCCGATGTGAAGCTGCCCGTCCGCGTCCAGCTCACCACCCAGAAGGCGGCGAACGTGCTGGCCCCGGCCGGTGCCAAGATCGGCGACCAGCCCGTCGCGCCCGGTCAGGCCGTGCGCCTCGAGGGCGGGAACGCCGTCATCACCACCGGCTGCAACGGCCCGGTCGTCAAGACCGTCCCCGCCGGCGAGGACGCGACGATCTCGCCGCTCAACGCGGAGGCGGGCCGCCCCGTCGGCGAGCTCCTGACGTTCTGCGGCTCCAACGCCGCCTACCGCGGTGCGATCGCGGCCAAGGACGGCAAGGTCTTCAACGTGGTCACGATCGAGGACTACGTCCGCGGCGTGGTCCCCGTCGAGAGCAAGGTCGAATGGGCCGACCAGGGCGGCTACGAGGCCCTGCGCGCGCAGGCCATCGCGGCCCGCTCGTACGCGCTGGCCGAGGGCGCCAAGCGCGGCGACCGCTACAACGACACCCAGGACTCGCAGGTCTACGGCGGCGCCGGCAAGGAGGATCCGCGCACCGACAAGGCCGTCGCGAGCACCGCCGGCCTGGTCATGGCCAAGAACGGCTACGCCGTCTCCACCGAGTTCTCCAGCTCCACCGGCGGCTACACCGCGGGCGGCGACTTCACGGCGGTCAAGGACGACGGCGACGTCGTCTCGCCGTTCAAGAACTGGACCCAGAAGGTCCCCACGTCGAAGATCGCGCAGGAGTTCGGCGTCGGCGCGTTCAAGTCGATCCGCGTGGTCAAGACGCAGTCGGCGCAGGCCGGCCGCGTCGAGGCCGTCGAGATCGTCGGCGCGAACCGCACCGTCACCGCGAAGGGCGACGAGGTCCGCAAGAAGCTCGGCCTGCGCTCGGACTGGTTCACCATCGACGGCCAGGCCCCGGCGTCGGCCCCCGCACCGGGCGCCCCGAGCGCCCCCGGCGCGGCCACGGCACCGTCGAGCGCGACGCAGGCGCCGGTCCCCGGGCGCGTCGTGGACCAGCCGATCGTCGCGGCCCCCGTCGACCCGTTCAACCCTGTCCCGACCGCCCCGAACGCCGCGCAGACGGCCCCGACGGGCGCGACGACCCCCACCGCCGCGGCCCCGACGGCCGGCACCGTCGCCGCGGCCCCGGCCGCCCCCGCGGCGCCCGCCGTCCCGACGGTGCCCGGCGCCGCCCCGGCGGTCGCGGCCGCCGGATCCCCCGCGGTCCCCTCGGCGCCCGCCGCGGCCCCGGCAGCACCCACCGCGCCGGCAGCGCCCGCGATCCCCGGCATCCCGGCGCCGCCCGCCGCGTCGGTCGCGGCCGCCGGCGTGCAGGCCGTGACCGGCAAGGCCGCGGTCGAGGCCGCGTACGCCGCCGCCGGCGGCGAGAAGGGCACGCTCGGCCGCGCCGTCGCGAACCCGATCGCGTTCCCCGACGGCTCGATCCTGCAGTCGTACCAGAACGGCACCATCTACTACTCGAAGGCGAACGGCGCCCAGGTCGTCCCGTCGGGCGTCTCCGCGCCCGCCACGCTGCTCAACTGGGCCACGGCCTTCGCCGCGGGCGGCGCACCGAGCCTGCCGCCGCTCCCGCTGCTCAACCTGATCCCGGGCTGGGGCGACGTGGTCGGCATCAACCCGACCGCCGCCGACACCCCGGCCGGCGTCCCCGCGGTGCCCGTCACCCCGGGCGACACGTCCGCGGCCGCCACCCCCGGCTCGAGTACGCCTGCGGCGCCCGCCGCGCCGTCGGCCCCGTCCACCCCGGGTGCGCCGGCCGCTCCCGCGGCCCCGGCGACCACCGCACCCGCCGCCCCGGCGGCACCCTCGGCCCCGGCGGGATCCACCCCGCTCGCGGTCCCGACGGTGCCGAACGCCCCGGCTTAGTCACAGGCCCAGGCCGGGTGGCGTCATCCACGCCGCCCGGCCGGTACCCTGAACGTCCGTGGCGACCGAAACTTCTTCGACCTATGACCTGATCGTCGTCGGCTCCGGCTTCTTCGGCCTGACCATCGCCGAAAGGACCGCCGCGGAGCTCGGCAAGCGGGTCCTGGTGATCGAGCGACGGCCGCACCTCGGCGGCAACGCGTACTCGGAGCCCGAGCCCGAGACCGGCATCGAGATCCACAAGTACGGTGCGCATCTCTTCCACACCTCCAACGAGCGGGTGTGGGAGTACGTCAACAAGTTCACCGACTTCACCGGCTACCAGCACCGCGTCTTCGCGATGCACAAGGGCCAGGCCTACCAGTTCCCCCTCGGCCTCGGCCTCGTCAGCCAGTTCTTCGGCCGCTACTTCACGCCCGACGAGGCGAAGGCGCTGATCCAGGAGCAGGCCTCGGAGTTCGACTCCAAGGACGCGCAGAACTTCGAGGAGAAGGCGATCTCCCTGATCGGCCGCCCCCTCTACGAGGCGTTCATCAAGCACTACACGGCCAAGCAGTGGGAGACCGACCCGAAGAACCTGCCCGCCGGCAACATCACCCGCCTGCCGGTGCGTTACACCTTCGACAACCGCTACTTCAACGACACCCACGAGGGGCTGCCCGTCGACGGGTACACCGCCTGGCTCGAGAACATGGCCGCGTCGGACCTCATCGACGTGCGGCTCGACACCGACTGGTTCGACGTCCGCGACGAGCTGACCGCGGCCTCCCCGGACGCCCCGATCGTCTACACCGGCCCGCTGGACCGGTACTTCGACTACTCGGCCGGCCGCCTCGGCTGGCGCACCCTCGACTTCGAGACCGAGGTGCTCCCGGTCGGCGACTTCCAGGGCACCCCCGTCATGAACTACAACGACGCCGACGTGCAGTACACCCGCATCCACGAGTTCCGGCACTTCCACCCCGAGCGCACGAGCTACCCGACCGACAAGACGGTCATCATGCGCGAGTTCGGCCGGTTCGCCAACGACGACGACGAGCCGTACTACCCGATCAACACCCCGTCGGACCGCGAGATGCTCGCGGCCTACCGGGCGCTCGCCAAGACCGAGGCCGCGGAGCGGAAGGTCCTCTTCGGCGGCCGCCTCGGCACCTACCAGTACCTCGACATGCACATGGCCATCGCCAGTGCGCTGTCGATGTTCGACAACACCCTGCGTCCGCATCTCGAAACCGGTGCCGCGCTCACCGAGGAGACGGCACAGTGACCGATCAGGCCCAGACCCTTCTGCAGCGCGTCATCCTGCCGCGCCCGGGCGAGCCCCTCGACGTGCGCTCGCTGTACATCGAGGAGGCCGAGACCAACTCGCGCCGCTCGCACGCGCCCACCCGCACGTCCCTGAACATCGCGGGCGAGTCCGAGGTCAGCTTCGCCACCTACTTCAACGCCTTCCCGGCGTCGTACTGGCGCCGCTGGACGGTCCTGCAGGACGTCGTGCTGCGGATCGAGCTCAAGGGCACGGCCCGCGTCGACCTCTACCGCTCCAAGGTCGACGGTGCCCGCATCGCCCTGGGCGGCGGGCTGGTCCAGACCGATGCCACCGGCTACGGCGTCGCCGAGTTCGCCACCGACCTCGGCCCGTTCGAGGACGGTGGCTGGATCTGGTTCGACGTCACCGCCGACAGCGACACCGAGATCATCTCCGCCGGCTGGTACGCCACCGTCGGCGAAGAGGGCCTGCCGGCCAAGCGCGTCACCGTCGGCATCCCCACCTTCAACCGGCCCGACGACGCCGTCGCCGCGATCGCCGCCCTGACCAGCGATCCGCTGGTCGACGAGGTGATCGACGCCGTGCTCATGCCCGACCAGGGCAACAAGAAGGTCATCGACCACCCCGACTACGAGGCCGCGATCGCGCCGCTGGGCGAGCGCTACCGCCGCTTCGAGCAGGGCAACCTCGGCGGCTCCGGCGGATACGGCCGCATCATGTACGAGGCGCTGCGCCTCACCGACAGCCCCTACGTGCTGTACATGGACGACGACATCGCGATCGAGCCCGACTCGATCCTGCGCGCGCTGGCCTTCGCCCGTTTCGCCAAGTCCCCGATGCTGGTCGGCGGGCAGATGCTCAACCTGCAGGACCGCAGCCACCTGCACTGCATGGGCGAGGTCATCGACCGGAACGCCTTCATGTGGACCGCGGCGCCCTTCGTCGAGTACGACCACGACTTCTCCGAGTACCCGCTGAAGGACAAGGAGAACAGCAAGAACCTGCACCGGCGCATCGACGTCGACGGCAACGGCTGGTGGATGTGCCTCATCCCGCGCGTCGCCGCCGAGGAGATCGGCCTGCCGCTGCCGCTGTTCATCAAGTGGGACGACTGGGACTACGGCCTGCGCGCCGCCCGCGCCGGCTACCCGACGGCGACCGTGCCCGGCATCGCCATCTGGCATATGGCCTGGTCCGACAAGGACGACGCCATCGACTGGCAGGCGTACTTCCACCTGCGCAACCGGCTCGTCGTCGCGTCGATCCACCACGAGGGCGATCACCGCGGCATCATCAAGAGCTCGATCAAGGCGCTCATGAAGCACCTGCTGTGCCTCGAGTACTCGACGGTCGCGATCCAGATCGAGGCCATGCGCGATTTCCTCCGCGGCCCCGAGGCGCTCTACGAGCTGCTGCCGACCGCGCTCCCGAAGATCGCGACGATGCGCAAGGAGTACCCGGACGCCGTCGTGCTGCCCAGCGCCACCGAGCTGCCCCGCACCTCCGGGCAGGCCACGGCGTTCGGCACGAAGATCCCGCTGAACCCCGTCACCAAGGTGTCGACGCTGGTCAAGGCCGTGCGCAACAACCTGCGCCCCGCTGATCCGCACAATCACGAGGTGCCGCAGGCCAACTACCCGCCGCTCGAGGCCCGCTGGTTCAGCCTGGGCCGGGTCGACGGGGTCACGGTCACCACGGCCGACGGCCGCGGCGTGGTCTACCGCCAGCGCGACCGGGAGAAGATGTTCGCGCTCATGCGCGAGAGCCTGGCCGTGCACCGCGAGGTGGACCGCCGGTTCGCCGAGATGCAGCAGCGCTACCGCGCCGCGTACACCGACCTGACCAGCCGCGAGGCCTGGTCGAAGATCTTCGAGCCGGAGGAGAGCAAGTGAGCAACGCCCCGGAGCAGGCGCTCAGCCCCGAGGAGATGATCCTCGTCGGCGTGCAGGCGCAGCTGGCCGGCCGCCCCGGCGTGCTGCCGGCGGCCCGCGGCCTCAGCCACTTCGGCGAGCACTCCCTCGGCTGGCTCGGCCTCGCCGCGCTCGGCGCGGTCCTGCAGCCGAAGCGCCGCAGGGAGTACGTCACGGCCGGCGTCGGCGCGTTCGTCGCGCACGCCGCGTCCGTCGTGATCAAGCGGATCGTGCGCCGCAAGCGCCCCGACCATCCGTACATCACGGTCGGCGTCGGCACCCCGAGCAAGCTCAGCTTCCCGTCCTCGCACGCCACCAGCTCGACCGCCGGCGCGATCCTGCTGGGCCGCGCCTCCGGCGTCCCCGGTGGCGCCGTGCTGGCGCCCGCCGCGATCGTGCCGCCGATGCTCGCCTCGCGCATGGTCCTGGGCGTGCACTACCCGACCGACGTCGCCGCCGGGGCCGCCATCGGAGCGGCGACCGCGTTGGCCGCGATCGAGGGTGAGAGACTGTGGGCTGACCGGGCGGCGCGCTGCGCCTCGAAGAACAAGAGCAAGGGATCGAACAGCTGATGAGCGAGGAGCCGATCGAGCACGGCGAGCCGAAGGCACCGTCGAACCTCGCCACCGGACTGATCAAGGCGATCCGGCCCCGGCAGTGGGTCAAGAACGTCCTCGTCGTGGTGGCCCCGCTGGCCGCCGGGCGCGACCAGCTCGAGTACGTCAACTTCGCGAACGTCGGGCTCGCGTTCATCGCGTTCTGCCTGGCCGCGTCGTCGATCTACCTGATCAACGACGCCCTCGACGTCGAGGCCGACCGCCAGCACCCCACCAAGCGTTACCGCCCGATCGCCGCCGGCGTGGTGCCGGTGAACCTGGCCTACGTGCTGTCCGCGGTCTTCGCGATCGCGGCGATCGGCGTCTCGCTGCTCGCCAACAAGGACCTGGCGATCGTGATCGCGGTCTACATCGTGATCCAGCTGGGCTACTGCTTCGGCCTCAAGCACCAGGCCGTGATCGACATCTGCATCGTGAGCTCCGGCTTCCTGCTCCGGGCGATGGCCGGTGGCTTCGCCGCCGAGCTGCCCAAGGGCCTGTCGCAGTGGTTCCTGCTGGTGATGGCCTTCGGCTCGCTGTTCATGGCCGCGGGTAAGCGCTACGCGGAGCTGCAGCTCGCCGAGCGCACCGGCGCCAAGATCCGCAAGTCGCTCGAGTACTACACCACCACCTACCTGCGGTTCGTCTGGACGCTCGCGGCCACCGCCGTGGTCCTCTGCTACGGCCTGTGGGCCTTCGACAAGACGGTGCACCCGGACAACATCTGGTACGCCCTGTCGATGGTGCCGTTCACCGTCGCGATCCTGCGCTACGCGGTCGACGTCGACGGCGGCGAGGCGGGCGAGCCCGAGGAGATCGCCCTGGGTGATCGCGTGCTGCAGGTGCTCGCGATCGCGTGGATTGGAACCGTCGTTGCCGCGGTCTACTTCGCCTGACGCCCCGGCCGGCGAGTCCGCCGGCACCGTGCCGTCGACCTTCTCCGCACCCCGAGTCAGCTTCTGGCTCGGGGTGGCGGCGTGCGCGGTCCTGTTCGGCTACGGCGCCTGGCAGCGCCGGTGGATCGCCGACGACGGGCTCATCGTGCTGCGCACCGTCCGGAACCTGCTGGCCGGGAACGGCCCCGTCTTCAACGCGGGCGAGCGCGTCGAGGTCAACACCTCCGCCGCCTGGACGTACATCATCTGGTTCTTCTCCTGGATCAGCGGCGTGCAGACCGAGTACGTGGTGCTCACCGTCGCGCTGGTGCTGTCCGTCGCCGCGATCCCCCTCGCCATGCTCGGCACGGCCCGGCTGTACCGCGGCGGCCCGGGCTGGACGCGGCTGCGCGGTTCCGGCCTGCTGCTCCTGCCCGCCGGCGGCCTCGTCTACATGGCGCTGCCCCCGGCCCGCGACTTCGCGACGTCCGGTCTCGAGGTCTCGCTGACCATCTTCTGGGTGGCGCTGCTGTGGTACCTCGCGATCTGCTGGTCGCAGGCCGACCGCGCGCCGGTCGAGCGGCGCGAGCAGGTCCGCTACTGGATCCTCACCTGCGCGACGGCCTTCGTCGCCGGCCTCTCCTGGCTGGTGCGGCCCGAGATGGCGGTCGTCGGCGGCCTCGTGCTCATCGTCATGTTCCTCGCGCCCGTCGGGCTGAAGTTGCGGCTCGCGCTGACCGCCGCCGCGGGCCTGCTGCCCGTCGGGTACCAGATCTTCCGGATGGGCTACTACGGCCTGCCCGTGCCGAACACGGCCGTCGCCAAGGATGCCAGCGGCTCCAAGTGGGGCCAGGGCTTCACGTACCTGATGAATCTGGTCGAGCCGTACTCGTTGTGGCTGCCCGTGCTGGCGCTGGCCGTCGCGATGCCGATCATCCTGCTGCCCGCGCGCGGCGCCCGCACCCCGCTCACCGGCCGCTTCCGGCTGCCGCGCGGCGGCGTCCGCGGCCTGCGCGATCACCTGCAGCGGCCCGCGGTGATCGTCGCCGTGATGTTCCTCGGCGGCCTCATCGAGACGCTGTACTGGCTGCGCCAGGGCGGCGACTTCATGTCGGGCCGCGTGCTGCTCGCGCCGCTGTTCCTGCTGCTCCTGCCCGTCATGGTGATCCCGCTGCGGATCCCGTCGCGCCGCCCCGAGGATTCGACGGTCCGCGGCATCGCCCGGCTCGCCACCGGCACCGCCGGGGCCGCGGTCGCGGCCGTGCTGTGGGTGCTGGTGCTCGGCTGGGCGCTGCACGCCACGACGTTCCGCGGCCAGCCCGACGGCACCGCGATCGGCACCACCGGCATCGTCGACGAGCGGGCCTTCTACTCGCTCCAGACGGGCCACGCGCACCCGCTCACCGCGGACGACTACCTCGACTACCCGCGCATGACGTCGCTGCAGGAGATCCTGCGCGCGACCCCGCGCGGCGGCGTCTACCTGCCGTCGTTCGACTACGACTGGTGGTTCATCGATCCGCTGCCCTACCCGCGGCCGGACGACGTGCCGCTGCGGCAGACCGTCTTCTTCACCAACCTGGGCATGACCGGCATGAACCTGCCGCTCGACGTGCGCGTGTGGGACCAGATCGGCCTCGCCTGGCCGATGGCCTCGCACACCGCGCGGCTCGAGGACGGCCGCATCGGGCACGACAAGGAGATGTTCCCGGACTGGGCCGTCGCCGAGGCGAAGGCCTACCCGAAGAAGCCGGCGCTGCCGCCGTTCATCGACCCGGACTGGGTGAACCAGTCGCGCGTCGCGCTGACCTGCCCGCAGATCCAGCAGCTGCAGGACTCGTACTCCGCGCCGCTCACGTTCGACCTGTTCAAGCGGAACTTCAAGCTCTCGCTGGCGAACATGAAGCTGCGCATCGACCGGGTGCCCGAGTACACGCTGCGCATGTGCCGCCTCGACGTCCCGCCGCCGCTCACCGACGACCAGAAGTCGATGCCGAAGCCCTGATGGACCTCGGCGGAGCGTTGCGGGCGATCGCGGACTGCTCCGTGCTCGACGACGCGGACGCGGTCGCCGGGTACGTCGTCGACTGGACCGGCCGGTGGCGCGGCGGGCCCGCGATCGTGGCGCGCCCGCGGACCGTCGAGGCGGTGGCGCGGGTCGTGCGGGCGTGTGCCGCCGCGGGCGTCCCGGTGGTGCCGCAGGGCGGCAACACGGGCCTCGTCGCCGGCGCGGTGCCGCCCGCCGGCGCGGTGGTGCTCTCTCTGACCGGTCTCGACGCGATCGGGGAGGTCGCCGACGGTGCCGTCGTCGCGGGCGCCGGCGTCACCCTCGCCGCGCTGGAGTCCTTCGCCGCCGCGCGCGGCCTGACCTGCGGGCTCTCGCTCGCGTCGGGGGAGTCCGCGACCGTCGGCGGCGCGGCCGCCACGAACGCCGGGGGAGCGGAGGTGCTCCGCTACGGCACGGCGCGCGCCCGCATCGCCGGGCTCCGCGCCGTCCTGCCCGACGGTGCCGTCCTCGACCGCCGCCGCCCGCCGCCGAAGGACAACACGGGCTACGACCTCGTCGGCCAGCTCGTCGGGTCGGAGGGCACCCTCGCCGTCCTCACCGACGTCACCTGGCGCCTCGATCCCGCGCCGTGCGCGCGGACCGTCGTCGCGCTGGCCTTCCCGTCCGTGCCCGACGCCGTCGGCGCGGTGCCGGCGTTGCGGGGCTTGCCCGGGCTCCTCGCGCTGGAGTGGTCCGACGGTGCCGCCGTCGCCCGGGTCGCCGCGCACCTCGACGCCCCCGCGCCCCTGCCGACGGACGGCTGCTGGGTGTTCGCCGAGCTCGACGCGCCGCTGTCGGACGCCGCCGCGCTCGCGGAGCTGCTGCCCGACGACCGGATCGCCGTCGCCGAGGCCGAGGACCGCGCGCGGCTGTGGCGCTTCCGGGCCCGCACCACCGAGGCCGTCAACGCCGCGGGCGTCCCGGTGAAGCTCGACGTGGGCGTGCCGCTCGCGGGGTTCGCGGCGGCGCTGGAGGCGATCTCCGGCGCCGTCCGGGACGCCGGCGACGCCGCCGCGGTCGCGGTGGAGCCGGTGCTCTTCGGGCACCTCGCCGAGGGGAACGTGCACGTCAACCTGCTGCCCGGCCCGTCGGTGCCGGACCGGCGGTTCCCGGAGGAGCTCGCCGCGCGGTTGGAGGCGGCGGTGCTGGAGCGGGTGCTGGCCGCCGGCGGCACCATCAGCGCCGAGCACGGCATCGGCCGGGCCAAGCGGGCCTGGCTCCCACGGCAGCGCGGCGCCGAGCAGGTCGCGCTCATGCGCCGGATCAAGGCCGCGTGGGATCCGGCGGGCCTGCTCAATCCCGGCGCCCTGGTCGACGGGGCCGCATCCGGAGAAAACGGACGTTTGCAATAGTCTGCGTCGCGGCTCCGCGCGGCGTACATTGGCGCCTTGCCATCGCAACAGGTCGATGTCGACGATCGGAGAGAAGAGATGCCCGCGCCTCTGCACCCCCGTGAGCACGACCGCGTCGCGGCGGTGAAGTCGCTGCGGATCATGGACTCGAAGCCGGTGCCGGACCTGGAGCGGATCGCCGAGCTCTCCGCCGTCCTGTGCGGTGTCCCGTTCGGTTCCGTGAACATCATCGACTTCGACCGGCACTACACGGCGGCCTCCTTCGGCGCTCCGCGGATCCACGCCTCGCGGGCGGATTCGCTGTGCGCCCTCGCGGTGGCGGACGACAAGGTCGTGTACGCGCCCGACGCGAAGGTGGACGCGCGCTTCCAGGGGCTGAAGTTCCTCGACCTCGCCGACCCGCCCATCCACCTGTTCGCCGCGGCGCCGATCTGCACCAGCGACCGGCTCCCCGTCGGCACCGTGCGGATCTACGGCTCCGAGCCGCGGGAGCTGAGCGAGCGCCAGCTCCACGGGCTGGAGGACCTGGCGGACCTGGCGATGAGCGTTCTGGAGCTGCGCGCGGCGGCGCGCACCCTGCACAGCACCGCCACGACCGACGCGATCACCCGGCTGCCGAACCGGCACGCCCTGGAGCTCGTGCTCGCCGACGAGGCGGCCGCGCCGATCACCGTGGCGGCCTACGCCGACCTGGACCGGTTCAAGCGGTTCAACGACGGGCTGGGGCACGGCGCCGGCGACGAGGTGCTGCGCGGCGTCGCCCGCCGCATCGACTCCGCGATGGGGCCGGACGACGAGGTCTACCGCGTCGGCGGCGACGAGTTCGTCGTCCTCGCGCGGGGCGCGGACGCCACCCCGGACGAGCTGGTGGAGCGGCTGGGTGCCGCGATCGGGCGCGCGCCGATCGCGGTCGACGGTGCTGACGTCGCCGTCAGCGCGACGGTGGGCGCGGTCTTCGTGTCCGAGCACGCCTCGGCCGGTGACGCGATCGCCGCGGCGGACGCCGCGATGTACCGGGCGAAGGAGAGCTCGCGGGCCTGATCTCAGAGCCGGTGGCGGTCCAGGAAGTCCTCGATGGCGGCGGCGAAGACCTGGTTGTCGTCGCCGGCCACCATGTGCCCCGCGCCGCTGACGTCGGCGACCTCGGCGTGCGGCACTCGCTGCAGCATCTTCTCCACGCCCTCGTCGCTGACCACGTCGGACTTGCCGCCGCGCACGATGAGGGTGGGGACGGTGACGTGCGTGGCCGCGGCGCCCAGCCGGTCCTTGTCCTGGATGCGGGCCTCGTTCCGGTCGTCGCCGCGGATGAACGACGGGTCCCAGTGCCAGTACCAGCGGCCGTCGGCGCGCAGCCGCACGTTCTTCTTCAGGCCCTCGAGGTTGCGGGCGCGGCGGCGGGTGGGGTTGTAGGCGGCCACGGCGTCGGCGACCTCGTCGAGCGTGGCGAAGCCGTCGGTGTGCGCCGCGAGGAAATCGGTGACCCGCTCGATGCCCTTCTTCTCGGCGTCGACGACGACGTCCACGAGCACCAGTGCGGACGCGATGCCGGGGTTCTCGCCGACGGCGCACAGGCTCGTGATGCCGCCGAGGGAGGCGCCGATCAGCACGGGCGGCGGACCGTCGAGCGTGCGCAGCACGCCCAGGAGGTCCCCGACGAAGTCGCCCAGCGCGTAGGCGCCGTCGGCGGCCCACGCGGTGTCGCCGTGGCCGCGGGCGTCGAGCGTGATCACCGTGTACCCGCGCTGCGCGAGCGCCGCGGCGGTGCGGTCCCAGGAGTGCCGCGTCTGGCCGCCGCCGTGCAGCAGCACGAGCGTGGTCCCGGAGCCGGAGCCGGAGCCGGAGCCGGAGTCCGCGCCGCGCCAGCGGTCGCCCGCGATCGTCAGGCCGGCCGCGTCGACGGTGAACGGCTCCTCGGACGGGTACATTTCGGTCATCGAACAGTCCTATCACGCGCCGACGCCACGGTGACCCCGGCCACCCTCCGCGCGGCACCCGGACCCGAAATCACACCCGTGTAACACTGGTCCCATGTCATCGCTGGGCCGAATCGGAACGTTGCTCGTGGCCGGGGCCGTGGCGGCGGGGACCGTCGTGGCGGCACCGTCGGCCCTGAACCCCGCACCCGCGCACGCCGACCCGGCCCCCGCGAAGTCCCGGATCACCGAGGCGCAGTGGCAGGGCGATCACCAGGTGGACCTCACCGTCTACTCCGCGGCGATGAACGACACGATCAAGATCCAGCTGCTCCTCGCGCGCGACTGGCACGCCGACCCCAAGGCGAAGTTCCCCACGCTGTACCTGCTCGACGGGATGCGGGCGCGCGAGGACCGCAACGGCTGGCTGCTGGAGACGAACGTCGCCGACTTCTACCGCGACAAGAACGTCACCGTCGTGCTGCCCGTCGGCGGCCAGTCCAGCTGGTACACCGACTGGAAGCGCCCCGACAACGGCAAGAACTACCAGTGGGAGACCTTCCTCGCGAAGGAACTCCCGCCCCTGCTGCAGCAGGGCTGGCGCGCCACCGACGCGCGCGCCGCGGCCGGCGTCTCCATGGGCGGTACCGCGGCCTTCACGCTGGCCGCCCGCAACAAGGGCCTGTACCGGTTCGCCGGCTCCTACTCGGGCATCCTCTCCACCAGCACCCCCGGCACACCCGAGTCGATCGGCATCGCCATGCGCGACGCGGGCGGCTTCAACGCCGACGCCATGTACGGCCCGCCCACGGATCCCGCCTGGGCGCAGCACGATCCGCTCAAGCTGGCGGAGAAGCTGCGCGGCATCAGCCTGTACTTCAGCTCCGGCAACGGCTCCGGTGGCACCGGCGCGCCGACGGATCTGCAGGCCATGGCCCTCGAGGTGCTCGCCCGCTCGTCCAACCAGGCCTTCGCCATCGAGCTGAACCGGCTCGGGATCCCCGCGAACGCGCTCTACCGGCCGTCGGGCAACCACAGCTGGCCGTACTGGCAGTTCGAGAACGGGCAGGCCTGGCCGCAGGTGCAGTCGGCGCTCGGCGTCGGCAACCCGAAGCCGTGCGGGGTCGCCGGCGCGATCGGTGAGGCCGCGCCCAAGGTCCCGAGCCTGGGCTCGTGCGTCACCGTCGAGTACGCCGTGCCCGGCGGCCGCGCCCAGGACTTCCGCGGTGGCCAGGTCTTCTGGTCGGCGGACACTGGCGCGCAGGTCGTCGGCGGCGCCATCGGCGGCGCCTACCTCGGGACGGGCGGCCCCGGCGGCCCGCTCGGCCACCCGACGGGGCCCGAGCAGGCCCTCCCCGACAAGAAGGGCCGCTACCAGCAGTTCCAGCACGGCACCGTGTACTGGAGTCCGCAGACCGGTGCCCGCGCCGTGCGTGGCGCGATCCGCGACAAGTACGCCGCCCTGAACTACGAGCGGTCCGCGCTCGGCCTGCCCCTGGGCGACGAGACCAAGCTCGCCGGCGGCGCGTTCCAGCGTTTCCAGGGCGGGCAGGTCTACTGGTCGCCGAAGACCCCCGCGACCGTGGTGAACAACGGGCCGATCTTCGCCGAGTGGGGGCGCCAGGGCTACGAGGGCGGCCGCCTCGGCTACCCGGTCGCCGACTCCACGCCCATCCCCGGCGGCTTCGAGCAGCGCTTCGAGCGCGGAGTGATCGCCCTGGTCAACGGTGTTGCCACCGCACGCTGACGCCCGGCCGAGGGTTGCGCTTCGGCGCTGCCGGTAGCCTGGCACCGTTGCGTTCCGGACGTACTTCAAGGAGAGAAGACATGGCTGGACTTCGGGGAGCCCTCGCGGCCGCAGTGATGACGGGCGGCGTGCTGCTCGGTGCCGTCGCGTGCGGCGGCAGTTCGACGGTCGAGGCGCCCACCACGCCGGTGGAGGGCGAGCCCACGTCGCTGCCCGCGTCGCTGCCCGCGACCGCCCCCGGCTCGGCCACGGCACCGTCGGGCTACCCGGGCGCGAGCTCCGCCGCGAACCCGGCCCTGACCCAGAAGGACAAGGCGTTCATCGCGAAGGTCCGCGAGGACGGCGTGAAGGCCCCCGACGACGTGGTGATCAACGCCGCGCAGTTCGCGTGCGAGTACGACAAGTCGGGCCGCGACGCCAAGAACCTCGAGCCCTTCGTGGTCGGCATCCTCGGCCCGTACGACGGCGACGCCGCCTCCGGGAACGCGAAGAAGTTCATCGCCGAGGCGCGGGCCTCCTACTGCAAGAAGTGATCCCGTGACGCATCAGGAGCCCGGAAAGCCGGGCGGCGGACGCAGGTTCTCGCCGGTGACGATCATCGTCGGCGTCGTCGTGATCGTCGCGCTGGTCCTGCTGGCGATCCTGGTGGGCACGTGGCTGCGGCCCGGCCCGGAGCTGCCGCCCGTCTCGCCGGACGGCTCGTCGTCGAGCCCGTCGGCCACCGCGGCGCGGCCGACCTCCCAGCCCGCGGACTGCCCGGACGTGCAGGTGATCTCGGTGCCCGGCACGCTGGAGTCGTCGTCGAAGGACGACCCGTACCGGCCGACGTTCAACCCGAACTCGCTGATGCTCAAGATCACCGCGCCGCTGGCCGCGGCGCTGCCCGATGCCCGCGCCGACATCTGGACCACCCCGTACGTCGCGCAACTGTCGAACCCCGTCGCCATCCCGCCGGACGGGCAGGCCTCCTACGAGACGTCGCGCACCGAGGGCTACGACAAGTCGGTCGCGCAGATGAAGAAGGTCTACGACAAGTGCAAGCTCACCGGCTTCGTGCTGATGGGCTTCTCGCAGGGCGCCGTGATCGCGGGCGACATCGCCGGCGAGATCGGCGCAGGCAAGGGCGTCGTTCCCGCGGAGAACATCCTCGGCGTGGGCCTCATCTCCGACGGCCGGCGCGAGCCCGGCGACGCGCGGACCGCGGGCCCGAACCCGCCCGGCGTCGGCGTCGAGGTCGCGTACGGCGGCTTCAGCTTCGGCAGCCTGTCGCTGCGCGGCAAGCGCGAGGGCGGCTTCGGCGCGGTCAAGGACCGCACCGTCTCCCTGTGCGGCAACAAGGACCCGATCTGCAACCAGCCCAAGGACATCTTCCAGGCCGGGAACATCGCCACGACGCTGCCCGAGCTGCAGAAGGTGCTCACCGGCAACTCGCACGCGCTGTACGCCACGACCACGGACTGGTCGTCGAACGGGCAGACGGCCACGCAGTGGCTGCAGGCCTGGGCGCGCGGCGTGATCGACAAGGCGCCTAAGCCTCCCCACAGCTAGCCCTGGTATCCACGTAGGAATGGCAGGCACGAAGAGTCAGGGAGCGCGGAAGGCCGGGCGCGTGTTCGGCATCGCCGTCATCATCGCGGCGATCATCGCGATCATCGTCGTGATCACGCTCATCATCACGATGATCCGCAAGCCGGAGATCACCCCGCCCGGGCCGCCGACGGGGCCGCAGGCCGCGGACTGCCCCGACGTCCAGCTGATCTCCTTCCCGGGCACCTGGGAGTCCTCGGCGACCGACTCGACCGATGCGCCGAAGTTCAACCCGCGCTCGCTGATGCTGCAGGTGACGAACCCGCTGGACAAGCGGTACACCGACGCCCGCGCCGACATCTGGACGGTGAACTACGCGGCCCAGTTCCACAACCCGGTCGCGGTGCCGCCGGACGGCCAGATGACCTACCAGGCGTCGCGGCAGCAGGGCACCGACCGCGCGATCGCCAAGATCACCGCGGTCAAGGACAAGTGCCCCCGCACCGGCTTCGTGCTCGTCGGCTTCTCGCAGGGCGCGACGATCGCCGGCAACATCGCCGCCCAGATCGGCGCGGGCAAGGGCCCGATCGCCGCCGAGCGCCTGCTCGGCGTGGGCCTGATCTCCGACAGCCGCCGCGTCCAGGGCCAGGGCAAGGCCATCGGCCCGGACCCGGCGGGCGAGGGCGTCGAGGTCACGTTCGCCGGCTTCAGCTTCTCGGGCGTCGACCTGCAGGGCAAGCGCGACGGCGGCTTCGGCTCCGTGAACGACAGGGTCGTCACGATCTGCGGCTCCAACGACCCCATCTGCAACCAGCCCAAGGGCGGGCTCCTGGGCCTGGCCACCGGCCTGCCGCAGGTGATCTCCACCATCACGCAGAACTCGCACGCCGCCTACGGCACCACCGCGAACTGGTCGCTCGAGGGCAAGACCGCCACGCAGTGGCTCACCGGCTGGGCTACCGGCGTCATCGACCGGGCGCCGAAGACGAAGTAGGGGCCGCGCGGGGCCGTCGCGTCAGCGGGCGGGCTGCTGCTGCGTGGCGCAGTGGATCCCGCCGCCGCCCGCCGCCACGGGGTCGATGTCGAGCTGCACCACGTCGCGACCGGGGAAGAGCCGCTGCAGCGTCGCGCGCGCCTCGCCGTCGGTCTCGGCGTCGCCGAACTGCGGGCAGATCACCGCGCCGTTGCAGAGGTAGAAGTTGATGTACCCCGCGGCGAAGTCGTCGTCGGTGGCGTACCGCTCGCGGACCGTCGACGGTGCGCGCAGCGCCTCCACCTGCAGCTTCCGCCCCTTCGCGTCGGTCGCGCCGCGGAGGATCTCGAGGTGGCGCTTCGTCACCTCGTGGTCGAAGGAGTCGGGGTCGTCGTCCTGCGCCGCCACCACCGTGCCGGGCGCGGCGAACCGGGCGTAGAAGTCGGTGTGGCCGTCGGTGATGTCCTTGCCCTTGATGCCGGGCAGCCAGATCACCTTCTCGATCCCCAGCAGCTCGCCCAGCTCCGCCTCGACCTGCTGCTTCGTCCAGCCGGGGTTCCGGTTGTCGTTGAGTACGCAGCTCTCGGTGATGATCGCGGTCCCCTCGCCGTCGACCTCCAGCGCGCCGCCCTCGATCACCAGGTCCGTGCGCACCGCCTCCGCTTTCGCCTGCGCGGTGACGAAGCCGGCGACCTTCGCGTCGGCGTCGTGCGTCTGCTTGTTGCCCCACCCGTTGAAGTTGAAGTCGACGCCCGCGAGGCCCCGGTCGCCGGTGACGAACGTCGGGCCGGTGTCGCGGATCCACAGGTCGTCGAGCTCGGCGGGCACCAGCGTGACGCCCGGCGCGGCGCCGAGCAGCCCGCGGGCGGCGTCCAGCTGGTCGGGTCGCACCAGCATCGACACGGGTTCGAAGCGGCCGATCGTCGTCGCGATGAGCATGAGGGTCCGCTGCACATCGGGCAGCAGTTTCGCGCCCCACACGTCCTCGCGCGCGGCCAGCGCCATCCACGTCCGCTCGTGCCGGTCGCCCTCGTCGGGCATGCGCCACCGTCGCCCGCCCCGGTCCACGGGCGACCTCTCGGCCGGGGTGTTCGACGGTGCGCCGCACGCCGCCAAGGCCGCCGCCACCGCCGCCAGCAGGAAATTCCGTCGTCGCATCGCGCCACCTCGTCTCGATGGTGCCGGCCCACCCGGCCCCGCCCGCTCATTCTCACCCGCATCGGCGCTCGGCGGGGGATTCGGCGCCGCGTGGGGGACGGCCGGTCCCCCACAGGAGGAACGGCGTCTGGTGGGGGATCGAACGCCGGGCAGGGGAATCGGCGCGGCGCGGGGGACGACGGTGCCGAGGCCGGCACGCGGGGAGCGACGGAACGGCGTCTGATGGGGGATTGAACGCCGGGCAGGGGAATCGGCGCGGCGCGAGCGGCGAAGTCCCCAGCCAGGCCCGGTCATGTGCTGGTCACGAGCGCCGGGAATCGCAGGGCGGCCGAGGCACCGTCGGGCAACCGTTAGGCTGTGCGCAACGTTTCACGACCGCACCACCGTCGACCAGGAGTACCCACACGTGACCACTGAGCCCCGCAAGTTCCGGTTCGCGGCCGGCGGCGCCGGCAACGCCGACGAGGGCGGCGCGCGCAAGTTCGTCAAGCTCGCGCAGGAGGCCGAGGAGCTGGGGTTCGACACCTTCGCGATCCCGGACCGCCTGGACGCGCAGGTGGGACCGCTGGCCGCGCTGGGGGCGCTGGCGGTGAGCACGTCCACGATCCGCCTGGCCACCTCGATGCTCGCGATGCCCTTCCGGCACCCGGCGGTGCTGGCGAAGGAGCTCACCACCATCGACGTGCTGTCCAAGGGCCGCCTCGAGGTCGGCCTCGGCCTCGGCGCCTTCAAGGACGATTTCGACCAGGCGGGCATCGAGTTCGAGTCCCCCGACCGCCGCTTCCAGCGCCTGGACGAGGGCCTGACGGTGCTCGACGCGCTGCTCCGCGGCCAGGAGGCCGAGTTCGAGGGCGAGGTCTTCCAGGTCAAGGAGCTCAAGGGCTACCCGCGTCCGCGGCAGGGTCCGCGCCCGCCGATCGCGATCGGCGCCGGCGCCCGCCGCACGCTGGAGCTGGCCGCGCGCCGCGCCGACGTCGTCTCGATCAACCCGCGCAGCTCGGCCGAGGGCAAGCTCAAGATCTCGGACATGTCCATGGACGCCGTGAAGAACAAGGTCGAGATCGTGAAGGCCGCCGCGGGCGAGCGCTTCGCCGACATCGAGCTCTCCTGGTCGATCGCCACCATCGTGATCACCGACGACCGCGAGCAGGTCGCGGACTTCGCGCTCAAGGCCATCGAGCGCGGCCTCTCGGCCAGCATCGAGGTCGACAAGGAGGTGACGATCGACGACGTGCTGAGCTCGCCCTACCTCGCGATCGGCACCTTCGACGAGATCGCTGACCAGGTGCGCGCCACCCGCGCCGCGACGGGCATGTCCTACGTCGGCGTGATCCCCACCCAGATGGAGGCCTTCGCGCCCGTCCTGGAGCAGCTCAAGGGCGAGTGAGTCCCGTCCGTGCCCGACCTCACGGTTTTCGTCCTGCCCGACGGTGCGCGGTACGATAGTCGGGTTTGCGGATTTTCACAGCGTGGTAACACCCCGAACGGGTGAAACATGTTGCGGATATCAAGCACTATGAGGTGGCGCACAGGCCCGCAACGGGCCGTCGCCGCCACGCGATGTATCACTGTATGACCGTCAGCCGCCCGGCGTCGGTGACGAGGAGCAATGCATGAACAACGAGTTTGACCAGTTTCTGGACGAAGACGGCAACATCTTCTTCCGCCCCGGAACCACGCTGGTCGACTTCGTCGAGCGCAACGCACGGGAGCGTGCCGACACCCTCGCCTACCGCTTCATCGACTACAGCCGCGAGCGCGACGGCGTCGTCCACGAGCTGACCTGGTCGCAGTTCGGCGCCCGCCTGCGCGCCATCGGCGCCCGCCTGCAGCACATCACCAAGCGCGAGGACCGCGTCGCGATCCTGGCCCCGCAGGGCCTGGACTACGTGACCGCCTTCTTCGGCGCCCTGTACGCCGGCAACATCGCGGTGCCGCTGTTCAGCCCGGACGAGCCCGGCCACACGGACCGCCTGCGCATCGTCCTCGAGGACTGCAAGCCCACCGCCATCCTCACGAGCTCCGGCTCCGCCGAGGCCTGCCGCAACTTCTTCCGCCACCTCCCGGCCAAGGAGCGCCCGCGCATCATCGCCGTGGACGCCATCCCGGACTCGGTGGGCTCGACGCTCAAGCCCTTCCCGATCTACCGCGACACCATCGCGTACCTGCAGTACACCTCGGGCTCCACGCGGAACCCGGCCGGCGTGCAGATCACCTACGAGGCCGTCGGCACGAACGTGATCCAGATGATCCACGCGCTGGACCTCAACGAGAACTCCCGCGGCGTCACCTGGCTGCCGATGTTCCACGACATGGGCCTGCTCACGGTGATCCTCCCCGCTCTCGGCGGCAAGTTCATCACCATCATGAGCCCGTCGGCGTTCGTCCGCCGCCCCGGCCGCTGGATCAACGAGCTGGCCGCCGTCGAGGACGGCGCGGAGACCTTCGCCGCCGCCCCGAACTTCGCCTACGAGCACGCCGCCGCCCGCGGCCTGCCCAAGGAGGGCGAGACCCTCGACCTGTCGAACGTCAAGGGCCTGATCAACGGCTCCGAGCCGGTCACCGTCTCGTCGATGAAGAAGTTCAACGAGGCCTTCGCCCCCTACGGCCTCTCGCCGAAGGCGATCAAGCCCTGCTTCGGCATGGCCGAGGCGACGCTGTTCGTCAGCTCGACCCCCGTCGAGAACGAGGCCCGCGTGGTCTACGTCGACCGCGATCAGCTGGCCGCCGGCACCTTCGTCGTCTCCGAGGAGGGTGCCGAGGGCGCCGTCCCGCAGGTCTCCTGCGGTGACATCGCGCTGAGCCAGTGGGCCTGCATCGTCGACCCGGAGACCGGCAAGGAGGTGCCCGACGATTCCGTGGGCGAGATCTGGCTCCACGGCATGAACATCGGCTCGGGCTACTGGGAGCGCGACGAGGAGTCCCGCGAGACCTTCCAGAACTACCTGACGCCCCTCTCCGAGGGCAGCCATTCCGAGGGCGTGAAGAACCTCGAGAAGGCCAAGTGGATGCGCACGGGCGACTTCGGCGTCTACCACGGCGGCGAGCTGTACATCACCGGCCGCGTCAAGGACCTGGTCATCGTCGACGGCCGCAACCACTACCCGCAGGACCTGGAGTTCACGGCGCAGGAGTCGAACACCAAGTACATCCGCACGGGCTACGTGGCGGCCTTCTCGGTGCCGGCCAACGAGCTGCCGGCCGCGGTCTTCGAGAACGCCCACTCGGGCCTGACCTTCGACCCGAACGATCAGAGCGAGCAGCTGGTCATCGTCGCCGAGCTCGGCGCCGGCGGCGCCAAGCAGGACCAGCAGGCCCTGGCCGACGGGATCCGCTCGGCCGTCGGCGCCGCGCACGGCGTGCTGGCCCGCGACATCCTGCTGGTCCCCGGCGGCTCGCTGCCCCGCACCAGCTCGGGCAAGATCGCGCGGCGCGCGGGCCGCGCCGCCTACATCGACGGCACCCTGCGCGGAGGCTACACGCAGACGGCGTTCCCCGACGCCGACGCCAACGACGTCCAGTAGCGCCCACCGGCGCTCGCACTCCACAACTTCATCACCCGCGACTGGGTAACCCACGGTCTCGACGCGAAGGGTAGACACAACATGGCTGAGAACGAGTACACCCCCCATGAAGGCCCGACCGGCAAGGCCCGCGAGGATCTGAGCCTCGAGGAACTGCGCGCATGGATGCGGCAGTGGATCGCGGATGCGACCAAGCAGCCCGTCGAGAACATCACGGACGACAAGTCGCTCGACGAGTTCGGCCTGGGTTCGCGCGACGCGGTCTCGATGGCGTCGGACATCGAGGACTTCACCGGCGTGCAACTGACGGCCACCGTCGCCTTCCAGCACCCGACGATCGCCCTGCTCAGCCAGCGCATCATCGACGGTGACCCGGTGGTCTCCGACGACGACCTCGCGGCCGAGGCGGCGCAGTACGACCGCGGCGAGGAGTTCGAGAACAACCGCGGCGTGCACGACGTGGCCGTCGTCGGCCTCGCGACCCGCTTCCCCAAGGCGGGCGAGACCCCCGAGTCGACGTGGGAGTTCCTCATCGGGGGTGGCGACGGCACCACGGATCTACCCGAGGACCGCTGGCTCGAGTTCAAGCAGGACCCGCGCCTGAAGGCCGTCCTCGACGAGGCCAACACCTTCGGCGGCTACCTCGACGACGTGGCCTCCTTCGACGCCGAGTTCTTCCAGATGACCCCGCGTGAGGTCGAGATGGTCGACCCGCAGCAGCGGCTCGCGCTCGAGCTCACCTGGGAGGCGCTGGAGCAGGCCAACATCCCCGCCAGCTCGGTCAAGGGCACTCGTACGGGCGTGTGGATGGGCAGCTCCGCCAACGACTACCAGATGCTGGCCGTCGCCGACCCGACGAAGGCCAACCCGTACGCGCTGACCGGCACGTCGACCTCCATCGTCGCCAACCGCGTCTCGTACTTCTACGACTTCCACGGCCCGTCGGTCGCGATCGACACGGCGTGCTCGTCGTCGCTCGTCGCGATCCACCAGGCGATCCGCAGCCTCCGGGACGGCGAGACCGACATGGCCGTCGCCGGCGGCGTCAACATGCTCATCGTGCCCGCCGCGACGCTGGGCTTCGACAGCCTCGGCGCGCAGGCTCCCGACGGCAAGATCAAGGCCTTCAGCTCCGATGCGAACGGCATGATCCGCGCCGAGGGCGGCGGCGTGGTGCTGCTCAAGCGCCTGGCCGACGCCGAGCGCGACGGCGACGACATCCTCGGCGTGATCGCGGGTTCCGCGGTCACCTCCGACGGCAAGTCCAACGGCATCTTCGCGCCGAACCCCGAGGCGCAGGTGATCAACCTGCGCGACGCCTACATCGATGCCGGTATCGACCCGCGCACCGTCGACTACCTGGAGGCGCACGGCACCGGCACCATCCTGGGCGACCCGCTGGAGGCCGATGCGATCGGCCGCGTCCTCGGCCGCGGCCGCGACGCCGAGAAGCCGTTGCTCCTCGGCTCGGCGAAGACGAACTTCGGTCACCTCGAGGCCGCCGCGGGCATCGCGGGCGTCGCCAAGGTGCTGCTCGCCATGCGGCACGGGCAGATCCCCGCCTCGCTGAACTTCACCAGCCCCAACCCCTACATCCAGTTCGAGGCCAATCGCCTGCTCATGGCGACGCGGAACACGGAGTGGCCCAAGTACTCCGGCCACCGTCTCGCGGGCGTCACCGGCAACGGCTTCGGCGGCACCAACGCGCACGTCGTGGTCAAGGAGTACGTGGCGCCCGAGGTCGTCGAGGGCGAGACCGAGTCCGACGAGGCCGCGTCGAACGCGGTGCCGGACTTCCACCCCGCCACCGTCGAGGGCACCGCGGTGCCGCTCGTGCTCACCGCCTACGTCCCGTCGCGCCGACGGGCCGCCGCCGCCGAGCTGCTCGCGTGGCTCGAGAGCGACGAGGCGAAGGAGTACACGCTCGCCGAGATCGGCCGCACCCTCGCGAGCCGCAACCACGGCCGCGTCCGCTCGGTGGTCATGGCGAAGGACCTCGACGAGGCGATCAAGGGCTTCCGCGCGATCGCCGAGGGCAAGAACGCCCCGAACGTCATCTCCGCCAACCAGCCCGACGCGGCCGGCCCGGCGTTCATCTTCTCCGGCTTCGGCAGCCATCACCGCAAGATGGCCAAGCAGCTCTATCTCGAGGACCCCGTCTTCAAGCACTACTTCGACGAGGTCAACGCGCTCATCATCGACGAGTCGGGCAACGACTACGCCGACATGATCACCGACGACGAGCAGACCTTCCACATCGAGACCGGCCAGGTGGGCATCTTCGCCATCCAGGTCGCGCTCGTCGGGCTGTTCCGCCACTACGGCATCGAACCCGGTGTGGTGCTGCCGCATTCGATGGGCGAGGCCACGTCGGCCTGGGTCACCGGCGGCCTCTCGCTCGAGGACGCGGTGCGCGTGATCTGCCAGCGCTCGCGCCTCATGGGCGAGGGCGAGGAGATGCTGCCCGAGGAGATGGAGCGCTTCATGGCGCTCGTCGAGTACAGCGCCGCCGACATCGAGACCGTGCTCGGCGACTACGAGGGCCTGGAGATCTGCGTCTACGCGGCGCCCACGCACACCGTGCTCGGCGGCCCCGGCAAGGTCATCGACAAGATCGTCGCCGAGACCGAGGCCAAGGGCCTGATGGCGCGGAAGCTGGTGACGCGCGGCGCTTCCCACACCTCGCAGATGGACCCGCTGCTCGGCGAGCTGCAGGCCGAGCTCATGGGCATCGAGCCGCACGCCCTGGAGTACCCGATGTACTCCACCGTGAACAAGGACGAGTTCTACAAGGCCGGCCACGCGCCGGTGCACGACGTGGACTACTGGATCAAGGGCCTGCGCCACAGCGTGTGGTTCACCCAGGCCGTGGAGAAGGCCGTCGAGGCCGGCTACCGCACCTTCATCGAGTTCTCCCCGAACCCGATCACGCTGATCTCCGTCGCCGCGGTCACGTTCGGCTCCGGCATCCAGGACGCCGCGCTGGTGCAGACGCTCAAGCGCAAGGAGGACGAGCCGGGCACGATCATGACCGCGCTCGCCACCGTCTTCGCACGTGGCCACCACGTCGACGTCGCCGCGCTGTTCGGCCCCGGCCGCTACGCGCCCGTGCCGCGGACGAAGTTCCAGCGCAAGCACATCTGGATCCAGACCAAGCTGCCCGACGGCGGCTCGGGGATGGTCCCCGGCGGCCACGTCGCGCTGCCCGACGGCCGGCACGTCTGGCAGTTGGACGCCGGCGCGCTCACCCTCGGCGACCAGACGAGGATCCCGCTCGTCGACCTGGCGAAGCACGCCGCCGTCCAGGTGCTCGACGGTGCCGCGGTCACCGCGGCCGTCGAGCACGGCGAGGTGCGCGACGGGCTCACCCTCACCACCACCCTGACCCCGCACCCCGGCGGCGCATCGATCCAGGTGCACGAGAACACCGGGACCGGCTTCCGCCTGCTCCTCGACGCCGTCGTCGTGGGCGGCGAGGCCTCCGGCACCGCCGCGGCCCCGCTCATCACCAAGGCCGCCGCGCCCGCCGTGGAGGAGATGGACGAGCTCGACGAGTCCGAGCCCGAGATCACCGTCTCCGAGGAGACCGAGGCCCCCGCGCCCGAGGGCAGCGGCGACCGCTGGTCCCCGGAGTCGGGCGAGACGG
Organism: Tsukamurella tyrosinosolvens; assembly: GCF_900104775.1. Classification (NCBI taxonomy): domain Bacteria; kingdom Bacillati; phylum Actinomycetota; class Actinomycetes; order Mycobacteriales; family Tsukamurellaceae; genus Tsukamurella; species Tsukamurella tyrosinosolvens. Next base: position 218,741 of record NZ_FNSA01000003.1, read on the forward strand.
TGGAGCACCGGCTGGGCCTGATCATCGCCGAGATCATGGGCTTCGAGATCGAGGACCTCCCCAAGGAGATCCCGCTCATCGACCTGGGCATGGACTCGCTCATCGCGATGCGCATCAAGAACCGCGCCGAGTACGAGTTCGACATCCCGCCGATCCAGATCCAGGCGGTGCGCGACGCCTCCTTCAACGACGTGGTGCAGTTCGTCGAGTACGCGGTCGAGCATCGCGACCAGGTGGACGCCCTCGCCGAGCACCAGTCCGGCAGTGGCGAACTCGCCGACGCCGGGCAGCTGGCCGAGATGATGAAGGCAGCCAAGGCGGAGGCCGCCGCGAAGGCCGAGGCCCCCGCCGCCGCGCCCGCCGAGGCCGCACCGGTCGCGGAGCCCGCAGCGGCACCGTCGGACCAGAACACCGAGGCCGACACCCCCGACCTGCTCGACGGCGCCGCCGTCGCGGCGGCCGTGGGTGACGGCGTGCCCCCGCGCGACGCCGCGGAGCGCCTCACCTTCGCGACGTACGCGATCGTCGTGGGCAAGTCCCCGGGCGGCGTTTTCAACGAGCTCGACGTGCTGTCCGAGGACGTGGCGGAGAAGCTGACCGCGCGCCTGTCGGAGCGCGCCGGCGGCGAGATCGACATCGAGGACGTCATCGACTCGAAGAACATCGAGGAGATGGCCACCTACGTGGGCGCCGTCATGAACGAGGCGACCCCGGTGGACGGCTTCGTCCGTACGCTCCGCAAGCCGGAGAACACGGACCGTGCGCCGCTCTTCCTCTTCCACCCCGCGGGCGGCAACACCACCGCCTACGAGGCGCTGCTGCGTAAGCTGCCGGAGGACCTTCCGATCTACGGCTTCGAGCGCGTCGAGGGCGAGATCGAGGAGCGCGTCGCCGAGTACCTGCCCAAGCTCAAGGAGATCCAGCCGGAGGGGCCGTACCGGCTCGCGGGCTGGAGCCTGGGCGGCGCCTTCGCCTACGGGCTGGCGCGCGCCCTCGAGGACGAGGGCAAGGAGGTGGCGTACGTCGGCCTGCTCGACGTCGTGGCGCCGAAGGTCCCGCTCACCGACGAGCCCGCCGAGAAGAAGGCCCGCCTGGAGCGCTGGGAGAAGTTCGCGCGCAAGAACTACGACATCGGCGATGAGATCGAGCTGCCCATGGACCGCCTCAACGCGGCCGACGACGAGGGCCAGTTCCGGATCATCATGGAGCTGGTGCAGCTGTCCGACAAGAAGATCCCGACGTCGATGATCGAGCATCAGCGCACGTCCTTCGTGGACAACCGCATGCTGATCAAGGTGAACCCGGCCGACTACGGGAAGTTCGGCGGCACGGTCACGCTGTACCGCGCGGACCGCATGCACGACGGCGCCGTCGAGCTGGAGCCGAACTTCGCGGACATCGCGCCGGACGGCGGCTGGGGTCCGGTCGTCGAGGACCTGCGGATCGTCAAGATCGGCGGCGACCACCTGCAGCTCATCGGCGAGCCGTACATCGGCAAGATCGCGACGCACATGGCGGACGAGCTCAACCGGGCCGACGGCGGCCGGTGAGCTCCGGGCAGGGGATAGGGTGACAGACGTGACGGACGTATCGGACCAGGTCGACCTCAGCACCACCGCGGGCAAGCTCGAGGATCTGTACCGCCGCCTCGAGGCGGCCAAGGATCCCGGCAGCGAGCGGGCGCGTGCCCGCCGCGACGCGAAGGGCCTGCCCAGCGCGCGTGCGCGGATGAACATGCTGTTCGACGCGGGCACCTTCGTCGAGCTGGATCAGCTCGCGAAGTCGCCCGGCGACGACAAGATCAAGGACGGCGTGGTCATCGGCTACGGCCTGGTCAACGGCCGGAAGGTCGCGGCCTTCAGCCACGACCAGACCGTCGGCGCCGGCACCGTCGGCGAGATGTTCGGCCGCAAGATGGTCAAGCTGTACGACTTCGCGGCGGCCGCGGGCCTGCCGGTGGTCGGCATCAACGACTCGGGCGGCGCCCGCATCCAGGACGCGGCCACGTCGATCGCGTGGTACGCCGAGCTCGGCCGCCACCAGGACGGCCTGTGCGGCCAGGTCCCGCAGATCTCCATGATCCTCGGCACCTGCGTGGGCGGCGCGGTCTACGCGCCCGCCAACACCGACGTCCTCGTCGGCGTGCAGGACAACACCTACATGTTCGTCACCGGCCCCGAGGTGATCCGCCCGACCACGGGCGAGACCACCTCCGCGGAGGACCTCGGCGGCGCGGTCAAGCAGGCCCAGTGGGGCAACCTGCACCACGTCGCGGTCGACGAGGCGGCGGCCTTCGACTGGGTCAAGCGCTACCTCGGCTTCATGCCGGACTCGATCCACCAGCGCGCGCCGCTGGTCAACCCGGGGCTGGAGCCGGAGCTCACCGACTCGGACCTCTCGCTCGAGTCGATCATCCCGGACGCCGACACCGCCGGCTACGACATCCACGACGTGATCCTGCGGGTCTTCGACGACGGCGACTTCCTCGAGTACGCCGAGCTGTGGGCGCCGAACATCGTGACCGGCTTCGCCCGCGTCGACGGCCAGCCCGTCGGCGTCGTCGCGAACCAGCCGATGCACATGGCCGGCACGCTCGACACGCAGGCCTCGGAGAAGGCCGCGCGGTTCGTGCGCCTGTGCAACTCGTTCAACATCCCGCTCGTCTTCCTCGTGGACGTCCCCGGCATCCTGCCCGGCGTCGAGGAGGAGAAGATCGGCACCATCCGCCGGTCGGGCAAGTTCATCTTCAGCTACGTCGAGGCGGCCGTCCCGAAGGTCACCATCATCCTGCGCAAGTCCTACGGCGGCGCGTGGGCCGTGATGGGCTCCAAGCAGCTGGGTGCCGACTTCGTCTTCGCGTGGCCGACGGCGCGCCTGGCCGTGATGGGTGCCGAGGGCGCGGCCGCGATCATCAAGCGGCGCGAGATCGAGGAGGCCGGCGAGAACGGCCCCGCGATCCGGCAGGCCTTCATCGACTTCTACAACCAGTTCATGGCGACGCCGTGGCTGGCGGCCGAGCGCGGGTACATCGACGGCGTGATCGAGCCGAAGGAGACCCGCCTGCTGATCCGCAAGTCGATCGCGCAGCTGCGCGACAAGGAGCTGCAGCGCGTGCCGCGCCGCACCTACCTCATGCCGATGTAAATGGCGTCGCTGGAAGGCTTTCCGCAGCTCACGGGTTCAGTCCTCACGGACCCGGACGTGACCGCGGCGTACGCCGTCGACCACTGCTCGCCGGTGCACGGCGCCGTCCCGCTCGCGGTCGTGCTCGCCGAGACCACCGAGGACGTCGCCGCCGCGGCGGCCTGGTGCTACGCCAACGACGTGGTCATCGTGCCGCGCGGCGCGGGCAGCGGCCTCGCCGGCGGCGCCAGCGCCATCGAGGGCTGCGTGATCATCTCGCTCGCGAAGATGAACGCGATGCTCGAGATTAACGTGGCGGATCAGTACGCCCGCGCGGAGGCCGGCGTCCTCAACGCCGACCTCGACCGCGCGGTCCGTGAGCACGGGCTGATGTACCCGCCGGACCCGTCGTCGTTCGAGATCTGCTCCATCGGCGGCAACGTCGCGACCAATGCCGGCGGCCTGCGCTGCGTCATGTACGGCGTCACCCGCGAGTACGTGCTCGGGCTGACGGTCGTGCTGCCCGACGGCCGGATCATCCGGACCGGTCGGCGCACGGTCAAGGGCGTCACCGGCTACGACCTGACCCAGCTGCTCGTCGGCAGCGAGGGCACCCTCGGCATCGTCACCGAGGTCACCGTCAAACTCCGTCCGGCGCCGGTGATCCCGCCGACGACCGTCGCCGCCTCGTTCCCGGACGTCGTGAGCGCCGCGGCCGCCGTCGCGGCCGTGGTCGGCACGGGCGTCGTACCCGCGCTCATGGAACTCATGGACCGCCGCACGCTCGAGTGCGTGGAGGCGCTGCGCCCCTTCGGCCTCGAGGACGAGACCCGGGCGATGCTCATCGGCCAGGGCTCGACGCCCGCGGACGCCGAGGTGCTGGCCCGCGAGTTCGAGGCCGCCGGAGCGCATTACACCGTGGTCTCCGACGATCCCGTCGAAGCGGCCGAGCTGCTGGCCGTGCGCCGCGCCGCCTTCCACGCCTACGAGCACGCGGGCAACATCTTCTCCGAGGACGTGGGCGTGCCCCGCTCGCAGCTGCCGGAGATGTTCGCCCGCATCGAGGCGATCTCCGCGAAGTACGACGTCGACATTCCCACGTGCGCGCACGCGGGCGACGGCAACCTGCACCCCACGCTGATCTATCCGAAGGACGAGCGCGAGGTGCCCCAGGCCATCTGGGACGCCGCCGACGAGGTGTTCCAGGCCGCCCTCGCCCTCGGCGGCACCCTCACGGGCGAGCACGGCGTCGGCGTCCTCAAGGCCCGCTGGGTGGGCGAGGAACTGTCCGAGGACGTCCTCGAGCTGCACCGCGGCATCAAGGCCGTCTGGGACCCGAAGAACCTCCTCAACCCGGGCCGCGGCTTCTAGGCCTCGCTGCGCTCGATGCCGTCCCTAGCGGGGCGGCGCTCCCCCCATGTCCATGGACAGGGGGAGTGCACGGCGCGCGGAGGCGGTGCGCGTCCCGCTAGGGAGGGGCCGACGGTGCGCCGTCGCGACGGTCAGGCCGAGTGCCACGGGGCAGCGGACACGTCGGCGACCTCCTGCGCAGCGGCCGCGGCCACCTCGATCGCGTCGGGCGTCCACGGCCGCGAGACGCCGAGCACGAGGTGATCGACGCCCCACCCCGCGGCGGTCCGGGCGCGCGCGGCGAGCTCGGCCGCGGTCTCCGCGGGGCCGAGCCGCGTGCTCAGCGTCGTCTCGATGTCCGACGGTGCCCGGCCGAGGTCCCGGCAGTGCCCGGCGAGCACCGCGAGCTTGCGCCGGACGGTCGCGCCCTCGTCGGGGATGTCGAAGACGTTGCAGGCGTCGGCGTACTGGGCCACCAGCCGCAGGGTGCGGCGCTCGCCGGCCCCGCCGACCAGGATCGGCGGCCGGGCGGCGGGCAGCGGCGACAGCCGGGGCCGCTCGCAGCGCACCGTCGTACCGGGGAACGGGGATTCGTCGCCGCACCAGATCCGGTGGGCGAGGCGCAGCGTGTCCTCCGTGGCGTCGAGCCGCGTGCGGGCGTCGGGGAACGGCAGGCCCATGTCGGCCGCCTCGGCGCCGTGGTGGCCCGCCCCGAGTCCGAGCCACGCGCGGCCGCCGGAGAGGAGGGCGAGCGTGGTGACGGCCGCGATCAGCACCGACGGCGGGCGGAAGGTCGCGGGGGAGACCATGGCGCCCAGCCGGATCCGCTCGGTCCGCGCGGCGAGGTGACCGAGGGTCGTGTACGCCTCGAGATGATCGTGGTCCTCGGGCGGCGCGGTCGGGTCGACCTGCAGCAGGTGGTCCGCCACCCACAGCGTGTCGAAGGCCGCGTCGTCGGCCATCGCGGCGACGCGGAGCAGGCCGGGCAGCGGGCCTTCGGGGAACGACGGATTCGTCACGGACAGGCTGATTCTCACGGGGCTCTCCTTCTACGTCGGTCCGTCTCCGTCGGGTTCGGCGGGAATGGGTGCGAGGCCGCGGATGAGGACGTCGACCGCCGCGGCCCCCTCGGGCAGCACGATCGTGGCGATCGCGGCACCGGTCAGCCCGGTCGCCGCGAGGCGGTGGACCTCGAGGGTCATCGCCTGCGTGATGCCGACCGCCGCGGTCGCGAGGGCCCGGGCGCGGATCGCGCCCGGGGAGTCCTCCGCGAGGAGCTCAGCGAGATCCGTCGCCGTGGCCTCGGCGATGAGGAGCTCGCGGGCCCGCAGCGCGGGGCTGGCGGCGATGATCTCGCGCACGCGCACCAGCCCCGCCGTCGCGCGGGGATCGTCGTCCGCGAGCAGGCCGCGCGGTTCGAGGAGGTGCGCACGGAAGGCACCGAGCACAGAGGTGCCCGGTGCGCGGTCGCGCAGCGTCGCGATCAGGCGTTCGCCGTACTCCGCCATGCCGTGCAGGACCAGGTCCTCCTTGGTGGGGAAGTAGTTGAAGACGGTGGCGGGGGAGACGCCGGCCTCCCGGGCCACCTCGGTGACGGTGACGCCGTCGAAGCCGCGGTCGGCGAACAGCGTGAGGGCCACGTCCTGGATCCGCCGCCGCGTGTCGATCTTCTTCTGCTCGCGCAGACCGACCTGCTGCGTCACGCGCGCCTCCTCGAATAGTTACTGTTGCTCTAAAGTTAGAGTTACTCTAACATGGCGGATGACGCACCACCACCGGCCCGAACGCAGGAGGAGCGACGATGCACACCGAGACCTACCTGGACGCGGTCGTCGAACAGACCGGCATCCTCGCGGACTGGGTGCACGCGCGGGAGCCGGCGACGCCGGTGCCGACCGCACCGAAATGGACGCTCGCGGACCTGGTCGAGCACGTCGGCGCCACGCAGCGCATGGTCCGGTTGCTCGTCGCGGGGAGGCTCACGGACCCCGGGGCGGCCTTCGCCGACCAGGAGCCGGCGCCCGCCGACCCGGCCGCCTGGCGGGACTGGCTGAACGCCAACGCGGTCGCCGCGCGGGACGCGTTCGCCCCGGTCACCGACACCACGCCCGTGTGGGACCCCTCCGGCGCCGCCGCGGGCGTGCCCTTCTGGTCGCGCCGGCTGTTCGGCGAGGCCTGCGTGCACCGCGCGGATGCCGCGGCCGCGCTGGACCTGGCCTACGCGCTGCGGCCCGAGTACGCCGCGGCCGCGGTCGACGACTGGCTCGACACCCTCACCTCCGCCGGCTACTGGACGAACCGGCCGGATTTCGCGGCCGCCGTGCGCGGCGCGGGCCAGACCCTGTGCTTCGCCCCCACCGATGCGGCGGGCGGCTGGCTCGCACGGCGCGGACCGGACGGGGTCGGCCTGGAGCGCGCTGCCGCGCCGGCCGACGTCACCCTGCGCGGCCCGGCCGTCGAGCTGCTGCTCGTGCTGAGCAGGCGCCGGCCGCTCGCCGCCGCCGAGGGACTCGTCGTGCAGGGCGATCGGGCGCTGCTCGACCACTGGATCGACCACATGGACTGGGTCGCCGACTGAGGCGCGCCCACCGACCCGAGGAGGAACCCATGACAGACCGGGACGCCGTCGTCGCCGCCCAGCAGCGATTCGACGATGCCGAGCTCCGCGACGACCGAGCCGCCCTGGACGACCTGATCGACGCCGACTTCCTGTCGATCGGGCCGAAGGGATTCGTGCTCGACAAGGCGCAGTGGATCGCGCGCCACGATCACTTCCGCTACCACGAGCTCGACGTCGACGAGATGGACGTGCGGCTGTACCCGTCGGCCGCGATCGTGCGGTGCGTGCAGCGCAACCACGCCGACTCGTCGGGACACGACGTGCGGATCGCGACCCGCGTCTCGCAGACGTGGGTGCAGCGCGACGGGGCGTGGCGGATCGCCGGGATCCAGTTCAGCCCGCTCGCCGACGCCTGACCGGATCGGCCTACCGCAGCGCGTCGACGAAGACCGCGGCGACCGCCTCGAGGCCGCGCTGGTCGTCGTCGGTGAACCGCGCCGTCCGCTCGCTGTCGAGGTCGAAGACGCCGATCAGCTCGCCGTCGCGGACCAGGGGCACGACGAGCTCCGAGTTGGTCGCCCCGTCGCAGGCGATGTGGTCCGGCACGGCGTGCACGTCGTCGACCCGCTGCGTGGTCCGCGTGCGCGCGGCCGCGCCGCACACACCGCGGTCCAGGGGGATGCGGATGCACGCCGGGAGTCCCTGGAAGGGCCCGACGACGAGCTCGGCACCGTCGTAGAAGTAGAAGCCCACCCAGTTGAGGTCGGGCACCGTCGCCTTGACGAGCGCCGAGAGGTTCGCGGCGTTGGCGATGCGATCGGGCTCGCCGTCGACGAGCGCACGGGCGTAGGCGGCGAGCTCTGCGTAGCGCTCGGCGGGGGAATCGGAGAGGTCGGGAAGCGTGAACGACACGCCCCGACGGTACGGGGTCCGACGGTGCCCCGACACCCTCCCGCAGGGCATGAGTCTGGGCGGAAGCTGAGAGCATCGGGGAAACGAAACCGGCGTGATCGAGACCGAAAAACACCTCATGTACAGCGCTGACCTGCCTCGGCGCATCGATCTTCACCAGTGGTTGTAACAGGGTGACGCGGCGCTCCGACTAAGAGTTTGTCAGGAACTGAGATCTCGCATACAGTGCCTGACGAGCACTGAATCGCTCGCGTTGCTGTGCCACGGGGTCCTCCTGTGGTACCGACGGGGCCGGTACGCCGGCGCCGCGCAGGCGGTTTGCACGCGCCCACCGGGCGGAAACACTGAGGAAGAGAGTCTCGTATGCGTATGCGCAACGGCTGGGCCAAGAAGGCCACCGCCGCCGCGGTCACCGTGGCTGCCATTCCGGCCCTGACGATCGCCGGCACGGGCGCCGCGAACGCCTGGGGCCCCGGCAACGCCAAGAACCCGCCGAAGGGCTTCAAGCAGGCCTTCGTCAACGGCGCGGGCATGCCGAACGTCAAGGTCCGCAGCTGGGCCTCGACCACCACCGACCCCAAGAAGGCCCCCACCGTCGTGCTGCTCGACGGTCTGCGCGCCACCTGGGACGTCTCGGGCTGGGAGCGCGACTCCAACGTGGCCTTCCTGTCGCAGAAGGGCATCAACGTCGTGACGCCCGTCGGCGGCACCTCGAGCTGGTACACCGACTGGCAGGGCCCGTCCTCGACGAACCGCCAGGCCTACCGCTACACCTGGGCGTCGTTCCTCAAGAACAGCCTCCCGCAGTACATCCGCAGCCTCGGCTTCAGCGACAACGTCTCGCTGGTCGGCCTGTCGATGTCCGGTAGCGCCGCGATCATCAACACCGTCGAGTCGAACGGCTACTACAAGCGTGCCGCCTCGCTCTCCGGCCTGAACAACATCTCGGCGCCCGGCGTCCCGATCGCCGTCGGCATCGCCTCGCTCGATTCGGGCGGCTACAACGCCGGCCTCGACATGTGGGGCGGCCCGTTCGACTCCCGCTGGGCGAAGAACGACCCGACCGTGCAGGTGAACCGCCTGAAGAACATCCCGCTGTGGATCTCGGCCGGCAACGGCGTCTTCGGCAAGTACACCCCGAACCCGGGCCCGGCCGACGTCATCCAGGGCGTGCCGCTCGAGTGGCTCGCGCTGTCGCAGTCGCGCGCCTTCGAGGGTGCGGCCAAGCGTGCGGGCCTGTCCAAGGCGCACTTCGACTTCCCGCCGGCCGGCACCCACACGTGGGGCTACTGGCAGGACCAGGTGTGGCAGATGCAGCGCACCGGCTGGTTCTCGAAGTAATCCTTCGCGATTGCACGAACAGATCACACGACAGGCGGCCTCGTTCGGACGAACGGGGCCGCTTGTCGTATTGTGAGGTGGACGACTTTCCTGAGGAAACCGGGAGGGTGTGTAACGCCTTACCCTGTGATTTCGATGAGATCCAGGGAGAGTGTCGCTCATGTGACTTATGTGAAACATGTGACATGTGTGACGAACGATGTTAGAGTGACGGCTGTGACAAGGCTGGTCGAGTGCGACCATCCGTCCGGTCCACCAGCTACTGCGCGGAGATTCCGTGTGAAAAAGGAGAGGTCAGCAATGCGAGCAGCCTGGGGTAAGCGAGCGGGTGCGGCGGTTCTCACCGCGGCCATGGTGCCCGCCCTCGCCGGTATGGGTGCCGGCGTCGCCGGCGCCTGGGGTCCGGGGTCGGCGAAGAACCCGCCCAAGGGCTTCAAGTCCGAGAAGGTCGACGGAGCCGGCATGCCGGCCGTCACGGTGCGTTCGTGGGCTTCGACCACGACCGACCCGGCGAAGGCCCCGACCGTCGTCCTGCTCGACGGTCTGCGCGCCACGCAGGACGTCTCCGGCTGGGAGCGCGACTCGAACGTCGCCTTCCTGTCGCAGAAGGGCGTCAACGTCGTCATGCCCGTCGGCGGCACGGCCAGCTTCTACACGAACTGGGCGAACACCTCCAAGCACGGCAACGGCACCTACAAGGCCACCTGGGGCAACTTCCTCGCGTCGAGCCTGCCGAACTACATCAAGTCGCGCGGCTTCTCGAGCAACCTCTCGCTCGTCGGCATCTCGATGGGTGGCGGCGCCGCCCTCATCAACGCCGCGAACAACCCGGGCGTCTACAAGCGCGCCGCCGCGCTGTCGGGCTTCCTGAACACCTCGGCCCCCGGCATGCCGGTCGCCGTGGGCGTCGCCATGCTGGACGCGGGCGGCTACAACGTCCTCGACATGTGGGGCGGCCCGTTCGACGCCAACTGGGCGAAGAACGACCCGACCGTGCAGGTCGGTCGCCTGAAGGGCACCAAGCTCTGGATCACCGCCTCGACCGGTGAGCCCGGCAAGTACACCCCGAACCCGTCGCCCGCCGACATCGTTCAGGGCGTGCCGCTGGAGATCCTCGCCAAGTCGCAGTCGGAGGCCTTCAAGGCCGCCGCCGACAAGGCCGGCGTGAGCGCTCACTACGACTTCTCGTCGGTGGGCACCCACACCTGGGGCTACTGGAGCGACCAGGTCTGGCAGATGCAGCGCACGGGTTGGTTCAACTGATCCCGCGCTGATCGAACGATCGCAAGGAAGGCCCCGGGCACCTGCCCGGGGCCTTCCGGCGTATCGGTACGCTTTTCAGCGAACCCACACGAGAGAGTCGAGGTTGCAGCCCTCATGACCCCGCCGGCCCCGCTCACCCCCACGACAGCCGATACCGACGAGCCCCTCGGTTTCCGCATCGATCCCGTGCTCGCGCGCAGCTGGCTGCTGGTCAACGCCGCGCAGCCCGAGCGCTTCGACGCGGCGGCCCGGTCGCGCGCGGACATCGTGGTGCTGGACATCGAGGACGCCGTCGCGCCCAAGGACAAGGTGGCCGCGCGGAACAACGTGGTCGACTGGCTCAGCCGCGAGGTCGACGGGACGCCGAACGACGGCTGGGTCCGCGTCAACGGCTTCGGCACGCAGTGGTGGGCCGACGACCTCGAGGCGCTGCGCGAGGCGAAGCACCTCGGCGGGGTCATGCTGGCGATGGTCGAGTCGATGGACCACGTGACCGAGACGGCCAAGCGGCTGCCCGACACGCTCATCGTCGCGCTGGTGGAGACCGCGCGCGGGCTGGAGCGGATCAGCGAGATCGCGTCGGCCAAGGGCACGTTCCGCCTGGCCTTCGGCATCGGCGACTTCCGCCGCGACACGGGCTTCGGCGGCGACCCGACGACGCTGGCCTACGCCCGCTCGCGCTTCACCATCGCCGCCAAGGCCGCGCACCTGCCGGGCGCGATCGACGGGCCGACCGTCGGATCCAAGGGGTTGCTGCTGACGGAGGCCACCGCGGTCTCCGCCGAGTTCGGCATGACCGGCAAGATCTGCCTCACCCCCGACCAGTGCCACCCGGTGAACGAGGGCCTGAGCCCCTCGCCCGAGGACATCCGCTGGTCGCGGGAGTTCTTCGCGGACTTCGACCGCGACGGCGGCGAGATCCGCAACGGCTCGGACCTGCCGCGTATCGCGCGCGCCACGAAGATCCTCGACCTGGCCCGCGCCTACGGCATCGTCGTCGCCGACGGCCTGGACGGCGAGCACGCCCCGGCACCGTCGGACACCTTCCACTACTGAGTCGCTGCTGAGTCACCACTGAGCTCGACGACGAAGCCCCCGCACCGCGCACCGGCGGTCGGGGGCTTCGTTCGCGCTGCGGATCAGGCCTGGCGCAGGGCCTCGATGTCGAGCGTGAGGGTGATCTTGTCGCCGATCACCTTGCCGCCGGTCTCCAGCGGCATGTCGATCGAGATGCCGAAGTCCTGGCGGGTGATCACGGTGGACGCCTCGAACGCGGCGACCTCGCCCTGGCCCATGCCGGGGTTGGTGCCGAGGAACTCGAGGTCGAACTGCACGGGCTTGGTGATGCCGCGCAGGGTCAGCTCGCCGGTGAGCACGTAGTTCGAGCCCTTCTCCGCGACGCCGGTCGAGAGGAACGTCGCCTTCGGGTGGTTCTCGGCGTCGAAGAAGTCGGCGGTGCGGATGTGGGCGTCACGCTGCGCGTTGCGGGTGTTCACGGAGGTCACGTCGACCTCGGCGGAGAGCGACGCGCTGCCGTCCTCGGCGACCGTGATCGTGCCGCTGAACTCGTCGAAGCGGCCCTTGACCTTGCTCACCATCAGGTGGCGCACGGAGAACTCGACGGACGAGTGGACCGGGTCGACGACGTAGGTGCCGGCGGGGAGGACGTTGCTCATGGGGAAATGCTCCTTCGATGGTTGAACTCTCACGACTCATCGAGCATAACCGGACTGCGGTCCGATGTATTCCGGGCGGGGTGAACCCGACCGGAACATCCCTGGAATTCCGGTTCTACGCGGCCCCGTGGAAGACCGCCTCCACGTTGTTGCCGTCCGCGTCGCGGACGAAGGCGCCGTAGTACCCCGGGTGGTACTCGGGCCACAGGCGCGGCGCGTGCAGCGACTCCGCCCCCAGCTCGAGCGCGACGCGGTGGAACTCGTCGACGGTGCCGGTGTCCGGTGCGGCGAAGGCGATGTGCGCCTCCCGATTCGAGGAGCCCTCGGCGGCGCCGGAGATCCAGAAGACGGGCTGCTCGGCGCCGTAGCCGACGGCCACGTCGAAGTCCATGAGCCGGCGCGAGCCGAGCACGGCGAGCACCCCGTCGTAGAACCGCTTCGCGGCGTCCAGGTCGGCACAGTTGATCCCGAAGTGGTCGATCATGTCGGCTCCTCGCCCGATGCCGGGCGCCCTCTGCACCCGCGACGTCTCAGGTCTAGCACCGGGGACCGACAGGTTTCAGGACAATGCGGCGCGCGCCGCCTCCCGCGCGGCCTGCGGGTCCGGCGCGGCGACGGCGGCCTCGGCGGCCCACCGGCACTGCTGCAGCGTCACGGAGCCGACCCGGGCGCCCACGGCCGCGGCGGCGCCGGCCGCACACGACAGCGAGGTCACCCCGAGCCCGACGAGCACGCAGGCGAGCAGCGGGTCGGCCGCGGCCTCGCCGCACACGCCCACGGGCTTGTCCGCGTCGATGCCCGCTCGGGCCGTCAGCTGGATCAGCCGCAGCACCGCGGGCTGCCACGGGTCGGTGAGCGCGGCGAGCTCGGTGCTCATCCGGTCCGCGGCCATGGCGTACTGCGTGAGGTCGTTGGTGCCCAGGGAGGCGAAGTCCACCTCGGCCAGCACGGCGTCGGCGCACAGCGCGACGGCGGGGACCTCCACCATGACGCCCGCGGTCAGCCCGCGCGCGCGGCACTTCGCGGCGAAGTCCCGGGCCTCCGCGGCGGTGGCGATCATCGGCGCCATCACCCACGGCTGCGCGGTGGCACCCTCGGCCGCGGCGGCGATCGCGTCCAGCTGCCGGTCCAGCAGCCCGGGGTCGCCCTCCGCGATGCGGATGCCGCGCACCCCCAGCGCGGGGTTCTCCTCCTCGCCGTGATCGACGAACTTCAGCGGCTTGTCGGAGCCCGCGTCCAGCGTGCGGATCACGACCTTCTGCCCGGGGAAGGCGTCGATCACCTCGCGGTACAGCGCGGCCTGCTCCTCGACCGACGGCTCGTCGGCGCGGTCGAGGAAGGCGAGCTCGGTCCGGAACAGGCCCACGCCCTCGACCTGCCGCTCGGCGGCGCTGCGCGCCGTGGCCCCGTCCTGCACGTTCGCCAGGACCGCGACGGCGGCCCCGTCCGACGTGTGCCCGGGCCCGCGCCACCGCGCGACCTCGGCGGCCTCCCGGGCCGACTCCGCGACGCGCATCCGGGCCTCGCTCTCCTCCGGGTCGACGGTGACGGTGCCCGCGCCGCCGTCGAGCAGCACGGGCGTGCCGGCGTCGACGGTGCCCGCGCCCGCGAGCCCGACGATGCAGGGGATGCCGAGCTGGCGGGCGATGATCGCGGTGTGGCTGGTCGGGCCGCCGAGCCGGGTGCCGATCCCCACGATGAGCGCGGGGTCGAGGCCGGCGGTGTCGGCCGGGGCGAGGTCGTCGGCCAGCAGGATCGACGGTGCGTCCGGCACCGGGACGCCGGGCTCCGGCCCGCCGAGCAGCTCGGCGACGACACGATCGCGTACGTCGCGCAGGTCGGTGACGCGCTCGGCCATGAGGCCGCCGAGCTTGGTGAACATGTCCGCGAACTGGTCGGTCGCGGCGGCCACGGCGTTGGCGGCGGGGGTGCCGGCCCGGATCAGCTTCTCCGTGGTGCCGATCCAGGCCTTGTCGGAGGCGAGGCCGGCGTTCGCGCCGAGGACCTCCGCCGCGGCGCCCTGTGCCTGCGCGGCGCGGGTCCGCAGCCGGTCGGCCACGGCCTGCGCCGCGGAGGAGAAGCGGGCGGCCTCGGCGTCGCGGTCGTCCTCGGGCAGGTCGACGGGCGGCGGCACCTCGGGGCGCGCGCCGGGCCACATGACGGGGGCGTAGGCGACCCCGGGCACCACGGGGGTGCCGGTGAGGGTGGCGAGGCCGGGCGCGGTCGACTGCTGCGAAGTCATGTGACACAGATTACGAAATCCTCTTGACTTGTCAACACAAACAGGCGTAAAAACAGAAAAATCAAATCCATAACCACAGAAACCCACGAACTCGGAGGGGTCATGTACGCGGAGGAACGACAGCGCGCGATCAGTGAACTGGTCGGTGGGCGCGGCCGCGCGTCGGTCATGGAGCTGGCCGAACGGTTCGACGTCACCCCGGAGACGGTGCGCCGCGACCTCGACGCCCTCGAGCGCCTCGGCGGCGTCCGCCGCGTGCACGGCGGCGTCGTCGCCGCGGGCGTCCTCGCCGGCGCCGAATCGGGCCTGGGGGAGCGCGAGGGCACCAACGCCGAGGCCAAGCGCGCGATCGGCGCCGCCGCCCGCCGCTTCCTGCCGCCGGCGGGCGGCTCCGTCCTCTTCGACGCGGGCACCTCCACCATCGCCGCCGCCCGCGAGGTCCCGGGGAACCTGCACATCACCGCGATCACCAACTCCGTGCCCGTGGCGGCCACCCTGTCCACCCGCGAGGCCGTCGAGCTGCGGCTCCTCGGCGGCCGCGTCCGCGGGCTCACGCAGGCGGCGGTCGGCGCCGGCACCGTCGCCGAGATCGCGGGACTGCGGACCGATGTCGCCATCCTCGGCGCCAACGGGCTCAGTGCTGAGCGGGGCCTCTCCACGCCCGACGCCGACGAGGCCGCGGTGAAGACCGCGATGGTCCGCGCCGCCGACTTCGTGGTCCTCGTCGCCGACTCGTCCAAGTTCGCGCGGGAGAGCCTCGTCGCCTTCGCCGCACTGGACGCGATCGACGTGCTGGTCACCGATGCCGCACCCACCGGCCCGCTCGCGGCGGCGCTCGCCGACCACGGCGTGAACGTCGAGGTCGCCACCCGATGATCGTGACCGTCACCGCCAACCCCAGCCTCGACCGGCTCGTCGTCCTCGGCGGGCCGCTGCAGCGAGGCGCCGTGCACCGCGCCGCGGGCGCCGCCGCCGATCCCGGGGGCAAGGGCGTCAACGTCTCCCGCGTGGTGCACGCCGCGGGGGAGGGCACCGTCGCCCTGCTCCCCGCCGATCAGGGGGATCCGCTGCTCGTCGGGCTCTCGCGCCTCGGCGTCCCGGCGATCCCGGTCGCCGTCGGCCACGAGGTGCGCAGCAACATCACCGTCACGGAACCCGACGGCACCACCACCAAGCTCAACGCGCCCGGGGCGCCGCTCGCGCCGGAGGCGGTGCGGGCGCTCGAGGACGCGATCGTCACCTCCGCCGACGGTGCCGCCTGGCTCGCCCTGTGCGGCTCGCTGCCGCCCGGTCTTCCGGACGACTGGTACGCCCGTCTCGCCGAGCGCCTCAGCGGGCAGCCGGACGGCCCGCGCATCGCCGTCGACACCTCCGGCGCGGCGCTCGCGGCGTCCGCGGTGCGCGGCGTCGCGCTGCTCAAGCCCAACGCCGAGGAGCTGGCCGAGCTCGTGGGCCGCGGCGCCGAGGCCGGCGCCGAGTTCGAGAACCGCGCGGCGGCGGGCGATCTCGCGCCCGTCCGGGACGCGGCGGGCGAACTGCAGCGCCGCACCGGCGGTGCCGTGCTCGCGACGCTCGGCGCGGCGGGCGCGCTCCTCGTCACCGCCGAGGGCGCCTGGGCCGCGACACCGCCCCCGATCACGGTGCGCAGCACCGTCGGCGCCGGCGACAGCTCCCTCGCCGGCTACCTCATCGCCCACGCGCGCGGCGCCACGCCGCCGCGGCGTCTTTCCCTCGCGGTCGCGTACGGCGCCGCGGCCGCAGCACTGCCGGGCACCCAGGCGCCCCGACCGGAGGAACTCGCCGTCGCCGACGTGCGGGTCATCGCTCTGTAGCTCCCGACGATCCATCAGCAGAACCGGAGAACACCCCCATGACCGAATCGATCATCGCGCCCGAGCTGGTCGCGCTCGACGTCTCGGCCGGCACCGACAAGTCCGAGGTGATCGCCTACCTCGCCGGCCGCATCACCGACGCCGGCCGTTCCTCCTCCGTCGACGGGCTCGTCGAGGCGGCGCTCGCCCGCGAGGCCCAGTCGGCCACCGGCCTCCCGGGCGGCATCGCGATCCCGCACTGCCGCGCCGCGGCCGTCACCGCCGCGAGCCTCGGCTTCGCGCGACTCGACCCGAAGGTCGACTTCGGCGCCCCCGACGGCGGTGCGGACCTCGTCTTCCTCATCGCCGCACCGGAATCCGGCGGCTCGCAGCACATGAAGCTGCTCAGCGCGCTGGCCCGTGCGCTGGTGCGACCCGAGTTCACCGCCGCGCTCCGCGCCGCCGCCACGCCGGAGGAGGTGGTCGCCCTCGTCGAGGAGGTCATCGCCCCGAAGCCGGCGGAACCCAAGCCCGCCGCTCCCGCCGCCGCTCCCGCCGCCGCTGCGGCTGCCGCCCCGGCCCCGGCCGCGGAGCCGGCACCGTCGGGCAAGCCCTCGCTGGTGGCGATCACGGCGTGCCCCACGGGGATCGCGCACACCTACATGGCCGCCGATGCCCTGAAGCTGGCCGCCGAGCGCGCGGGCGTCGAGCTGACCGTCGAGACGCAGGGCTCCTCCGGCTCCACGCCGCTGTCGGCGCAGACCATCGCCGACGCGGGCGCCGTCCTCTTCGCCACCGACGTGGGCGTCAAGGGCCGCGAGCGCTTCGCCGGCAAGCCCGTGATCACGTCGGGCGTCAAGCGCGGCATCAACGAGCCGGACGCGATGATCGCCGAGGCCGTCGCGGCGGCGAGCGACCCGCACGCCGCCACCGTCGACGGGGACGCCGCCGCGAGCGCCGAATCCGCACCCGCACAGCAGGGGCTGGGCGGTCAGCTCAAGCGCGCGCTGCTCACCGGCGTCAGCTACATGATCCCGTTCGTCGCGGCGGGCGGCCTGCTCATCGCGCTCGGTTTCCTTTTGGGCGGGTACGAGATCGGGAACAGCACGGTGTCCGAGGGCACGTCCGACGGTGCCTACTTCGCGCTGCACAACTCGCTCTGGAACCTGCCTCCGGGCGGGCTACTGCAGTACCTCGGCTCGGTCAGCTTCGCGACGGGCCAGGCGGCGATGAGCCTCATGGTCGCGGTGCTCGCGGGCTACATCGCCTACGCCATCGCCGACCGGCCCGGGCTTGCACCGGGATTCGTCGCCGGCGTGCTCGCGGTGACGGTCAACGCCGGCTTCATCGGCGGCGTCGTCGGCGGCCTGCTCGCGGGCGTCGTCGCGCTGTGGATCGGCAAGCTGCAGCTGCCGCAGTGGGCCCGCGGCCTCATGCCGGTGGTGATCATCCCGCTGTTCGCCACGCTCATCACGGGTGGCCTGATGTACATGGTCCTCGCCGGGCCGCTGCGCTGGGTGAACGAGTCGATGACCGACGCCCTCAACGGGATGAGCGGCAGCAGCAAGATCGCGCTCGGCGTGGTCCTCGGCCTCATGATGTGCTTCGACCTGGGCGGGCCGGTGAACAAGGCCGCGTACGCCTTCGGCGTCGCCGGGATCGGGCTCAGCACCGCCGGCGTGCCGCAGTGGGAGATGATGGCCGCCGTCATGGCCGCGGGCATGGTGCCGCCCCTGGCGCTCGCCCTCGCCTCCACCGTCCTGCGCCCGGGCCTGTTCACCGAACCCGAGCGGGAGAACGGCAAGGCGGCCTGGTTCCTCGGTGCGTCGTTCATCTCCGAGGGCGCCATCCCGTTCGCCGCGGCCGACCCGCTGCGGGTGATCCCGTCGATGATGCTCGGCGGCGCCGTCACGGGCGGCCTGTCCATGGCGCTCGGTGCTCAGTTGCGCGCCCCGCACGGCGGCGTCTTCGTGCTGTTCGCCATGAACGGCACCTGGTGGAAGTTCCTCATCGCCCTCGCCGCCGGCGTCGTGGTGAGCGCGGTGGCGGTCGTCGCGGCCAAGTCCGTCGGCCGCCAGGACGCTTCCGCCGCCGAATCCGCCCAGCCCGCGGCCGTCGCCGCGTAATACTGGTCCTGACCACTCGCGCGGCCGACCGGCGGCGCGCAGACGAACACACCCCACGAGGAGAGACATGCCCAGCACCACCGTCGCCGTCGGATCGGCCGTCGGCCTGCACGCCCGCCCCGCCGCCGTGATCGCGAACGCCGTCAACGAGTCGGGTCACGAGGTCACTCTGTCCGTCGCCGGCGGCGAGCCCGTGGACGCCGGCTCGGCGCTGATGATCATGACCCTCGGCGCCGAGCAGGGCGTGGAGGTCACCGTCGAATCCGCCGATCAGGGCACCGTCGACGCGATCGCGGCCCTCGTCGCGCAAGACCTTGATGCCTGAGCAGCTCGACGCCTGAGAGGTACCAGGCGCACGAAGGAGGGCGGCCGGAATCCCCGGCCGCCCTCCTTTTGTGTTCCGGTCTAGGTGACCGGCGCGATGCAGTAGCTCACGCGCTGCGGCGCGGCGTAGTTCAGCGCCGACGAGCCGCGGCAGGTCAGCGGGGCGCCCGCCGCGCGCTGGATCACCCGGATCACGTTCGACGGTGCGCTGCCCGTCGCGGACGGGCAATCGACCGGGCGGATGTCCGTGGTCGCCGCCGTATCGGGCTTGACCTGGTAGCAGTTGCCCAGCGTGAGCTTGGGAACGACGCACAGGACCGAGCCCGCGGACTCGACGCGGGCGTAGCTCGGCTGGCTGCACGCGGTCTTGGCGGCGGCCTTCTCGGCGACGGCGAAGCTGAAGCCGTCGCCGTCGCACCCGGTGCGGGTGGCGTTGCCGCCCGAGACGGTGACGCAGTCGCCGACCTCGACGGAGCTCACCGGCGCGACCTCGGGACTCGACGGCTTGACGCCGAGGAGCAGCACCGCGGCGCCCATCACGAGCGCGGCGATGAGGCCGGAGTAGATCACGGAGCTGACCACCTTCCACGTGGTGGTCGGCCGCACCTCGTCGAGCCGCCGGCCCACCGGGGTCGCCTCGAGGCGACGCCGGAGCGCGGCGAGACGCGGCTGCGCGGGGTGGAGGAAGGACGTCGACATAGTCTCAATCTTAACTTGAGACTCACTAGGTAACACAAGTCTCAGTTTTCACAGATCGAATCGGCGCGGCTGGGCCACGGCGCCGACGCGGGCTCATTAGGCTTTGCGACATGTCATTCGACGACGCGCCCGTCATCGCCGTGGGGCCGAAGCCCGATCCCGATTTCGACGCCGCGATCACCGCGGGCGGCGGCGAACCCGGCCCGCTGGCCCGGGCCGACGGCCTGGTCTGGACCGATTCCCGCGCGACCCTGCCCGCGCTGCCCCCGAGCGTGCGCTGGGTGCAGCTGCCCTTCGCCGGCGTCGAGGGCTTCCTCGACAGCGGCGTCATCGCGGACAACCCGAAGGTCGTCTTCACCTCCGCCGCCGGCGCCTACTCCGGCACCGTCGCCGAACAGGCCATCGCGCTGCTCCTCGCCGGCGTGCGCGGCCTCTGGCGGCGCGAGACCTCCTGGGACGCCGCGGGCGCCGCCGCCCGCACGGGCCGCCTCGGCGGCACGACGGTGGCGATCGTCGGCGCGGGCGGCATCGGCCGCGACCTCATCCCCGCGCTGCGCGGCCTCGGCGTCAAGGTGGTCGCCGTGAACCGCTCGGGCACCGACGTCTCCGACGCCGTCGTGGTGACCGCCGACCGCCTCGACGAGGTGTGGCCCGCCGTCGACCACGTGATCCTGGCGGCCCCGTCGACCGCGGAGACCCGCGCCCTGGTGAACGCGAAGGTCCTCGCGCAGCTCAAGCCGCACTCCTGGATCATCAACGTCGCGCGCGGCTCGCTCATCGACACGGACGCGCTGGTCGCGGCGCTGAAGAAGGGGACGATCGGCGGTGTCGGCCTCGACGTGACCGACCCCGAGCCGCTGCCCGACGGCCACCCGCTGTGGTCGATTCCCAACGCGATCATCACCCCGCACGTCGCGAACCCACCGCAGCACCTGCGCCCCGCGCTGCTCGCCCGCGTCGAGGTCAACGTCCGCCGCTTCGCCAACGACATGGAGCCGCTCGCCGTCATCGACGCCGACCGGGGCTACTGATGTCCGACGGCCCGGCGGCGCCCCACGACGAGGTCGACCTCATCGTCCGGGGCATCGTCGGGCTGGCCAAGCGGATCCGCAGCGACGCGCGGTTCGTGGGCGCGGAGGTCTCCTACGTCGACTTCACGCTGCTGTTCGTCCTGCACGAGTCCCCGGGCATCCGCGCCGTCGACCTCGCGGAGGCCGTCTCCATCGACAAGTCCACCGCCAGCCGGCAGCTCGCGGGTCTGGAACGACGGGGCCTCATCACCCGCGACGTGGACCCGGGCAACCCCCGCTCCCGGCAGCTGCGGCTGACCGAGAAGGCCGAGCGCGTGCTGGCCGAGACGGACCGCGAATGGCGCCGCCGGATCGAGGCCCGGACGGCCGATTGGTCGCCCGAGGAACTGCGCACGTTCGCCACGCTGATCGACCGCTACATGAGCGTCGATCTGCCCGGCGAGGAGCGCCCGGCAGGCCTCTGATCTCGGGCGGAATCCCGTGGAGTGATGCGGCTCACGAGGCTACCGAGCGGTAAGTTATGCCGTGCTATGGTCAGCCCACTGTTCTGTGCATCAGGCGACCAGCGTGCCCTCGCGATGCCCGGCGACCCCGGGCCTTCCGCGTAAATTCGCCTCCGTTCACACCGCGGCGGGGTCGTACACGCATGGAGTCTCCTCGGTGCCGGAACTTCCGGGCGTGCACCCGCGCGGCCCGGTAGGGACGACAGGAACGAATCAATGAACGTCGGTGGACCGACCATGACCCCGTCCGCGGGTCGGCAGTGGGAGTGCTGCGCATGATCATCGGAGCTTTGAAAGAGGCGCAGCCGGGCGAGACCCGCGTCGCCGCAACCCCCGCCACGGTGGCCCAGCTGATCAAGCTGGGCTACGAGGTGGTCGTGGACTCGGGCGCCGGTGCGGCGTCCTCGTTCGCGGACGAGGCCTACGTGGAGGCAGGCGCGTCGATCGGTGACGCTCGCGCCGCCGACATCGTGCTGGGCGTCAACGCCCCGTCGAGCGCGCAGCTCGACGGCATGCGGCCGGGCACGACCATCGCCGGTCTCCTGGCGCCCGCGCAGAACCCCGAGCTGCTCGAGGACCTCCGCGGCCGCGAGCTGACCGCGTTCGCCATGGAGTCGGTGCCGCGCATCTCGCGCGCCCAGTCGATGGACGTGCTGTCCTCGATGGCGAACATCGCCGGCTACCGCGCCGTCGTCGAGGCCGCGCACGTCTTCGGCCGGTTCTTCACCGGCCAGGTCACGGCCGCCGGCAAGGTCCCGCCGGCCAAGGTGCTCGTGGTGGGCGCCGGCGTCGCCGGACTCGCCGCGATCGGTGCCGCCGGCTCGCTCGGCGCCATCGTGCGCGCCACCGACCCCCGCCCCGAGGTGGCCGACCAGGTCGCGTCGCTCGGCGGCGAGTACCTCTCCGTGCAGAACGAGGAGGCCGAGGTCTCGGCCACCGGCTACGCCAAGGAGATGGGCGACGACTACAAGGCCCGCGAGGCGCAGCTGTACGCCGAGCAGTGCAAGGACGTCGACATCATCATCACCACGGCTCTGATCCCCGGGCGCCCCGCGCCGCGGATCATCACCGAGGAGATGGTCGCGTCGATGAAGCCCGGCAGCGTCATCGTCGACATGGCGGCGTCCAACGGCGGCAACGTCGGCGGCACCGTCAAGGACCAGGCGATCGTCACGCCCAACGGCGTCACCATCATCGGCTACACCGACCTCGCCGGGCGTCTGCCCGCGCAGGCCTCGCAGCTGTACGGCACGAACCTCGTCAACCTGCTCAAGCTGGTGACCCCCGAGAAGGACGGGCAGCTCGTGCTCGACTTCGAGGACCCGGTCCAGCGGTCGATCACCGTGACCCGCGCGGGCGAGCTGCTGTTCCCGCCGCCGCCGGTGCAGGTCTCGGCCGCGCCGAAGGCCGCGCCCGCCGCCGAGGTCGAGGCCGCGCCCGTCAAGGAGCCGATGTCGGCGTCCAAGAAGGTCTCGCTCACCCTGGTGGGCGTCGTCCTCTTCGGCCTGCTGATCAGCTTCTCGCCGAACCCGCTGCCGCAGCACTTCACCGTGCTCATGCTGGCGATCGTCATCGGCTACTACGTCATCGGCAACGTGGCGCACGCGCTGCACACGCCGCTGATGTCGGTCACCAACGCCATTTCCGGCGTCGTCGTGGTGGGCGCTCTCCTGCAGATCGCCACCAACACCACGACCGTCCTGGTGCTGTCGACGATCGCGATCCTGGTCGCGTCGATCAACATCTTCGGTGGCTTCGCGGTCACCCGCCGCATGCTCGCCATGTTCAGCAAGGGGGCATGAGTAACCCATGAGTATCACTGCAATCTCCGTTGCGGCGTACATCGTCGCCTCGCTGCTGTTCATCCTCTCGCTGGCCGGGCTGTCCAAGCACGAGACCTCCAAGAGCGGCCTGACCTACGGCATCGTCGGCATGGGCATCGCCCTGGTGGCGACCATCGCGCTGGTCATCGACAAGGTCCTCAAGCCCGAGCTGGACCTGACCTGGCTGCCCGTCCTGCTCATGGCCGGCGCCATCGTCATCGGCGCGCTCATCGGCTTCTGGCGCGCGCGCATCGTCGAGATGACCGGCATGCCCGAGCTGATCGCCCTGCTCCACTCCTTCGTGGGCCTGGCGGCCGTGCTCATCGGCTGGAACGGCGCGCTCGAGGGCTTCCACGCCGACGGCGTGAACCCGGCCGACGTCCGCGCGCTCACCAACATTCACGAGGCCGAGATCGCGATCGGCATCTTCATCGGTGCGGTCACCCTGACCGGCTCGATCGTCGCCAACCGCAAGCTCTCCGGCAAGATGAAGTCGGCGCCGCTCATGCTGCCCGGCAAGAACTACATCAACGTCGGCTCGATCGTCGTCTTCATCGTGCTCACCGCGGTCTACGTCTCGCGGGACACGCACGGCGACAACACCTCGATGATCCTGCTGGGCGTCATCACCGCGCTCGCCCTGTTCCTGGGCTGGCACCTGGTCGCGTCCATCGGCGGCGGCGACATGCCCGTCGTCATCTCGATGCTCAACAGCTACTCCGGTTGGGCCGCGGCCGCGTCGGGCTTCCTGCTGAGCAACGACCTGCTCATCGTCACCGGTGCGCTCGTCGGCTCCTCGGGTGCGTACCTGAGCTACATCATGTGCAAGGCGATGAACCGCTCGTTCATCTCCGTCATCGCGGGTGGTTTCGGCATCGAGGCCGGCCCGGCCGACGACAAGGACTACGGCGAGCACCGCGAGGTCAACGCCGAGCAGGTCGCCGAGCTCCTCACCGGCGCCAAGTCCGTGGTCATCACCCCGGGCTACGGCATGGCCGTGGCGCAGGCCCAGTACGGCGTCGCCGAGCTGACCAGCGAGCTGCGCAAGAAGGGCGTCGAGGTCCGCTTCGGCATCCACCCCGTTGCCGGCCGCCTGCCCGGGCACATGAACGTGCTCCTCGCCGAGGCGAAGGTGCCGTACGACATCGTGCTCGAGATGGACGAGATCAACGACGACTTCCCCGAGACCGACGTGGTCCTGGTGATCGGTGCCAACGACACCGTCAACCCGGCCGCGTCCGAGGACCCGAGCAGCCCCATTGCGGGCATGCCGGTGCTCACGGTGTGGGAGGCCGAGAACGTGATCGTGTTCAAGCGGTCGATGGCCGCCGGCTACGCCGGCGTGCAGAACCCGCTGTTCTTCCGTGACAACTCGGCGATGCTCTTCGGCGACGCCAAGGACCGCGTGCAGGACATCCTCTCCGCGATGCGCTGACGCGAACAGCACTCGGGCCCGGCACCGTCGAACGACGGTGCCGGGCCCGAGTCGTCTCTACGTCCAGGCCTCCTCGATGCGGACGTCGCCGTCGGTGAACGGCAGGTCCTTCCCCACGGTGTCCGGCCGGTCGAGCACCGAAGCGGCCACCAGCGCGACGTTCGCGCGCGACGTGCCGGGGTTGTCCGCGGCCCGCACGGCCACGGGATCCACCCGCCCCGTGGGCTCGTCGAGAGTGAGGCGGCCCGGCATGAGCACGGTCCAGTCCAGATCGGAGGCGCGCACCGCGACGTCGGCGGCGGCCTTCGCCTCCGCGTAGGGGAAGAAGGCGTCCGTCTCCGGGACGCCGTGGTCGGGGGCGGCGCCGAGGTACGAGACCATGACGTAGCGCTTCACCCCGGCCGCCTCCGCGGCCTGCACGGAACGGATCGCCGCGTCGCGGTCCACGGCGTAGGTGCGGTCGGGGTTCCCGCCGCCCGCGCCCGCGGAGAAGACCACCGCGTCGGCGCCCGCGAGCGCGGCCGCGATCTCCTCGCGCGACGCGTGCTCGACGTCCAGGACCAGGGGTTTCGCCCCGGTCGCGGCGACGTCCGCCGCGTGCTCCGGGTTCCGTATCCACGAGGTGACCGCGTCGCCCCGGGAGCTGAGGACGCGCGCCAGGATGAGCGCGATCTTGCCGTGTCCACCGATGATCGTGACAGCTGCCATGCATTCCAACGTACGCGCTTGCTCCTGCGGTGGATTCTTGCCGCTCAGCGGGCACTATCCACCGCACTGCTGCCGCCCGCGAGCGCGCTCACGCGGCGGCGGCGTTCACCGCGGTCAGGACATCCGTGATCACGGCCTCGCCGTCGCCGTCGAGGCGGTGCCACCCGAAGCGCAACACCCGCCACCCGGCGAGAGTCAACCGGTTCTGCTTCCCGGCGTCGTTCGCGGCGCGGTCGGCCGTGCGGTGAAAGGCCCATCCGTCGATCTCCACGGCGACCCGCTGCTCGGGGAAGGCGAAGTCGATCGCGTAGACGCCGAACGGGAACTGCGCGCACCACCCGGTGACGTGATGCGACTCGAGGAGCGACTGGAATCGACGCTCGGCTTCCGACTCCGTATCGCCGGCGACGACGTCGAGCAGGCGCCGCGCCTCAGCCATCCCATGCCGGCCGGCGTTGCGGGTCAGCGCGGCGGTGAGCCCGTCGATCGTGACGATCCCCTCCTGCAGCGCGCGGTCGAGGTGGGCGCTGTTCGTCGACGCCGCCTCCAGGGCGGTCAGCGGCGCCGTCGTCACGGTGAGACCGCGGACCACTTCCAGGTCTGCAGGGAGGAGATCGCGCCGGTGCAGTTCCAAGGAGTACGGCACGGTGGGCGACCGCTTGTTCTGGCGCGGGACTGTGACGGACACCGAGTCCGGCGGTGACTCCACGATCCCGTGCCACCACGCCGCCGCCGGCCCGTCGACCGCGCCGTCCGTGGCTCCCACGGCGGCCCGCATTCTCGCCTCCGCGGTGAAGGTGTGCGTCGCCGAGAGATACACGCCGCTGCTGAGCTGGATCCACAGTTTGTCGCGGACGCGCCTCGCTACGGCGGATGAGCTCATCCCGAGCTTCAGCGCCGCGCCACGCGTGATGACACCGTCGTGGTCCGCGAAATGCTCCGCGACCAGCCTCGCCACCGTCGATGTCCCCATATCCATTGGACGCACCGGCTCCGGCGGCGGTTCCCCGTGCCCGCGGGTGCGGTGGATATTGCCCGCTGAGCGGTGAGAATCCACCGCATACTCACCCGCCGAGGGGCATCGTCGCCAGCCGCGCGGCGAGGACGAGGAGCAGGAGCCCGATCGCGAGGTTGATCGCCCGCCACACGCCCGGCCGGCCGAGCACGCCGGACAGGCGGCGGGCGCCGAAACCGAGCAGGCAGAACCAGGCGACACTGGCGACGACGGCGCCGAGGGCGAACCACCAGCGGTCGGCGCCGTAGCGCGTGGACGCGGAGCCGAGCAACAGCACGGTGTCCAGGTAGACGTGCGGGTTCAGCCAGGTCAGCACCAACACCCCGGTCACGACAGCCGCGACCGAGGCGGCGCCGTCACCGCCCGCGACGAGCCCCTCGGAACGACGCGCCGACCACAGCGACCGCAGGCCGTAGCCCACCAGCACCACGGCGCCGGCCCACTTCACCACCTCCATGAGCAGCGGCCGGCCCGAGACCGCGGCGCCGAGCCCCGCGACGCCGGCGAGGATGAGCGCGACGTCCGAGGCGATGCACACCGCCACCACCGCGCCGAGCCCGCGGCCGCGCACGCCCACCTGCAGCACGTAGGCGTTCTGGGCGCCGATCGCCACGATCAGCGAGAGCCCGAGGCCGAGGCCGGCGAGGAGTGCGGAGGTCATGGCGTCGACGCTAGGGCCGCGCGGTCCATTAGCGCCAATACGAAAAGGCGATCACCCATTAGAATCACTTCATGCTGAGCGGGCACCACCTGGAGACCCTCGTCGCGGTGGTCGAGGAGGAGAGCTTCGGCGCGGCGGCGGCGCGCCTGCGCGTCACCCAGTCGGCGGTCAGCCAGCGGATCCGGGCGCTGGAACAGCAGGTGGGCCACGTGGTCGTCACCCGCGAGGGCCCGTGCCGCCCCACCGCGCAGGGCGAGGAGCTGCTGGGTCTCGCCCGCGGCGTCGCCTCGCTCGAGGCCGATGCGCTGGGCCGGCTCGCGGGCGGGGCGCCGTCGGCCGTGCTCGACGTGGGCGTGAACGCGGACTCCCTCGCCACCTGGTTCCGCGACGTGATCGCCGCCGTCGCCGCCCTGCCCGACGGTCCGCTGCTGCGCCTCGTCGTCGACGACGAGCACCACACCGCGGACCTGCTGCGCGCGGGCTCGGTCCTCGGGGCCATCACCACCGACCCGGAACCGGTGCAGGGCTGCGCCGTCGAGTACCTCGGCACCATGCGCTACGTGCCGGTGTGTACGCCCGGCTACGCGGAGCGATGGCGCGCCGGCGGGCGCTGGCGCTGGCGGGAGATGCCCGTCGTGCAGTTCGACCTGCGCAAGGACGAGCTGCAGACCAAGGTGCTCCACCGCCGCGGCATCCGGGAGTCGCCGCCGATGCACCGCATCCCGTCGTCCGAGGCCTTCACCTACGCCGTCCGCGCCGGCCTGGGCTGGGGCAGCCTGCCCGAGGCCGACCTCGGCGACGCCCTCGACCGCGGCGCGCTCATCCGGCTCACGGACGACACCGTCGACGTGAAGCTGTACTGGCAGTCCTGGCGGCTGCACACCCGGGCCACGGAGCGTCTCGCCGATGCGATCCACGCCGCGGCCGCCGTCCACCTGCGCTGATTCCTCGCGGACTCCCCGGAGCGCGAGTACGTTGGCGCTCATGCCGGATCACCCAGCGCCGCACCCCCTCCGCACGCTCCACGAGGGCCTCAGCGACCTCGATCGCCGGCTGTTCGACGCCGTGGCCGAATCGCCCAGCCCGCTGCTCGACCTCACCATGCGGCCGCTGTCGGCGGCCGCCGACCACTCGAAGCTGTGGATGGTGATCGCCGCGGGCCTCGGCGGCCTCGGCGGGCTGTCGTCGCGCCGGGGCGCCGTCCGCGGCGTGGCCTCGCTCGCGGTGACGAGCCTGATCGTCAACCAGGGGCTCAAGCGGATCTATCCGCGCCGCCGCCCCGTCCACGACGGGGTGCCGGTCAAGCGGGCCCGCCGCCAGCCCACGTCGACGTCCTTCCCGTCCGGACACTCCGCGGCCGCGGCGGCCTTCGCGATCGGGGTGGGGCTGGAGAACCGCACCGCCGGGTACGCCCTCGCGGGACTGGCCGGGGCGGTGGGCTTCTCCCGGGTCGCCACGGGCGCGCACTACCCCGGCGACGTGCTGGCCGGGTTCGCCGTCGGCGCGGGCGTCGCGGTCGCGGGCGCCCGGCTCGTGCCGCCCGTCGACGACAGCCGCACCATGACGCCGGAGCCCACCGTCGAACGGATCACGACGGATCCGGACGGCGCCGGCCTCGTCGTCGTGCTCAATCCCGCGTCCGGCGACGGCACCGGCACCCGCGTCGCGGAGGAGATCCGCAGCGCCCTGCCGAAGGCCGAGATCATCGAGCTGGACGAGGATTCCGACATCGAGGCCGTGGCCACCGAGGCAGCCGGCCGGGCGGAACATCTCGGCGTCGCGGGTGGCGACGGCACCGTCGCGACCCTCGCCGCGCACGCCGTCGCGGCGGGCAAGCCCCTCGCGGTCTTCCCTGCGGGCACCTTCAACCACTTCGCGAAGGACATCGGCGCCGAGACCGTCGCCGCCGTCGTGGAGTCGATCCGGGCCGGGCGACTGGCGCACGTCGACGTGGTGTGGCTCAACGACGAGAAGCTGCTGCTCAACACGGCGAGCATCGGTGCGTACCCGGAATTCGTGCGCGCCCGCACCCGCTACCAGCGGCGGCGCATCGGCCGCGTCACGGCGACGGTGCGCGCGCTGCGCCGGGTGCTCCGCCACACGGCCCCGGTGGCGGTGCGGATCGAGGGCCGGCCGGTCACCGTCTCCTTCTTCTTCCTCGGCAACTCCATGTACGGCGCACCGGGTTTCGTGCCGGGGCGGCGCACGCGGATCGACGACGGCGTGCTCGACGTGCGGTACCTCGAGGACGGGCACGGCAACGCCACGGCCCGCCTGTTCGGGTCGTGGCTCAGCGGCCGGATCCGCAACTCCAAGGTCTACCGGGAGTTGCAGGCCCCCGTCGTCACCCTCGAGGCCGACGAGCCCTTCCGCGTGGCCCACGACGGCGAGGCGGGGGAACTGCACACGCGCGCCCGGTTCCGGGTCGACTACCGCGCCCTGCGCGTCTTCGGGACCAGCCTCACGCGCTGACTCGCACGGCTCAGGAGACACCCAGCAGCGTCATCTCGTTCGCCTCGATGTCCGCGGCGATGAGCGTGCCCGTGCCGCCGCCGGTCCCGGTGCCGTCGGTGCGGGTGTGGACCGTGTTGATCACGCCGACGGCGGTGAACGACCCGTCCGGCCAGCGGGCGTAGACGGGCCCGCCCGAGTCCCCCTCGACGGCGGGGATTCCGGCCCAGGTGACGCGGGTGCCCGAGACGTCGTCGAGCACGCCGCAATGCCGGCCGGTGCGGGCGCCGACGACGCAGATCTCGGGCCGCCCCGCGCGCAGCTCCTCGGTGCTGCTGACGCCGCGGACGGGGCCGATCGACCGCGCGATCGGCGCGACGTCGGCGCCCACCACCTGGATGATCGCGATGTCCTGCCCGCGGGTGCTGCGGGTGGCCTTGATGTACTCACCGAACGGCGTGCTGCCGCCGCCGGACGTGAGGTACCGGGCGACGGGACTGCGCCCCGGCCGCGCCTTCCCCGCCAGCTCGGCGCAGTGCCCGGCGGTGAAGGCCACGACCTCACCGCCGGGGTAGCGGGCCAGGAAGCCCAACGTGCAGACGCTCGCGTAGACGCCGAACGAGTCGGCGTAGGTGGTGATCCCGGCGCCGGTCGTGGGCTTCGGCGCCGTCGCGGGCTTCAGGTCCGGCGCCACCACGTCGTAGGGCTGCACGACGGGCGTCGTCACCGCCACGGTCGACGTGCTCGGCGGCGCTTCGGGCGCGGCGACCTCGTCCCGCTGGATCACCGCGCACCCGCCGAGCAGCGCGACGGCGAGCGCGCACGCCGCGGCCCGCAGCGGGCGTCGGGCGGCGGTCATCGACTCAGCGTAGGGCGTCAGGCGCGCGAGCGGATGGCCTCGGTGACGGCGGAGATCGCCAGCGCGCGCACCACGTCGACCTTCGCGTCGACGGCACCGGTCGCGGCGGAGATGAAGGCGTCGCCGTCGAAACGCGTGTGCGGCGGGTCGATAGCGCGGGCGAGGCCGTCGTGCGCGCCCTGCGCGAGGATCAGGCACTCGACCTTGGTGAGCTTCGCGTTGGTGATCACCACGCCGATGGTGGTGTTCTGCCGATTGCCGCCGAAGGGCTCGTAGCCGCCGAAGTCGGGGGTCCCGGCCTCGCCGGTGAGGATCTCGCCGAAGGCGTTCACGGCGCACAGCGCGCCCACGACGATGTCGCCCGCGCGGACCTCGGCGTAGGCGAGGCCGGCGTCGTGCAGGTTCTCCAGTCCGCGGGCCTTGCCCGTGGTGGCGCCGGTGCCGGCGCCGATGAGGCCGTGCAGCTCGGCGTCGGCGCTCGCGGAAGCCGCTGCCGCGTAGCCGTTCTCGGCGGTCGGGCGGACCGTCGGATCGCCGACCATGAGGTCGAACAGGCCCAGGGTGGGGACGATGGGCACGCGGCCGGCGACGGTCTCGACGCCCCGGCCCTCCTCCTCGAGGCGGCGCATCACCCCGTCGGCGCTGGCGAGGCCGAAGGCGGAGCCCCCGGTGAGCACGGCGGCGTGGATCTCCTCGACGGAGCGCTCGGGGGAGAGCAGGTCGAACTCGCGGGAAGCGGGGGCGCCGCCGCGCACCTCCCCGGACCCGACGGTCCCGTCGGGGAAGGTCACGACGGTGCAGCCGGTGCGCGCGGCCGCGTCGGTGAAGTGGCCGACGCGGACGCCGGGGACGGTCACGCTCTGAACGACGGGCATGTCCCCAGGCTACGACGGTGCCGCCCGGCGCGGGTGCCGGCGGGTCAGGCGCGGGTGGGGGCGTACGCGGCCTCGTAGGCGGCGCGCGTCGCGTCGCGGCGCTCGGCCACGGCGGGGTTCTCCAGCTCGGGGTCGAGGCCGTTCTTCTCCAGCCGGCGGGCGCGATTGGGGCGCATGTAGGCGGCGTTGTAGAAGACGGCGAGCAGCGCGCCGAGCAGCACCGTGGCGCCGCGCAGCGCCAGCGGGCCGGGGAGCAGCATGAGCAGCGCGTACACCGGGAGCACCGCGAGCTGGCCGCGGATCAGGTGCCGGGCCGCCCAGGTGCGGCGGGTCAGGGTGCGGCGCACCCATTCCCGGTTCCGCTCCGGCAGCGAGCCGGTGTAGACCCAGGCGAGGTAATGCAGGGGATCGGGGCGGTGGACGGCGTTCATCGGGACTCCTTCAATGCGCCCGCGGCGAGCGCTTTGGCGTTGACGGTGGTGAGCACGCGGTGCAGGTCCTCGAGTTCGTCGAGGCTCGCGCCCAGGGCCTCGATCACGGCGGGCGGCACGGCGAGGGCCTGTTCGCGCAGGTCCCGGCCGGCCGCGGTGAGCTCGACGTCGATCCGGCGCTCGTCGTCGGCGGCGCGGCCGCGGGTGAGGAGACCCTGTGCCTCGAGCCGCTTGAGCAGCGGGCTCAGCGTGGGCGAATCCAGCTGCAGCGCCTCGGCGATCCCCTTCACCGACCGCGGCGACTCCTCCCACAGGGCCAGCATCACGAGGTACTGGGGGTGGGTGAGGCCCATGGGCGCCAGGATCGGCCGGTACACCGACAGCACCGCGCGGTTGGCGACGGCCAGCGCGAAGCACACCTGGCGTTCCAGGGAGAGCGGATCGGGATCTGTCATGCCTCGACGCTAGCAGATTAGTCGTGCACGAATCAATAGTGCACTAACTATTCCTCGGGGCCCTCCCACGGCGCCTCGTCGGCGGAGGGCAGGTCACCGGGGAGCAGGTCGCGCCGGAAGCCGCGCCAGCTCGGTTGCCGCAGGTGGCCGCCCCGGCGCAGCGACGAGTAGCGCACGTCGCCGATCACCTTGGGGAGCACCCACACGGCGTCACGGGCCTCGGGATCGTCGATCGGCGCCGTGAACGGGGAGCGGCGCATCCGCAGCGGCTCCAGCTCTTCGGCCAGCGCGGCCAGGTCGCGGTCGCTGAACCCGGAGCCCACCGACCCCAGGTAGACGAGCCCCGTCTCGGCGGGCAGGCCCACGAGCACCGAGCCGATCCCGCCCCCGCGCGAGCCCTTGCCGGGCTTCCAGCCGCCGATCGCGACCTGCAGGTCGCGCCAGTTCTTGTGCTTGAGCCATGCGCGCACCCGCTGCCCCGGCAGGTACGGCGAGTCCCGGCGCTTCGCGATGATCCCCTCCCAGCCGAGTTCCGCGCTGAGCGCCGCGGCCTCCGCTCCGGTCGCCGCGTCGACGAGCGGCGGCACGCTCACCGCCGTGTCGTGTTCGAGCAGCGGCGCAAGGCCTTCCAGCACCTGGCGGCGCACCGTCCACGGGCGCTTCGTCAGGTCGACGCCGTTGAGCGACAGCACGTCGAAGAGGTACAGCTGCACCGCGCCGGACCGGGTCTCGCCGCCCGCCATCAGGTGGAACGACGGTACGCCGTTCGGGTCGAGCACCACCGCCTCGCCGTCGAGCACCACGTCCATCCCGTCGAGATCGGCGGCGAGGGACTCGAACTCGGGGAACTCGCCGGTCACCGTGCGGCCCGAGCGGGTGCGCAGGGAGACGGTGCCGCCGCGCACCGTCGCGATCATGCGGTAGCCGTCCCACTTGCCCTCGAAGGCCCAGTCCGCGGCGGAGAGCCCGTCGATCGCGGATTCGGTGGGCAGCATGGGATCCGGCGCGAGGCCGGCGGCGGGCTTGGCGGGCGCGGACTTGTCCTTGGTGAGGTGCGCGAGCCAGTTCTTGTCGCCGGTGCGGATCAGCGCGTACCGCTTGCCCTGCAGCCGATTCCCGTGCAGCGTCACGATCACCTCGTTCGAGCGCCACTTCTCCAGCTCGTAGGTGCCGTGGTCCCAGATGGTCACGTCG
The DNA here is from genome assembly GCF_900104775.1 of Tsukamurella tyrosinosolvens. NCBI lineage: Bacteria > Bacillati > Actinomycetota > Actinomycetes > Mycobacteriales > Tsukamurellaceae > Tsukamurella > Tsukamurella tyrosinosolvens. The sequence goes on from NZ_FNSA01000003.1 coordinate 251,609, forward strand.
CCGCCGCCGTACTCGCCCCGGGGGATGCTGCCCTCGAAGGCCGCGTAGTCCATCGGGTGGTCCTCGGTGCGGACGGCGAGGTGGTTGATGTCGGGGTCGTCGGGGAGGTTCTTCGGCACGGCCCAGGAGGCGAGCACCCCGTCGTGCTCCAGGCGGAAGTCGTAGTGCAGGCGCCGCGCGTGGTGCTCCTGGATGACGAAGATCGGATCGCCCTGCGACGGTGCGCCGCCGAAGGGCTCGGGCGTCTTCCGCGCGTCGCGCTTGGCGCGGTACTCGCCGAGGTCGACGGGCTCGGGCGGCGGCGCCGACGGTGCCTCGGCGCCGTCCGGCCGGGCGTCGGCACCGTAGAGCCCGGCGAGGAGGTCGCCGTCGGCCAGGGCGCGCGCGAGGACCTCGCCGAACTCGAGCTGGCGCAGGCCGGGGCGGGCGAGCTCGTCCCAGGTGCGCGGCGCGGCGACCCACGGATGGTCCCGTCCGCGCAGCGAGTACGGCGCGACGGTGGTCTTGGACGCGCTGTTCTGCGACCAGTCGACGAAGATGCGGCCGCCCCGCTGGACCTTCGCCATCGACGCGGTGACCAGCTCGGGCGATTCGACCTCCAGCTGCGAGGCGATGGCGTGCGCGACCGTGCGCGCGCCGTTCGCCGAGATGCCGCCGGGCAGGGGCGCGTAGACGTGCAGCCCCTTGGAGCCGCTGGTCACGGGGTAGCCCTCCATGTCCATCGCGGCGAGCAGCTCGCGGATGCGCAGGGCGAGCGCGGCGCAGTCGTCGAGGGTGACGTCGGGGCCGGGATCGAGGTCGAGCACGAGGCGGTTCGGCGGTCCGGGGACCTCCGGGCGGTCGGGGTCGGCACCGTCGGGCACGAACGCCCACTGCGGGACGTGCAGCTCCAGCGCGGCCTGCTGGCCCAGCCACACCATGCCGGCGGCGTTCTCGATGACCGGGTACTGGGACTCGCCGTCGGAGTGGAACTGGCTGCCGCGGCGGATCCACGCCGGCGCGTGGCTCGGCAGCCGCTTCTCGAAGAAGGCGGTCTTGTCCACGCCGTTGGGCCAGCGCTTGCGGGTGAGGGGCCGGTCGCGCAGGTGGGGGAGGGCGAACGGGGCGATGGCCTGGAAGTAGTCGATGACCTCGGCCTTCGTGGTACCCGTGGCGGGGTAGAGCACCTTGTCGAGGTTGGTCAGCTGCACACCGACGCCGTCGACCTCGCGGTTCTCCCGGATCTGCGCCACGGGCCCATTATCGGGCCCCGCGCCCGCAGCGGGGAGGAACGTCCCGTTCGCGCCCTCGCTAAATGACTCCTCACCAGTCACAATGGTCACATGCGCGCGATATGGACGGGTGAGCTGTCGTTCGGGCTCGTGAACGTGCCCGTGAAGGTGTACTCCGCGATCGAGAGCCACGACGCGAAGTCGCACCAGGTGGACTCGAAGGACGGGGTCCGCATCCGGTACAAGCGCGTGCGCGAGGGCACCGACGACGAGGTGGAGTTCGCGAACATCGCGAACGCCTACGAGGCCGACGGCGGCGAGACGGTGGTCGTCTCGAAGGAGGACATCAAGTCGATGCCGGTGGAGAAGCACCGGGAGATCGCGGTGACGGAGTTCGTGCCGCGCGAGGACGTCGACCCGATCATGTTCGACAAGCCCTACTTCCTGGAGCCCTCGTCGAAGTCGCCCAAGGCGTACGTGCTGCTGCGGCAGGCGCTGCAGGAGACCGACCGGCTCGCGATCTGCACGTTCACGCTGCGCAACCGCACGCGGCTGTGCGCGCTGCGCGTGGTCGGCAACGTCATGGTGCTGCAGACCCTGCTCTGGCCCGACGAGGTGCGCACGCCGGAGTTCCCGGCGCTCACCGAGGACGTGAAGATCCGCCCGCAGGAGCTCGCGATGGCCGCCTCACTCATCGACTCGATGGCGACCGACTTCGACCCCGAGCAGTACGAGGACGACTACCAGGTGCAGCTGCGCCAGCTGATCGAGGCGAAGGCCACCGGCGGCACCGCGTTCCCCGAGGCCCCCGAGGAGGAGGCCGAGGACGACGAGGTCGCCGACCTGCTCGCCGCGCTCAAGGCGTCGGTGAAGAACCGGGAGGCGCAGCCCGAGCGGCCCGCGCGCAAGCGCACCGCGAGCTGATCACCGCCCGCTCGCGACGTCCCGCAGGTCCGCGAAGGCGCGCCGGGTCACGTCCTCCAGGTCGACGGTGCCCTCCGCCGCGATCCACTCCTCGTACGCCGCGGTGAAGGCGGCGACGCCCGCGCCCGCCGCGACCCGGGCCGTCCGCGGCGCGGCGCCGCGGACGGCGAGCGCGGCCGCGAGGGCGCGCGCCAGGGAGTCCATCTTGTGCAGTTCGCGTTCGCGCAGCGCCGGCGTCGCGTCGATGACGCGCTGGCGCTCGATCGGCAGGGCGCCGCGGCCGGCGATCATCCGCGCCATCGTGCCGAACGCGGCCGCGACGACGTCGATCGGCGCGGCCTCCGGCTGCGCCTCGGCGGCCTGTGCGGCGAGCATCTCCTCGAGGAGGCCCTGGCCCCAGAACAGGACCTCCTTCTTGTCGGCGTAGTGCCGGAAGAAGGTCCGCTCGGTGAGCCCCGCGCGCTCGGCGATCTGCGCGACGGTGGTGGCCTCGTAGCCCTGCTCGGCGAACAGCGCGAACGCCGCCGCCTCGAGCCGCTCCTGTGCGTTCGGCTGCCACCGTGCCATGCGTCGAGCCTACGAAACGGCCGCGGGATCCCAGCGCGCGATGTCGTCGACGAGGCCCGCGCCGTCGGGCGCCCACCCCAGCGCGGCGCGGGTCAGCTCCGTCGACGCCGTGGTGTCCAGGGCGAGCAGCGGTGCGAGGAAACCGAACCGGGCCTCGGCGTCGCCGGGCTCGACCACCTCGGTCGGGACGCCCATGAGCCGCCCGACGGCCGCGGCGATGTCGGCCACCGCGACGGCCTCGCCGGCGGCGTGGAAGACGGATCCCGCGGTTCCGCGCTCGGCGGCCAGGCGGAACAGCCGCGCGGCGTCGCGGCGGTGCACCGCGGGCCAGCGCTGCGCCCCGTCGCCGACGTACCCGGAACGCCCGGCGTCGCCCGCGATGGCGGCCAGGCGGCCGACGAAACCGGCGGGCACGTCGTCGTGCACCGACGGTGCCAGCCGGACGACGGACGAGCGGACGTCCCGCTCCGCGAGCGCGAGCGCGGCGGCGAACCCGGCGGTCCGCGGGGACGGGGGCATCGGGTCGGTCTCCAGCGCGTCGCGGCCGCTGGTCAGCCCGAGGAGGCCGGAGGCGATGACGAGGGGCCGCCCGGATCCGGCGAGCGCGTCGCCCATCGCGTCGATGGCCGCGACCTCGACCTGCGCCGACTCGGCGAACTGCGAGAAGTCGTGGTTGAACGCGAGATGGATGACCCCGTCCGTGTCCGCGGCGGCCGCGCGGAGCACCGCGGTCTCCTCGATCGTGCCGCGGACAGGCTCGGCGCCCAGCGCGCGGACGGCGTCGGCACCGCGATCCGACCGGACGAGGCCGGTGACCTCGTGGCCGGCGCCGAGCAACTCAGTGACCACTGCGGAGCCGACGAAGCCGGACGCGCCCGTGACGAAGAATCGCATGGTGAGAACCTCCTGAACGATGTGATGTCAGTTGCTGACATCACTGACCATACGCCTGATGTCAGCAACTGTCATCACTGCCGTGTGCGGACTACAGCGTGCGCTTGAGGCCCACGTGTTCGGAGCGGTACCCGAGCCGGGTGTAGAAGGCCCGCGCCCGGTCGCGGGAGACGTCGGTGGTGAGTTGGGAGAGCACGGCGCCGTGGGTCCGGCCGTGGTGGTGCGCCCACTCGATCATCGCGGTGCCCAGGCCCTGCGACCGGTGGCCGCGGGCCACCCGGACGCCCTCGATCTGCAGCCGTGTCGACCCGCTGCGGGACAGCCCCGGGATGACGGTGAGGTGCATCGTCCCCACGATCCGGCCGGCGTCGTCCCGGATCACGGCCAGGTACTGCGAGCGGTCACGGGTCACCAGCTCGAAGGCGCTGTCGTACTCCGCGGCGTCGCCCACCTCGCGCGTCGCGCCGAGTTCGTCGTCGGCGAGCAGCGCGACGATCGCGGGCACGTCGTCGCGGCGCGCGCGCTCCACCCGGTAGGGGGTGCCGCCGATGCCGCGGAGCACTCCGCCGACCGCGGCGCGGGCCTGCAACTCGCGGACCACGCCGTCGAGCCAGGCCCCGACGTTCGCGCGCGCCTCGAGGGTGTCGGGGTAGCGGCACCGCAGGTGCAGCCCCGCCTCGTCGAGGATGAACCAGAGCATCACCCCGTCCGTGCGGATGGTCGCGCCGACGTACTGCGCGTCGAGCCGGGTCGCGTCCACGCGGACGGGCAGGCGGCGCAGGTCCAGCCACGAGATCGCGAACATGCCGGGGGCCTCCGGCATCCCGCCCCACTGCTCGAGGACGTCGGCGAGCGGCCACGAGCCGAGCCGCACCGCCTCCTTCACGGCCTCGGCGGCCGCGGCCGGTTCCGCGGACGGGGAGTCCAGCACCGAGTTGGTGATGAACCAGCCCACCGAGTCGTGCCACGTCTCGTCGTAGCGGCTGTGCACGGGGAACACGGCGCGCAGCGGCGCGCCGGCGAGGTCCAGGGTCACGCGGGTCAGGGCCGCCACCGTCGCCGACAGGGTGGACACGCCCGCCTCCCGGGCGGCCGCGGCGAACGCGGCGACCTCGTCGGTGCCGAAGACGTCGCGGACCTCCACGCGCTCGCGGTGCGCCTCGGGGGTGCCCAGCGGCAGGGGGAACAGAGGCATGACTCTGCCACTGGCGGTGATGATCTCGGCCCAGCGGCGCCGCACGTCCTCGGGTGCCGCGGGGCGGTCCGCCAGGGCCCGGGTGTGGTCGACGAACGGCGGGACGACCTCCGTCGACGGTGCCCGCCCCGCGCGGACGTCCTCGAGCGCGGCGAGCAGGTCGCGCGCGATCACGAGCATCGACCACATGTCGGTGTGCGAGTGGTCGGCGGCCACGATCACCGTCGGGCCCGCGGCCGTCTCCAGGACGCAGAGCCGGTGCGCGGGACGGCGATAGGGGGAGCAGGCGTCGTCGAGCACGTCGCGAAGGGCGTCGTTGACGGCCTGACCCGGGCCGATCGCGTGCTCCACCCAGTTCCCCGGCCGCACCGAGATCTCGTGCAGGGTGGGCCCAGCGGGTCCGGGGAGGAACGCGGTCCGCAGCGTGCCGTGCCGGGCGATCACCGCGAGCCAGGCGGCGGCGAGCTGCTCGCGCGGCACCGGGTCGGGCAGCCGGAAGGACAGCGCCATCCACGACCCCGGCCGGTCCCCGCCGCCCACGTGCCGCGCCTGATCGAAGGAGACCGGCAGCGCCGCGGCGGGCTCCGACGCCGCGACGTCGTAGCCGTACAGCCGGCCGAACGGCAGGCGCAGGTGGGCGACGTTGGTCAGGCGCATGGGCGGTACCCTAGCCCTCCAACGAACCCTCCGCGCGGCGAGAGAAGGCCGGATGACCAGCTTCGACGTCCCCGGGGCGCGGCTCGCCACCGAGTACAGCGACGAGCACGGACGCCCCGTCGTGCAGCTCCACGGCCTCACCTCCAGCCGCGCCCGGGACCGCGTGCTGGACCTGGACCTCGGACGCGGCCTCAGCGGGACGCGGCTCCTGCGCTACGACGCGCGCGGGCACGGCTCCTCGACCGGCTGCGCGGTCCCCGACGACTATCGCTGGCCGAACCTCGCCGACGACCTGCTGCGGCTCCTCGACCACTGGTTCCCCGGGGAGCGGGTGCACGGCGTCGGGCCGTCGATGGGCACCGGCACGCTGCTGCACGCCGCCGTGCGCGAGCCGGAACGGTTCAGCGGGCTGACCCTCATGGTGCCGCCGACCGCATGGGCGACGCGTGTCGCGAAGGCCGCCGAATACCGCTCCGCCGCAACGATGATCGAGGAGCGCGGGCTGGAGGCGTTCCTCGCGGCGGGGGAGGGTGCCGCGCCGCCGCCGGCCACCGTCGAACACCCTCCGACGCGGCCCGACGTCCCCGCATCGCTCCTGCCCTCGCTCTTCCGCGGCGCCGCCGCGAGCGATCTCCCCGCGCTCGGGGAGATCGCCCGCATCGACGTGCCCGTCACCGTTCTGGCCTGGATCGACGATCCGGCGCACCCGGTCTCGACGGCCGAGGAGCTCAGCAGGGCGCTCCCGCGGGCGTCGCTGTCGGTCGCTCGGACTCCGCAGGACGTGCAGGAGTGGCCGTCGGTCCTGTGCCGGGACGTCGCGGGGTGAGCCGCGAGACCGCCACGCCGACCAGACACAGGACGCCGCCCAGCAGGCCCCACGCGGTGGGCGTCTCGGCCAGGAACGCCCAGCTCAGCAGGATCGACAGGCCCGGCACCGCGTAGGACGACGAGGCGGTGACCCCGGCGGGCGTGTGCGCCAGCGCGTAGGCCCACAGCAGGAAGGCGAGCGCGGTCGGCACGAGTCCCAGGTAGATCACCCCGACGGTGCTCGACATCGGCGCCGTCGCCAACTCGGCGAAGAGCCGGGGCGCCCAGGGCAGCAGGACGATCGCGCCGACGCCCGCACCCAGCGCGGTGGCGGTCAGCGGGTCGACGGTGCGCAGCACCAGCTTCTGCGCCACCACGCTGATGCCGTAGAGCAGCGCCGCGGCGACCGCCAGCGCCACGCCGGCACCGTCGCGCCGGCCGTCGCCGGTGAAGGCGATGATCGCGGCCCCGGCGAAGCTGATCGCGATGCCCACCACCAGCAGCGGCGGGAAGCCCTCCTGCAGGAAGGCGCCGGCCAGCACCGCGACGATGATCGGTGCGATGTTCACCAGGAGCGCCGTGGTCCCGGCGTCGAGGTGCTGCTCCGCGGCGTTGACCAGCACGGTGTACAGCGCGAACCACAGCGCGCCGTAGCCGATGGTCAGCGCGAGGGTGCGGCCGCGGGGCAGCCGGACGCCGCCGTTGTACAGGGCGTTCATTCCCCAGATCATGCCGAGGACGGCGGCGCCCACCAAGAGGCGTCCCTCCGCCATGGCGATGGGGGAGACGTGCGGGCCGAGCCCGCGGATCACCACGAAGGCCGAGGCCCACGCGAACATCACGGCCACGAGTGCCAGGGCGGGGAGTCGATTCGTCATGAGCTCAACTCTGCGATCGGAGCGGAGTAAGCACAAGCGCATATTTCTGCACTATCATTCAGTAGAACTGAATGGAGGCTTCTCATGCTCGACGCGCACCGGCTCATGATCTTCCGCTCCGTCGCCGCCACGGGTTCCGTGGCCGCGGCGGCGGCCAGCCTCGGCTACACCCCGTCGGCCGTCTCGCAGCACGTCGCCGCCCTGCAGCGTGAGACGGGGCTCAAGCTCCTGGAACGGGTCGGACGGGGCGTCGAGCTCACCCCCGCCGGGCGGGTGCTGGCCACCGAGGCCGACGGGGTGCTCAGCAGCCTCAACGACCTCGGCGCCACCGTCGACGACCTGCGGGCCGGCAAGGCCAACCGGATCACCATGAACGTCTTCGCCACCGCCGGCACGCACTGGATGCCGTCGGTCGTGCAGACGCTCAGCGCCGAGTTCCCCGATACCCGCCTGCGCCTGCGGATCGAGGACGAGGTCACCGAGATCGCCGCCCGCCGGCCGGATCTCGCCGTCGCGGTGCGCCAGGAGCACGGGCAGACGACCGCGGTGCAGGGCTTCTCCCACGAGGACCTCGTGGTGGAGTCCTACGTCGCCGTCGTGCCCGCGGATCACGCGTTCGCGGGCCGGGAGCTGGTGGACATGGCCGAGCTCGAACACGAGCGCTGGATCGACAACGACGTGCGGCGCGGCGCGTGCCGCCAGGCCGTGCTCGATGCTTGCGCCGCAGCGGGGTTCACGCCCCGCTTCGTGGTCGAGACCACCGACTACCCGTCGGCGCTGCGGTTCGTCGCCCGGGGCGTCGGCGTCACCGTCCTGCCGCGCCTCGGCGCCACCGAGCTGCCGCCCGGCACCGTCGCCGTCGACGTGTGCAACCCCGCGCCGCGGCGCACCATCGTCGCCTACGTCAAGGACTCCGAGTGCCGGAACCCCGTGGTGCGCAGGGCCATGCACCTGCTCCGCGAGGCCGCCGCGAGTTCTAATCGTCCGTGAGGCGGGTGGCGACGAGGACCGTCGCCACCGCCGAGGCGAGTGGCACCAGTAGAGCCATGGCGAATCCCGTGTGCCCCCACGCGAGAGTTTGCGCGAAGATCCCACCGGCGCACGCGATCGCGAGGGCGGTGCCCACCGCTTCGGAGAGCTTGAGGGCGCTGGAGTTGGCGCCCTGCTGGTCGTCCGCGCTGAGGCCGAGCAGAAGGATCGACAGGGTCGGCAGCGCCAGGCCCATGCCGAACCCGCCGATCCCCCACGCCACGAAGATCACCGGCCACGGGGCATCGATCGCGAACGCCGACGCGACGGCGGTGAGGGCGAGCGCCAGCAGACCGGACCCGATCAGTGGGAGGCGCCGGCGGACCGGCCCCGTCGCGGGGATCCGCGCCTGCACCTGCGAGGCGAGCGCCCACAGCAGGGCTGCGCCCGTCATCACCGAGCCCGCGGCGAACGGCGAGAGCCGGTCGACGTGCACCAGGTACAGCGGAACGTAGATCTCCGCGGCGAAGAAGGCGCCCGCCAGGAGGAGGTTCGCGAGCATGAGCCGCGGGATACCCGCCCGGCCGGTCAGAGACCCCGCGGGCAACATTCGCCGCGTCGCCACCAGTGCGGCGGCCAGACAGGCCACCGCGACCGCGAGGAGCACGGCGCCGCCCTTCGGTGCGGCGAACTGCGCGACGGCCATGGTCGTGCCCGCCGCGAGGGCCGCGAGCAACAGCCCGCGATCCGGCGGATCCTCATGGCGGTAGGCCGATTCGTCGAACCCGGCGGTGGCGCGCAGGGTCGCGGCGAGGGCCAGCAGCGACGGCCCCGCCAGCCCCAGGAAGACCCAGCGCCACCCCACCGTGTCGACGGCGAGCCCCGCGAGGGCGGGACCGATGAGCGACGGCACGACCCACGCCGTCGAGTACGCGGCGAAGACCCGCGGGCGCCCGTCCTCCGGTACCAGCCGCCCGACCATGGCGTAGAGCACGACGCTGATCAGGCCGCTCCCCAGGCCCTGCACGCCGCGACCCACCGCCAGCACCCCCATGCCGGGTGCCGCACCGACGATCACCAGGCCGACCGCGAACAGCAGTGCGCCCGTGATCAGTGGCGGCTTCACGCCGGCCCGGTCCACCCAGGGACCGACCCACGCGATCGCGACGATCATCGCCGCGAAGGCGGCGCCGAACGCCACCGAGTACTCGGCGGTCGCGCCGAACTCGGCCGCGGCGCGCGGCAGCACGGTGCCGACGGCGAGGGTCTCGAAGGCGGAGAACGCGATCAGCGCGACAGACCCGATCAGGAACCAGCGCAGCCGGGCCCGATCGGGAGCCGTCCGGGCGTCCGCGTCGGTAGTCATCCTCGGCACGCTAATACGTCGACCATGGTTGAGGTCAACCGAGAAAACCGGTTGATCGCACAGTCCCCGAGCGGCATCGTGGAAAGGTGCATACCGACCCCAGCCCCCGCAGCCGCGTGCCCCGCATGCTGCGGCCGCTGCTGCGCCGGGACTACCGCCTCCTCTTCGTGACGTTGCTCTGCGCGCTGACCACCGACGGCATGTGGCTGGTCTCCGTCGTGTGGCAGGTGATCGACATGGGCGGCTCCGCCACCAGCGTCTCGCTGGTCTCGGGCGCCGCCTCCATCGGCCTGCTCGTCTCCACCCTCGCGGGCGGGGTGCTCGCGGACCGGGTCTCGCAGCAGCGCATCCTGTTCGTGCTGGAGCTGCTCAAGGTCGCGGTCATCGGCGGCATCGGCGCGCTGATCGTCGCGGACGCCATCACGGTGCCGATCCTCATGGCCGGTTCCCTCGCGCTGGGGCTGGTGTCGGGCTTCTACTTCCCCGCCTACTCCGCGCTGGTGCCGCGGCTCGTGCCGGCCGCCGAGCTGCTCGCGGTCAACGGCTACGAGTCGGCCGTCCGTCCCGCGGCCGCGATGGCCGTCGGACCGGCGGTCGCGGCGTGGATCATCGCCGTCGCCGACCCCGGTGCGGCGCTGCTGGTAGCGGGCGGGATCTGCCTGTTCGCCGCGCTCTGGGTGGTCCGCATCCGGGTCCCGGAGGCCGACGATGCCGACGAGGCCGAGTCCGGCTCGCCGCTGCGCGACCTCTGGGAGGGCATCGGCTACGTGCGGCGGACCCCGTGGCTGCTGGCGACCCTGCTCTTCGCGAGCCTGATGGTGCTGGTCACCGTGGGCCCGATCGACGTCCTGCTGCCCTTCGCGATCAAGGACCAGGCGCACGGCGCCGCGAGTGAACACTCGATGATCCTGGCGGCCTACGGTTTCGGCGGCGTGGCCGGCGCGCTGTTCATGGCCGCCCGGCGGATGCCCCGGCGCTACCTGACCGTGATGATGGGGATCTGGGGCGTCGCGTCGCTGCCGATGCTGGTGTTCGGCCTGGCCGAGAGCGTCTGGCCCATGGTGGTCGCCGGCTTCGTGCTCGGCGTGCTGTTCGAGGCGCCGGTGGTGATCTGGGGGACCCTGCTACAGCGCCGGGTACCGCGACGGTTGCTGGGCCGGGTCTCCAGCCTGGACTTCTTCGTCTCACTCGTGTTCATGCCCCTGTCCTTCGCGGTGGCGGGCCCGGTGAGCCAGGCGATCGGCCTCACCGCGACCTTCGCCCTCGCCGCTCTGATCCCGATCCCGCTCGCGGTGGTCGCCATCCTCGCCGCGCGGATGCCGCAGGACGAGCTGGAGCACCCGCTGCGCGAGGACGACGAGGACGCGGGGGACGACGATGGGGACGGCACCGTCGAGCCCGGGTCCGATGCCCGGGCGGACGCCGCCCGCGACGCGCCGGTTTCGCCGACCGTGAACGCTCCGCCCGGGGAACGCACCGTCGGATAGGCTGAGACGTATGACGAGCGGGGTGGCGAGCATCGAGACGCACGAGTCGGCGGAGGCCGCGCGCCCCGCGCTGCTGCGCGAGGTGTTCGGGCGCGTCCTGCGGCAGGAGCGCACCCGCCAGGGCCGCACGCTCGCCGAGGTCGCGCGGGACGCCGGCGTCTCCACGCAGTACCTCTCCGAGGTCGAGCGCGGGCGCAAGGAGGCCTCGTCGGAGGTCCTCGCCAGCGTCTGCGACGCGCTCGGCGGCTCGATGATCGAGTTCGTCGGCGGCGTTCACCGCGAGCTGCTCGGCGCGCGCACGCGCCCGGTGGCGCTCGCCGCGGCCTGAGCTACTCCTCGGTCGCGGCGGCCTCCGCTGCGGCCGCTTCCGCCTCGTCGGCTGCCTCGGCCTCCTTCGCCTCGGCCTCCTTCGCGGCGCGGGTGTCCTTGTCGTACCGCAGCAGGTGCGGGTGCACGGCCCGGAAGCCGCGGGCCCGGTAGGCGCGCAGACTGCGGGTCTCCAGCCCCGGCACGTCGGCGATCGCCTGCGTGAAGTTGTCGTCGATGAGCACCGTCCCCGGGCGCGCGGCGCTGGTCAGCCGGGCCGCCAGGTTCACGACGCTGCCGAACAGGTCGCCGTAGCGCTGCAGCACCTCGCCGTAGGCCATGCCCACGCGCAGCTGCGGGAACTCGATCTCGATGACGTCCAGCTCGGGGTACTCGTGGGGCTCCTGCAGCTCGAGGCCGATCCGGGCCGCGGCCGCGGGGTCCTCGGCCGCGAACATGACCTCGTCGCCGACGCCCTTGATGATCCACCCGCCGCCGCCGTAGATCACCGCCTGCATCCGCGCTTCGAACGTCGCGACCAGGGTGTTGAGCTCCTCGACCGCGAGCCCGCGGCTGAGCCGGGTGTAGCCGACCATGTCCGCGAAGCCGACGGCCATCATGGCGGTCATCGCGTCGGACGAGTCGTGGGTCACGAGGCGCTGGGTGGCCGTCGACAGGTGCCGCCGCCAGACGTGGGCCTGCAGGTTCTCCATCTTGTCGATGACCTGCGCGACGCCGGCCGACGGATCCTTCACGCCGGCGTCGTGCGCCGTGTCGAGGTGGGCCTTGACGATGCCGGCCTGCCACTCGGCGAGCCGGTACATCGCCTGGCCGAGGGACTGCGCGCCGGGCAGCACGGCCTCGCGGTCGATGACGTCCAGCGCGAACAGGTCGGCGAGGTCCTTGACGATGGCCACGTCGTCCGCCGTGAAGGCCGGCTGGTCGTCGTCGCGCAGGTCGGCGAACCCCGCGGAGGTCCACCAGACGCGGAGGTCCTCCACGTCGATGCCGCCCTGCTCGGCGAGCTCGCGGAAGGTGTACTTGCGTTCGCCCGGGAGGAGCAGCCCGTCGATGTCCAGATCTTCGGCGTCGCCCATGCATCCACTGTATGGGGCATAGGCTGGACGGGTGACGATCAGTGTGTTCGACCTGTTCTCGGTGGGCATCGGCCCGTCGAGTTCCCACACCGTGGGGCCGATGCGGGCGGGCGCGGATTTCGCCGATGAGCTGCGGTCTTCTCCCTCGACGGTGCGCGCGGTCGTCGTCGACCTGTACGGCTCTCTCGCCGCGACCGGGCGCGGCCACGGCACACAACCTGCTGTGCTGCTGGGCCTGGAGGGCAACCGCCCGGAGACCGTGGACCCCGACTACGTCGAGAAGCGCGGCGCCGAGATCGAGGCCACCCGCAGGGTGAGCTTCGGCAGACGCGACGAGGTGCCGCTGTGCGCCGAGGACATCGTGCTGCACCCGCTCACGGTGCTGCCGCGGCACACCAACGGCATCCGGTTCCGGGCGGAGCTCGCCGACGGCACGGTGCACGAGGCCGTCTACTACTCGGTGGGCGGCGGCTTCGTCGAGCGCGAGTCCGGCGCCGACACCGTGAATCCGCTCGCCGGAACCCCCGGCGTGCCCCACGACTTCGACACCGCCGCCGCGCTCCTGGAGACGTGTCCGCGCACCGGCCGCACGGTCCCTCAGCTGATGCTGGAGAACGAGATCGCGCTGCACGGCGGACCGTCGGACGTGGCGGAACGGGAGGTCCGCGCCGGGCTGCTGCACATCTGGGAGGTCATGGAGGCCTGCATCGAGCGGGGCTTCCGCGCCGAGGGCATGCTGCCCGGCGGGCTGGGGGTCAAGCGGCGCGCGCCGGGGCTGTACCGCCGGCTCATCGATTCCGACGGTGCCGACGCCATGGACTGGCTCAACGTCGCGGCCATGGCCGTCAACGAGGAGAACGCCTGCGGCGGCCGGATCGTCACCGCGCCGACCAACGGCGCGGCGGGGATCGTGCCGGCGGTGCTGTACTACGCGCTGAAGTTCCGGCCGCACCTCGCCGAGCGCCGCGAGGAGACGGTGTGCGACTACCTGCTGACCGCCGCCGCGATCGCGGTGCTCTACAAGCGTCGCGCGTCGATCTCGGGCGCCGAGGTGGGCTGCCAGGGCGAAGTCGGCTCCGCGTGCTCGATGGCCGCGGGCGCGCTCGCGCAGGTCATGGGTGCCACGCCCGCGCAGGTGGAGAACGCCGCCGAGATCGGCATCGAGCACAACCTGGGCCTGACCTGCGACCCCATCGGCGGCCTCGTGCAGATCCCCTGCATCGAGCGCAACGCCATCGCCTCGGTGAAGGCCGTGAACGCCGCCCGCATCGCCCTGCACGGCGACGGCACGCACCGCGTCTCGCTGGATCAGGCCATCGAGACCATGCGCCAGACCGGCGCCGACATGCTGTCGAAGTACAAGGAGACCTCCCTCGGCGGCCTCGCCGTCAACGTGCCGGAGTGTTGAGGGACCGCGATGTAGGGCGTTGGCCTCAGTCTTTGCAGATGCCGTTGATTTGACCGGCGAGATTGTCGACCAGGTCGCCTTGGAACTTCACGTCGGCGGCCGGTTCACGGCGTTCGTAAGAGTCCAGGATGGCTACAAACGCGGTGATCCAGTCCTGCACCGTGCTGCGAATGGGTTCGGCGGCGTTTGGCGAGATGCGTGAGGCCAGTTGCGAAAGAGACTGGCGCGCCTTAGCGATATCTGCGTCGAGCGTTGGCCGAGAGTAGTCCAACGGCGTCTCGAATTTCGGCAACTGCTGCGACGTCAGCCCTCCTGCGACGCAAACGCTCGCCTTGGAGGTCATGGTGCCTCGTAAGCGGTAGTCGTAGGCGGAGGTGCCCGCCGCTGACGAACTGGCCGCGGTGGATGGGGCGGCGGTGCCCGAGGTGTCGCTGGAGCGCGTGAGGGCGAAAGTCAGAGCTGCACCCGCGATGAGCGCGATGACGACCGCGATGACGACGAAGATGATCGTCTTGCTCGACCGCTTCGGAGGGGCGGGTGGCGGGAACTGGGGCGGCATCCCCGGCTGCGCGCCTTGGAACGGCGGCCCCTGGAATTGCGAGGGCGTCCCCGACTGCGGCGTCTGGTCCTCCGGTGGCTGCTGCCCCTGTGTCATGCGTTCCTCCCCGTGCGCCGGTGCGGCGAGCACCGCGTCGATGCGGACATGGTAGCGGTGCACGACGTGGAACCGGCCGCGCAGCGGCGGCATCCCACCGTCCACCTGCGTCCCCTACCTGCTGCGGCGAAACGTGTCAGTGGCCGTCGCTAGGGTGGCGGCATGGACGTGCTCACGGTGGCTGCGGTGTGTTTCCGGGACGAGGCCGGGCGGGTGCTCACGGTGCGCAAACGCGGTACCGATGCCTTCATGCTGCCCGGCGGCAAGCTGGAGCCGGGGGAGGCCGCGGTCGACTGCGCGGTCCGCGAGATCGACGAGGAGCTCGGCGTCGCGCTGACGACGGAGGACCTCACCCACCTGGTGTCGTGGCGCGGCCCCGCCGCGAACGAGGCGAACACCGACATCGAGTCCACGGTGTTCGCCACCGCGCTGCGGGTCGAGCCGCGGGCCGCGGCCGAGATCGCGGAGGCCCGCTGGCTGGACCCGGCCGACCACGGCGACGTCACCATCGCGCCGATGCTGGAGCAGTACCTCTTCCCGCGGCTGGCGGGCGCCCCCATCGCATGAGGATCACCCAGCCGCAGGCCCGCCGGATCGCCCTCGCCGCCCAGGGCTTCGAGCCGGGCTTCGCCGGCGCCGCGGCGCCGACGATGCGGCAGGTGCAGAAGACGATCGACCGGCTCAAGCTCATCCAGATCGACAGCGTCAACGTGGTCGCCCGCAGCCAGTACCTCCCGGTCTTCGCGCGCCTCGGCGACTACGACACCGCGCTGCTCGACCGCGCCCGCGACAAGAACCCGCGGCGGCTCGTCGAGGCGTGGGCCCACGAGGCCTCGCTGGTCCCGCCCGAGACCTGGCCGCTGCTGCGGCACCGTCGGACCGCGGACCGGGTGTCGCAGCGGTTCGCGAGCTACGACGATCGGCACCCCGGCCAACTGGACCGGCTGCGCGGCGCGCTCGCCGAACTGCCGCCGCTGACCGCCCGCGCGCTCGAGGCGCACCTGGAGCACGAGCAGGTGGTGGAGAGGACGCACTGGGGTTGGAACTGGTCGTCGGTGAAGGAGGGGCTGGAGGTGCTCTTCCACGCCGGAGAGGTCACCAGCGCCGGCCGCACCAGCCAGTTCGAGCGGCTGTACGCCCCCACGTCGACGGTGCTCGGCCCGCTCGCGGAGCGGGAGGTATCCGACGAGGAAGCGTTCGTCGAGTTGCTGCGGCAGTCGGCGAAGGCGCACGGCATCGGGACGCTGCGCTGCCTGCGCGACTACTTCCGGCTGTCCACCGCGCAGGCGGCGCCGGCCGTCGAGAAGCTCGTCGAAACAGGCGAACTCCTCCCGGTGGAGGCCGACTGGTGGCCCGGCACCGTCTACCTGCACGCGGAGGCCAAGCGGCCGCGGGCGATGTCGGCGCGGGCGCTGCTCTCGCCCTTCGACCCCGTCGTGTGGCAGCGCGAGCGGGCCGAGGCGCTGTTCGACTTCTTCTACCGGATCGAGATCTACACGCCCAAGGAGAAGCGGGTGCACGGCTACTACGTGCTGCCCTTCCTCTTCGGCGACCGGATCGTCGCGCGCTGCGACGTGAAGGCCGACCGCGCGGCGGGGGAGCTGCTCGTGCACTCCACCACCTGGGAGCCCGGCGGCCGCGACGCCGCGTCCGAGGCAGCGCTGGAGCAGACCGTCGCCGAGATGGCCGGCTGGCTGGGGCTCGACGGCTACCGGCTCTGATCCGCGGGCACCGTGATCGCGGTGAAGACGCGGAACAGGGCGTGCGCATCCGGGCGGTAGTGCCCGTAGTCGGGGGCGGATCGTCGGGACGCGCCGTCCCACTGCTTCTTGGTCACCGCGGCGAAGTCGAGGTGGTAGCCGTGCCGCGCCGCCAGGAGCTGCAGCAACGTCTTCGACGAGCGGCCGTTGCCCTCGCGGAACGGGTGCGCGCAGTTGAGATAGGCGTACGCCTCGGCGAGGTGGTGCGCGTAGCCGCGGCGGTCGAGGTGGTGGGCGGGCTTGCGGAGGATCCCTGCGGCGTCGCCGAGGTACCGCTCGATCCATGCGGCGCGGAAGGTCTGGTGGCGCAGGTCCATGTCGTACCGGCGGAAGACGCCCGCCCACGGGTAGACCTCGCCGAACAGGACGCGGTGGATCGCGATGAGGTGCACGCCGTCGAAGGTCGCCGGGACGTCGATCGCCCCCGTCTCGATACCGAACTGCCGCGCCGTGCCGATCTCGAACTCGAGCTGCTGCACCGCGCCCGCGTCACGGATCCCGAGGCGGTTCCGCAGGATCCCCGTTCCGGGATACAGCGTGTCGGCGAAGGCGGCGGGGACGTCGGCGCACTCCGGAGGTCCGACCTCGGCGCCGGCCAGCGCGCGGTCGATCGCGCTGGCGACGTACTCGTCCAGGGTGACAGCGCCGTCCGCCAGTGCGAGCAGTCGCTCGGTGTCCGGGGACGTGGGCGCCCACCCCTCGAGCACGCTGTTGGCGATCGCGCCCAACACCGTCGCTCGATCCATCCCCGCAGCTTATCGAGACCGGTCGTCGTGACATCGGCCGAATCCTGCGGTACGCGGCCGATATGGGCCTCCTACTACCCGAATCGGCCGATTTCACGACTGGATCAGCGGGTGATCTCGACCTCGCGGGTCAGGCCCAGCAGGTCGAGGAAGGCGCGGTCGTGCGAGACGACGACGAGCGCGCCCTCCCACGACTTCAGCGCCTCCACCAGCAGCTCCACCGACGGGACATCGAGGTTGTTGGTCGGCTCGTCCAGCGCCAGCAACGACGGCGCGGGATCCCCGAGCAGGGCGATCGCCAGGGCGAGCCGCAGGCGCTCGCCCCCGCTGAGGGTGCTGACGATCCGCTCGGACTGCCGTCCCCGGAACAGCATCCGGGCGAGCGCGGCGTGCGCGTGCTGGGCGTCGAGGTCGGGGTGGGCGTCGCGCACGGCGTCGAGCAGCGAACCTTCTTCAGCCGCCCCGAAGCGCACGTCCTGCGGGACGTAGCCGATCACCGTCGGCGGCTCCGCGGCCCGGGCGGCATCGATGGCGCGGCGCAGCACCGTCGTCTTGCCCGCCCCGTTGGGACCCACGAGCGCGATTCGCTCCGGACCGACGACCTGCAGCGGACCGTCGTCGAGCTGCGTGCGGTGCAGTCCCGGGCCCGGTTCGGGCATGGCGATCCGGACGGAGCGGTCGTCGCGGACGCCCTCTTTGGCGGCGTCGAGCGCGTCGCGCGCGGAGTCGACGCGGTCCTCGTGGAGGCCGCGGTGCTTGCCCGCCGAGACCTCGGCGGCGTTCTTCCGCAGGCCCGCGATGATCTTCGGGACCCGCTTCTCGGCCTCGGCCTTCGCGGCGAACCGCGCGCGACGATCCAGCTTGATCTGCGCTTCCACCAGGTCGCGGCGCTGCGCCTTGAGGTCGACCTTCGCCGACGTCACGGCCTGTTCCGCGGCGGCCTGCTCGGCGTCGAGCACCTCGCGGTAGTGCGAGTACGGCCCGCCGAAGACGCGGACGGACCCGCGGTACAGCTCGACGGTCGAGTCCATGCGGTCGAGCAGCGTGAGGTCGTGGCTGACCACGACGGCCGTCCCGCCGAATCGCTCCAGCGCCTCGGTGAGCAGGCCGCGGGCGCGCTCGTCGAGGTTGTTGGTCGGCTCGTCGAGGAGCAGGGTGTCGGGGCGGAGCAGCAGCTGACCCGCGATGGCGAGGAGGGTGGCCTCGCCGCCGGACAGCGTGCCGACGGTGCGGTCCAGGGCGCCGAGTCGCAGGCCGAGGCCGTCGAGGACCGCGGTCGCGCGCTCCTCGACGTCCCAGTCGTCGCCGACGGCCTCGAAGTCCTCGGGCTCGGCCGAGCCGCCCTCGATGCGGCGCAGGGCGGCGACGGTGCCGCCGATGCCCAGCGCGTCGGCGAGGGTGTCCTCCGGCCGTGCTTGCGGGTGTTGCGGGACGTAGCCGACCACGCCGGTGCCGCTCACCGAGCCGGCCGTCGGGGTGATCCGACCTGCGAGGATGCGCAGCATGGTGCTCTTGCCGGCGCCGTTGGCGCCGACCAGGGCGGCGCGCCCGGCGGGGATGGTGAAGCTCAGGTCGTCGAAGACGACGGTGCCGTCGGGCCAGCGGAGGGAGAGTGCGGAGACAGCGAGAGAGGTAGCCATGAATGCTCCTTGAGGTCGTCAGGAGCCGCGGCCGGTGGAATGGTCACACCAGGGCGTGCGGCAGGGCCGAGGACGTCTCAGGACAGCATGGCGCCGAGTCTAATCACAGGTGCTTGCGCTCCGCATCGGAATTTCACGGGGACAGGAGTGTGATCTGCGTCCCACTCCGGCCCGTGGCGCTTGTGCGGCGCGCGGTGTGTGGTGCTACTTTCAAACCATGTCCGGGAGTCTTGAGGCCCATCTGCGCGTCGGTTATGAGACCGTCGCGCTGGGCTGCCGTCTCCCCATGGTTCGCGTGCACTGTCGAATGTGTTGCCGCTGAGCGTTCCCGCTCGCACTCTCGCCGGCCCTTCCACCTGGGCTGATCCGTTCGACAACTCCATTTCCACGCCAGCGCCCGGGATGATTCCGGAGGTCGCGGCGTACGCACACACTTCGAGGAACCATGACCGTCGTTGATCTCCCCGCCGTTTCCCCCACTCGCGCCCCGCAGGCCCGTCCCGCGCAGGCCCGCACCGCCCGGCCGCGCAATCCGCTGGCCCGGCCCGCCGCCGCCGAGCGCCAGGTCCGTACGGCCGCCCCCGCCCGCGTCTTCGCCCCGCAGTTGCGGGTCTCGGAGAAGCCCGCCGCTGCCGTGCTCCGCGTCATCCGGCGCGGCGGCCTGGTGCTCCGCGACGAGATCGTGCGCGAGACCCAGCTGTCCGCCGCGACCGTGAACCGCCAGGTCACGGCACTCATCGAGGCGGGCCTGGTGCGCGAGCGCGCCGACCGCGCGGCCAGTGGCGTCGTCGGCCGGCCCCGCCTGCCGCTCGAGGTCGACCCGAACGGCCCCGTCGCCCTCGGCATCCACATCGGCTTCCGCGTGAGCACGGTGACGATGCACGACGTCGCCGGCAAGGTCATCGGCGCGATCCAGATCCCCACGCCCGAGAGCGGCGAGCCCGGTGAGGTGCTGTCGGTGATCGCCACCAGCGCGCGGCGGTTCCTCGCCCGTTGGGACGGTCGTACCGTTCTGGGTGCCGGCGTCGCGATCGGCGGCCGCGTGGACGACCGCGGTGTGGTCGCCGACCATCCGCGCCTCGGCTGGAAGGACGTCGCTCTGGGCGAACGCCTTTCGGGCGCGATCGGCCTGCCCGTGACGGTGGCCCCGCACGTCGAGGCGATGGCCGCCGCCGAGCTGCATCTGTCCGAGGAGTACGAGTCGCAGGGCTCCACCCTGTACTTCTACGGCCGCGAGACCGTGGGCGTCGCGCTCGCGCTGCACGGCGCGGTGCATTCGCCGAAGTCGGGCCCGCACACCATCGGACACCTGCCGACCCGCAACGTCGAGCTGCTCGACCCGAAGCGCACCGGCCGGCTCGAGGACGCCGTCACCGACACCGCTGTCGTGGATGCCGCACGCGCGCAGAAGCTTCCGGTGCGGACCATCGCGGACCTGCACAAGCTGGCCGACGGCGGCAACGAGACCGCGCGGGCCGTCGTCGCCGAGCGCGGTCGGGTGCTGGGCGAGGCCGCCGCGCTGGTGGCAGACATCTTCAACCCGGACCGGCTGATCCTGGGCGGCCAGGCCTTCACCGACCACACCGCGATCCTCCCGCACGTCTCCGCCGCGCTGAAGGCCACCTCGGCCGAGCCGGGCCGGTCGGTGCGGGTCAGCGGGGCCGGTGGGCGCGTGCAGCAGCAGGCCGCCGGTGCCGCCGCGCTCGACGGTGTCTACACCGACCCGCTCGGTGCCGTCTCCCGCGCGGTCGCCTGACCGCTCACTTCGCGTCCTTGACCATGAGGTAGCTCGCCGACGCCTGCTGATGTGCCTGCGTGAGGGTGCCCACGCCGCTGGTCGAGACGTAGTACCGGCCCGCCGCGAAACTGCAGCTGTAAGCCTTGCGGGGAGCTCCGTTGGAGCGAGTGATCGACGACGCGCACCGGGATCCCGGGACGCCCGCCACGGTCGGCTCCTCGCTGGCGTTGCCGGACCCGCCGCCCTCGCCCGTCCGGTAGGCATCGGCGAGATAGCGCGCACTGGTGGCGCTGCGCGTGCGCGTCACCGTCGAGCCGGCGGCGGCGACCAGGTCGACGCCGGCGCGCTCGTGAAGCGTCTTCGTGGCGAGCCAGTCGTCGGCCGCCGCGTTCGCCCAGGCCTGGGGAGTGAGGTAGCCGAGGGCGAGCTGCGCCCCGTCGCCCGTACGGATGACGTCCGGCAGTGTCAGCGACATGATGCCGTCGCGGTCCGGCGGAAGCGTGAGCATCTGATCCGGCGTCGCGGTGAGCGCGCGCATCGCCACCGTCTGCCGGTCGAACCAGGACGTCGCGAGGGCCTCGGCGACCGCATCGGCGACCTCGCTGAAGCCGATGACGAGCAGGTAGTCCTGGAACGGCATCCACCACACCGTGGTGAGGGAGCGGTTCGCCAGGCTGGTCCCCAGGAAGGCGTCGGTGTGGCCGGAGATGGGTGGGGATGGGTTGGAACCCACAGCCGCACGGATGGCCCGTGCCGCGGAGACCGCGTTGTCACTGGTCCGGTACCGGATGACGCCGGTCGTCATGCGCGCGGTGTTCGGCTGGGCACGCTCGACGAGCGCCGTCTGCCGCGCCGAGACGGCGCCGCCGACGTAGCTCCCGTTCTGTGATAGGCCGGAGATCAGCGGGATTCCGAAGACCATCCCCAGCGCGACGTCGGAGGGGAGGACCGGCGTCGTCGACGGCGCGGGCCAGTTGAAGGTCCGGTCCAATTCGGGTGGCGCGATGAGGTGGCCCGACAGCTCGTAGCTCGCCTGGACGCGCCGGTCATTGGAGTCCGTCCGCTCCGGCACCTGGCGCGGGGCCGTCGGGTAGCCGCCGGTGTCGAGGCGGCTCGTCGCGCTCGGGTCGGGCTGGGCGGTCCCGTCCACGACGGTCGCGCAGCCAGTGGCCGCCAGTGCTGTGGTCAGCATCACAGCGATGCCGTGCCGCCGGAATCCCCTCATAGCGGACAGCATTGCACGGATGTGTTGCTGCGGCGTTGACGGGCCGGGGGTGTGCGGGGGCTGCGAATAGTCGGGCGAAAGTTACTGAAATGAATTCTCGTAGTCGATGTAGATGCTTACGAAACTTTGGTGCGCCGCGATTGTCGCGCCGCGGATCCCTGGAGCCTGAGTCCGTGAATCCGGTTCTCACCAGGTCGCTCGTTGCAAACCCGCATACGGTGCAACATGTTCTCGTCGGCCGGTGTCGGCCGCGCCTGCGGGCGCGCGTCGTGGGGGCTCGCGCGGTGCGCGACCGACGCCCGTGACCGTGCACAACGTGATCGACAACCGGAATTGTCGATCGCGATCCTGTGGGGTCTGACCTGGTCGTCTTGCAATCGGACAACGGTGGCTTCAAAGAAGTGCAGTTGCAATGCGGGTGGTACATTCTTTTGCGACAACGAATTCAGTCGGTACGTATGTGCCGCCTGGCTGGGCAGACGGGAGGGTGGCATTGAGTTCCGACAAGGACGCCGGTGCGAACCTCGGCCAGAGCGCCGGTGCGCGCGCCATCGAGGCGCGCGCGGCGATAGCGACGGCGCAGTTGCGGTCGACCGTGACGTCGATCAGTTCCTCGGTGGGCTGCACCAGCTCGCACGGCGAGCGGATCGTCGAGACGATCGACGACCTCATCGACGACGTCATGCCCGAACTCGAGGCCGCCGAGGCCCTCACCGCCGGCCGGGGAGCCTCGGGCCCCGCGTCGCGTCCCTCGGTGTGGGTCGAGGCCCCGTCGACCGCGAGCGCTTCGTCGTGACCCCGTCGATCGTCGCGGCGGTGTCGCCGCGCCCGGCTTGAATGAGGTGTCGAAGTGATCGATCGCCCTGATACCCCCCACGCCGACGTCCTCCTCGAAGGGATCTGGGAGGACGAGGTGACGCCCGACGACCTCGCGTCTCGGGCGCTGTCCGCCGCCCAGGCGTCGTCGTACGCCTTCCGCGTCGCCAGCGAGGGCACCACTGCGACCGCCCAGCTGGGCGAGGTCGACGTCGCCGAGTTCCTCGAGTCCGAGACGGGCAAGTGGGCGCAGAGCTTCATCGGCATCGTCCGCGTGGGCGAGTCGCTCGTCCACGTCTCGCACGCGCTCGGCGAGCTCGCCCGCAGTCTGCAGCAGGTGAACCTCGAGCAGTCGGAGATCGTCTACCAGGTGGAGGCCGAGATCGAGGCCGCGGAGCGGCAGTCCGCTCAGGCGGGCGTCGACCCGGCGGACCGGATCGCCGAGCTGATCGCCGGAGCCCGGGCGCGCGCCGCCGAGGTGGCGGAGAAGATGGTGACGCCCGAGACCTCCAGTGAGACGAAGAAGCCCGCCGCGGGCCTGGTGAGCGGGTTCATGGCGTTCGGACGGGTGCCGGGCGCGAGCGCCGAGGCGACCGAGCGCAACGGTCGCGTCGCCCGGAACGGTCACGCCCGCAACGGTTACGCGATCCGCAACACCCGCGCTGAGCAGAACGGCCGCGGCGCCACGAACGGTCACGACGCGGTGAACGGCCGTGCGGCCACGAACGGTCACGAGGCCGCCACCGGGCAGGCCGCGAACGGCCACGACACCGTCGAACCGCCGGCGATCGCGGAGACGAACGCCGCCGCGGCGGCGCAGGACGCCTTCGCGAACTCCGCCGACGACACTGCGATGGACCCCGGGTTCATGGGCTTCGGCCGCACGCCGTCGACCCCTGTTCCCCGCACCGACGAGGTCGCGACAGAGTCCGTCGTCGCGGACGAGGCCGTCACGGATTCCCCGATCGAGGACGCCGCGCCGGAGACCGTCGACGAGCCCGTCACGGACGACGCCGCCGTGGACGACGCAGCCGCGGACGACGCAGCCGCGGAGGAGAACTCCGAAGCCGACGCGCCTGTGCTCAGGAACGGGTTCCTCGGCCTGGGGCCGGCCCCGTCGCTGGGCATGCCCGCCGACGATGTCGCGGTGCCCGCGCTGCCCCAGCCGCTGGTGAACGGCTTCATGGCGTTCGGTCGCACGCCGGGTGCGGACCAGCCCACGATCCAGGGCCCCAGCAGCGGACCGATCCCGGTCGCCGCGCCCACGCAGTTCCTTCCGATCCCGACGACGCCCGCGGAGATCGTGGCCGGCGATCTCGGGGCGACCGACGGCCTCGAACTCGGCTCGCCGATGACGTTGTCCGGATCCGCCGACGGCCCGTCGCCCGATCGCGCGCCGCACGGCCGGGCGGACGCGATGGATGACGGATTCCTGTCGTTCGGGCGCGTCCCCACCGGCGGGGCGTGGGGTGGCTCGGGCGTCCTTCCGACGGTGCCCGCCACCGCCGGTGTGACTCCCGCTGGAGTCCACGACGCTGATGCTGACGAGCCCGCCGTCGAGGTCGACGACCTCGACGAAGTCCAGGACGTGGCGGAGGAGAGCGACGACGTGGTGGAGACGGAGGCACTCGACGACGCGGTGGAGGACACCAGGCCCGACGAGCCTGCGGACGACGCCCTGTCGGGCGACGCCGTCGACGACGAGGCCGTCGACGATGTCGCGGACCTCGATGACGAGGCCATCGATGACGAGGCCATCGATGACGAGGCCATTGACGATGGTCCGGACGACGTCGATTTCGCCGACGAGCTGGATACCGAGGCGGACGAGCTCGGAGAGCCCGACGAGCCGGCGCACGACGAGCCCGACGAGGACGTGCTCGACGACGTTCTCGACGAGACGGAATCCGACCTCGATGACGCCGACGGAACCCCGTCCGAGGGCGACGCCGACGACGCCGCTGAAGACGTTGCGGCGGAGGCGGAGCCGGCCGATGGCTCGGAGGCCGAAGCTGACGACACCGGGATCGTCGATACATCTGAGTCCGAGCCCGAGCCCGAGCCCGAGCCAGACGGGGCGGAGGCGGACGAGGCGAGCGATGATCCCGAGGTCGAGGTCGACCCGACCGAGGACGCCACGGCCGAGATCGAGGAGTCCGCGGCCGATTCCGACGACGTCGAGGTTGCGGAGGCCGACGAACACACCGCCGACGAGCATGCCGACGAACAGGTCCAGGAGACGGACGCGGTACCGGCCGACAGTGCGCTCGAGAAGGACGAGCAGTCCGAGACCACACCGGAGGCAACGGAATCCGGACAGCCGGAGCCGGCGGACGCACCCGCCGCGGCTCCCGCAGCCGGGGAGAACAAGACCGCGTTCGCCGCGCCGAAGCCGGTGCGCAAGTCCGGCCCGGTCAAGTTCTCCGACCTGCTCAAGGCTGCGAACGCCAACAAGGTGGACCCCGCGCACATCGCGCCGGCGGTGCTCGTGGCGTCGGCGGAGATGCCCGTCGCGACCCCGGAACCCGACCCCGAGGCATCCGCAGCCGACGAGACAGGGCCTGCAGCAGCAGTATCCGACATCCCCGCGGACGCGGCGGAGCAGCCGGAGGCCCCTGCCAAGCAGGCCCCCGTGCTCGCCACGGGGCCCGCGATCCTGGGCCGCACGGAACCGCTGGTGCTGCGCAAGAAGGTATCGCCGGCCGTGCAGCAGGTGCACGACGCGGTCGCCTCGATCCTCGGATCCCTGCGCGGCGGCCCCCACGGGCCCGAGTCCGGGTTGCACTGGGCCGCTGGCCTGTTGGTGAAGGACTTGGAGACGATCATGGCCGTCACCACGTCGGATGCCGGCTGGCTCCCGCCCGGCGTGGTGATCCCCGCCGGCGTGCGGGTGCTGTGGAACATGCCCACCGGCTACCGCTGGGCATCGGTCGACGACCCGGTGCGCCAGCTGATCGAGTACGCCGAGCAGGAGGGCTACACGCTCACCGCTGTCGCCACCACGCACCCGAGCCGCGCGTACGCCCCCGTCGTGGGGGAGGAGAACATCGTCGGCGTGCTCCGGCCCGGCGCGGTGCTCCCCGGCGGCCGCAGCCGATTCGAGGCGACGGTGTCTCCGGCGCGCCTGCAGCACATCCGGTCGCTCGACCGCGAGCAGGCCGAGCGGCAGGCGCGCGCCCTGATCCGGGACCTGGAGACGCAGCCGATCGCGCCCGAACACGCCATCGGGATCGAGGCCGCGCGCATCGACGCACGGTGCTTCCTCGACGAGCGCGACGAGGTGCCGCCCCCGGTCCTCGACCAATTGCACACCGACGAGCGGGCCCTGGGGGATGCCCTGAGCCTGGACCGGACGCCGGCCTCGGCCGAGGACCTCACGGCGCCCGCACCGGACGCGGCCCGCTTGCGCGACCGGATGTTGGAGCGGGCGATCCTCGTCGCCACGCTCGCCGCGGCGTACCACGACATCGAGTCGGCGGTGTACGCCTGGACGTACGCTCGGTTCCTCTCGAGCCAGGATCAGGACGCCCCGCAAGCACGATGACGACTTCGAATCCCACTGCCCAGCGGTACTTCTCGCTCGGGCTGCGATCGCTCGCGGCGCGGACAGACACCCGTGAGCCGGCCCAGGCGTTCCGCCTCGCCGTTGAGGCCGACCCCACGATGTGCGACGCGTGGATCGGCCTGATGGCCGTCGACCGGACCCAGCTCAGTGACCCGTCCGCCGCGCGCGGACTGCTGAGCTCGGCCCGGAACTTCGGCGCCGAGCTGCGCCGCAACGGCATGGTCGTCGACCCCGCCGAGGGCGCGCTCGGGCTGAAGATCCCCGTCCAGATGGGCGTCGTCGAGCTCGGGATGCCCGTCACCGACGTGGTCTACGCCCGCGCCGGCGCCGCGGTGATCCTGGCGCAGACCGGTCATCTCGCCGAGGCCGCCGAGGAGTTGACCCGGCTTCAGCGCGAGGTGAGTCCGGACTCGCCGGCGCAGCGGAACTACCTGCGCTACCTGTGGATCTGTCTGCTCGGCCTCGCGCACCGCTGGCCCGAGGTGCTCTCGACGGTCGCCGACAGCCGCGAGCCCCTCTGGGTGTCCGCCGAGACAGACGGCGCCGTCCGCTTCTGGCAGCTGGGCGTCACCGCGCTGACCGCGCGCGCCCTCGTCGGCACCGGCGACGCCCACCAGGCACTCTCGGCGACCAAGACCGCACTCGCCTCCGAGGACTTCAAGCTGGTCCAGGCCAGCCTTCTGGTGACGCAGGCCTATGCGCTGCGGGCGACGGGCGAGGAGGAGGCCGCCGCCAAACTGCTCCGCGACGCGCGCGCGTGGATCTCGGCGCGCGCCGACCTCGACCACGCCGCCGCCGGCGGCGCGCTCGAGGTGGTCACCGCGCAGTCGATGAACACCCGCACCGACCCGTGGGACCCCGCCTCGGGCACGACGGCGCAGGAGATCGAGCAGCAGAGCCTCGACCGGCAGCGCGACGTGGTTCTCGCCGACGCGTGGCGCGAGCTGGACGCCCTCGTCGGGAGCCCGGACGTCAAGTCGCAGATCCGCCGGCTGGCCTCGAAGGTCGAGATGGACCGCGAGCGCAAGGAACTCAGCGAGGAGCTCGGCGAGGAGTACAGCGAGGAGGAGATGCGCCTCTCCGCGATCATCACGGGCCCGCCCGGCACCGGCAAGACCACGGGCGTGCGGATCCTCGCGAAGCTGTACTACGGCCTCGGCGTGGTCGCCAAGCCCGAGGTGTACGAGCACCAGCCCAGCGACATGATGACCGGCTACGTGGGCCAGGCGGGCATCCGCACCAACAAGCTGGTCGACGAGTCGCGGGGCGGCCTCTTCTTCCTCGACGAGGCCTACGGACTCGTCGCCGGCGACGGCGAGGACCAGGCGTCCCGGTTCGGCCGGGAGGCGCTCGAGGCGCTGCTCGCCCGGATCGAGAACGAGGGCGACAAGCCCCTGCGCGACAAGGTCGTCGTGGTCCTCGCGGGCTACGACGACGACATGAACCGCCTCCTCCAAGTGAACGCCGGTCTCCCGCTGCGCTTCCCGACGCGCATCTCGTTCAGCTCCTTCACCGCGGAGGAACTGGTGGAGATCGCGGAGTCCGTCGCCGCCAAGAGTCGCGAGCACCTGGGCGTCGGCGTGCGCGGCTACCTGGAGGAGCACAACAAGCGGCTCGCCGAGGTGAGCGCCCTCGATCTCAAGGGGCGGCTCTGCTCCGGCATCGACCTCATGTCGAACGCCCGGTTCATGCGCACCGTCATCTCGTCCGCGCGCGGCTTCCGCGACTTCCGGGTCAGCGCGATCGACCGTTCGGCGCTGTCGTCCGAGGAGAAGCGGACGCTGCTGCGGACCCTCGAGCTCGATGACGTGCGCCTGGCCTACGAGGAGACCCTGCGCGTGTCGCCGAACTTCCCGTGGTCGCAGTGGCACCTCTTGGAGACGAGTTGGGAGGAGGAATCGAATGGCTGAGACTCCGGACCCGTCGAATCCGAAATCGGGTCTGCAAGAGCGGGTCCGCGGATTCCGCCTGACCTCGAAGTACCAGAAGTCGGGCGAGGCCTATCTGCAGCGGCGCAACGAGGAGGCACTGGTCCGCCGCGACACGCGCTGGATCGACGACGTCAAGAAGTTCCAGGGATCGCCGCTGTACATCGGTCTGGCCGTCGGCCTGGTGGTGATGCTCGGGTGCGTGATCGCCGCCGTGATCTTCCCGGCGGGCAAGGTCGGCGACGGCGACATCATCCAGGACAGCCAGACCGGCGCCCTGTACGTCAAGGTCGGCGACGCACTCAGCCCGATTCCCAACGTGGTCTCCGGCCAGCTCATCATCGGCTCGCCCGCGAAGCCGGTGCTGGCGAAGTCGGGTGAGATCGAGAAGCTCCCCCGTGGCCCGATGGTGGGTATCCCGTACGCCCCCACGGTGATCCGCAACTCCACGAGCCGGCTGTCGCAGTGGGCGGTATGCGACACCACCGCCACCGGCTCGGCGGTGCCGCTCGACCCGACGACGGGTCTGCCGACCACCGCGACCTCCGCGGTGAAGGTCACCGTCGTCGGCGGCGCGCTCACGCCCGCCGAGGGCACGGACGAACTGACCGGTGATCGCGCCCGCGTCGTGGCGTTCGACAACCAGACCTGGCTCGTCTACTCGGACGACGGGGTGGTGGCCCGCTCGCGGCTCGACCTGGGCAACTCCGCGATCCGCGAGGCGTTGGGCATCTCCATCGACCAGCGCGTGATCCCGATGTCGACGGGCCTGTTCAACGCGCTCGCCGCGCGCGAGCCGATCGACGTTCCGCAGATCACGGATCTCGGTAAGCCCGTGCGCTTCCCCAACACCGAGAAGCTGCTCATCGGCACGACGCTGCGCGTCGCGACCGTCGACGGGGGCTGGACCTACTACGTGGTGGCCGCCGACGGCATCCAGCAGATCAGCCAGACCGCCGCGGCGATCCTGCAGACCGTCTCGCCCGTGAAGAGCGGCGTCGTCGAGACGGAGGCGTCGAAGGCGAACCAGTGGCCCAAGGTGGGCGGACGGATCGCCGTCGACCACCTGCCGACGGGCAAAGTGCGGATCGAGGACGCCACCAGCGATCCCGTGACCTGCATGACGTGGTCGCACGACGGTGACGCGCCGACCGCCGAACAGAAGGTGCTGGTCGCGGGCACGCTGCCGCTCACCACGGAGCAGAGCGCCGCCCGGATCGCACTGATCGGCGCGCCGGGATCGGCGGGCACCATCGCCGACGACGTGTATCTGCCGGCGAACAGCGGGCGCTACGTCTACGCCACCGGCTCCGCGAAGGACTCGCGTGAGCACAGCGGCGAGTTCTGGATCGCCGACACCGGCATCCGGTACGGCATCGACGACCAGGGCTCGAACGAGCCGGGCTCGTCCGCGAAGGCGCTCGGGCTGAGCAACCCGGTGCCCGCGCCGTGGACGATCATCAGCCTGTTCGCGCAGGGCCCGACGCTGTCGCGGGCCAGCGCCTCCATCAAGCACGACGGTGGCGCGCAGGACCCCGTCGTCGCGAAGTTCGACCCGAAGGGGAAGTAGTGAGTAGGCAGGTCTTCGAGCCCCCGCTCCACCCGAAGAAGGAGCCCCGGGTCGTCAAGAAGGAGGTGGAGGTCCGCACGCCGGACACCATCGACGAGGTCGACCCTCCGGGCAAGTGGCGCACGGTGATGATGCCCGTCATCATGGTGGTCGCCGTGCTCGGCATGCTGTTCATGATGATCCGCATGAACCGGGGCTTCAACCCGGTCATGCTGCTCATGCCGATGATGCTGTTGTTCGGCATGTTCGCGTACATGGGCGGTGGGCCCGGCGGCAGCGGCAGCAAGTCCAAGGCGCAGCTGCTGCACGACCGCAAGCAGGCCAGCCGCTCGATCGGCGCCTCCCGCGAGAAGGCGCTCTCCCGTGGGCGCAACTACTTCGACGCGCTCGCCCATGCCTACCCCGATCCCTCCGTCGCGGCGTCGCTCGTCGGAACCGAGCGGATGTGGGAGGTGAACGGCGGCGACTCCGAGCGCAAGACCCGGTTCACCGCAGCGCGGTACGGCCGCGGCCGCATCGTGCCGAAGGCGAAGCTGCTCACTCCGGAGGCGCCCGACGGCGAGTTCCTCGACCCCGTGCAGTGGACCGAGACCGTGAAGTTCCTGCACACCCACTCGACCATCGCGGACATGCCGCTGGCCCTGACCCTGCGCAACCTGCCGGTGCTCGGCGTGGGCGGCGACGCCGAACGATCGGCGGGCATGGTGCGCGCCATGCTCAACCACCTCGCCATCACGCACGGACCCGACCGGCTGCGCGTCGCGGTCGTCGCGGACACGCCCGACGGCGGCCGATGGGAGTACCTGAAATGGCTTCCGCAGGTGCAGCATCCGTCGCTGATCGACGCGCTCGGCTCACGCCGCATGATCTACGGCAACTGGACCGAGTTCCTCGACGAGCTCGCCGGCAGCGAGGAGCAGCCCGCCGCCGAGGCCGATCGCATCGTCGACTACTCGCGGCCCTTCACCACCGAGTCCGAGGTGAACGGGCGCACCCGCCATACCGTCGTGATCGTGGAATCCGCTGAGCGCGCGCGGATGACGGACCAGGCGATCGCCTCGCTCGCCGACGTCACGTGGATCCTGATGTCGCCGCCCGACGGCGTGATCGACTCCTTCCCGCACGCGGTCCTGCTCGACGTGGACCGGGCGGGCATCGTCACCCGCTGGGACTCGGACCTCCCGCTGGAGGCGCCCAAGGAGATCGCGCGGGCCGACTACCTCGACCTCGTCGACGCGCACACCACCGCCCGCAAGCTCGCGCGCTGGGAGCTGGAGACCACGGCCTCGCTGCTGTCCAAGGAGCGCAAGGACACCGGGCGCGATTGGGCCGACCTCGTGCAGGTCGACGACCCCGGCGCCATCGACGTGGTCGACTTCTGGCAGCGCATCAAGCGGTTCGACGATCCGCGGCGCCTCAACTTCCCGATCGGCTTCGCGCCGGACGGGACCCGCATCTTCCTCAACATGCGCGAGGCGAGCCAGGGCGGCACCGGTCCGCACGGCGAGATGATCGGCACGTCGGGATCGGGCAAGTCGGAGTTCCTCCGCTGCCTCGTGTTGGACGCCTGCCTGTTCCACCCGCCGTCGATGCTCAACCTGCTGCTCGTGGACTTCAAGGGCGGCGCGACCTATCAGGGCATGGAGGACATCCCGCACGTCGCGGCGGTGGTCACCAACCTCGAGAAGTCCGAGAGCATGGTCGACCGCATGATGGAGGTCATCACCGGCGAGCTCAAGCGGCGCCAGCAGCTCTTCGACAGCGCCGCCGCCCGGTACCCGTCGTTCAACATCATCGGCCTGACCGAGTACGAGAAGGCCCGCGAGTCCGGTCACTGCCCCGACCTCGAGCCCATGCCGGCGCTGCTGGTGCTCATCGACGAGTACACCGAGCTCCTCGAGGCCAAGCCGGAATTCGTCAACATCTTCAGCCAGATCGGCCGCGTCGGTCGGTCCGTGGGCGTGCACCTGCTGCTCGCCTCGCAGAACGCGGAGATGGCGCGCTCGCGCGGCCTGGAGTCGAACATCCACTACCACATCGCGCTTCGCACCGGCACCGCCGGCGACTCGCGCGCGGTGATCGGCGTCCCCGATGCCAAGAACCTTCCCGGCAAGCCCGGCAACGGCCTCATCAAGACGCTCCACGAGGACGACCTGATCCGGTTCTACGCCGGTTTCACGGGCAAGCCCTACTTCGCGCCGGAGACGGCGCCGGAGCCCGTCGTGCGAGAGGTCGTGCAGCCCACCGCCGACGACCTCTCCTCCCGCGGCTTCACCGCGCGCCGGGTCGACATCCCGGACCTCGAGGCCGAGATCGTCGAGGACGACGAGATCGTGCGCACCGAGGAGGAACTGCTCGCCGCGCCCACCGTCTTCACCGTGGTCAAGGAGCTGCTCACGTCGGCGCCGGCGCGCCCCGCGTACAAGCCGTGGCTCCCGGAGCTCACGTCGACCACGCTGGACGTCCTGGCACCGTCGCTCGCGGCGGACGCGTGGGTCGCGCCGAAGGTGACCACCCCCGCCACGCTGAAGCTGCCCTTCGGCGTCTTCGACGACCCGGCCAAGCACCAGCAGCCGGTGTGGGAGCTGGACCTCTCGGGCGGCCAGGGCAACGTGCTCATCTACGGCGCACCGCAGAAGGGCAAGACGACCGCCGCGATGACGCTGGTGACCTCGTTGGCGCTCACCCACTCGCCCGAGCAGGTGCAGTTCTTCGTCGTGGACTACACCGGCGGCGGCTGGATGCGGCTCGAGGACCTGCCGCACGTGTCCCGGATCGCGACCCGGTCCGAGGAGGACGCGATCAACCGGATCGTCTCCCAGATGTCCGACCTGATCGACCAGCGCGTCAAGCTCTTCCGCAAGTACCGGGTCAACTCGATGGCCGAGTACCGGCGGCTGCGCAGCGACCCCGGCGCGGAGGTCATCACCGAGGACGCCTTCGGTGACGTCTTCATCGTGATCGACGGCTTCGACGCCGCCGTCACCGAGGGCGGGGTCTTCGAGGACAAGGTGGCCGTGCTCGAGGCGCTCGCGTCGGGCGCCCTGAACTACGGCATCCACTTCGTCATCACCACGGCCCGCAACACCGTGCTCCGCGGCCTCGCGAGCCACATGCACACGATCATCGAGGGCCGCGTCTCGACGGCCAGCTACGACATGTCCGTCGTGAACTCGCAGCGGAACAAGGCGGTGCCCGACAAGGCCGGCCACGTCATCACCACGGACCGGGAGCTGCTCGCCCTCGTCGCGCTGCCCCGCGCCGACGGCGACGTCTCGCCCGAGACGCTCAGCGTCGGCATCGAGGAGGTCGTGGATCGCATCCGCCGCGCCAACACGTCCGGCGCGGAGGCGCCGAAGCTGCTGGCGCTGCCCGAATCGGTCCTGCAGAGCGACCTGTTCTCGGTGCTGCCCGCCGAGGCCAGTGCCCGCGAGCGCGTCCGGCTGCCGTTCGGCGTCCGCGAGACCGACGGCGGACCCGCGATGGCGGACTTCGGCCGCGAGGCGCACATGTACGTGGTCGGCGAGAGCGGGTCCGGTCGGTCCGCGTTCGTGCACACCCTCATCGAGGCGATCAGCCGCCGGTACCCGTCCATCGACGACGGTGCCATCGCCCTCCTCGACCCCAAGCGCGTGCACCGCGGTGCCTTCGCCCCCAACCCGAAGAACCTCGGGCTGCACGGCTCCGACCTCTACGATTTCCTGCGCCGCTGGCAGGACAAGCTCGTGGACTGGATGGGCGAGGGGGAGACCGACCCGGACAAGGTGACCTATCGCCGGGTGCCCGACACCGCCGACAGCGCCGCCCTCGCGCGCCGCGACTGGTGGACCGGGCCCGAGGTCTTCCTCATCATCGACGATTACGACGCCGTCGTCGCCCGCGGGGACCGCACCAACCCGCTCACCCAGACGGTGAAGCTGATGAACGACGGTGTCATTCGCGGCTTCCACGTCATCGTGGTGCTCAACGACTCCGAGTACCTCTACAAGGCCAGCTCGGACCCGCTGATCCAGTACCTCGACACCCACAGTTCGATGGCGCTGGCCATGTCCGCGGACAAGTTCAACGTGAACATCGCAGGTGAACGCGGCCAGCGCTTCGGCATCCCCGGCCGCGGCCGATTCCACCCCGGACGCGGGGCGCCGTCGGACATCGTCCAGGTCGCCTGGAACGGCGTACGCAGGGACGAAGCGGAGTCCGACGAGGAGGTTTGGGGTTGAGAAATTCGGACAACCAGGGATTGACGAAATTTGACAATTCTGTTTTAGTTGCAACTTGAAAATCAAGTAAAGGGGATAGCAGGTGGGCCTGAACGTGGCGCCTATTCAACTCTTGGCAGGAACCAACGAGGTCATGGCGAATGTCGCCACCACCTCGGGCTTGATCGGTGGCGCGGCCGGCGCCATCGGCGCCGTCGTACCGGCGGGCATCGACGACGTCTCGCTGCTGGTCTCGGCCAGTTCCGCGGCGCACGCGGCGAACTTCTTGGCCACCTCGGTCGTCGATCACGCCGAGGTCGCGCAGTACGCGGTGAGCCTCTCGGCGGTGGCCTCGACGTACATCATGGCCGACAACGCCGTGCAGTTCTGACGAGCGTGACGTCGTGACTTTCCCAGCGCTTCCCCCCGAGGTGAACGTGGGGCGCCTCATGTCGGGCGCCGGCCCCGCGCCGGCGACGGCCGCGGCCGCCGCGTGGGCCTCGGTCGCGGCCTCCGTCAGCGCGCGGTCGGTCTTCCTGCAGTCGCTACTGCCGCGCCTCGCCGCGTCCTGGCAGGCGCCGGAGACGGCGTTGATGACACGCAACGTCGCGATCTACCTCGCGCACAACGAGGCGCTCCGGACGCAGGCGCTGCTCGCGTCCACCCGGCACACCAAGCAGGCGGCCGACTACTCGGCCGCGCTGGCGGGCATGGCCCAACTGCCCGAGATCGCGACGAACCACGTGACGCACGCCGTCCTGCAGGCGACCAACTTCCTGGGCGTCAACACCGCGGCGATCGCCGCGAACGAGGCGCAGTACACGGCGATGTGGGCGCAGAACGCCGCGATGATGCTGACCTACCTCGCGAACTCGACGGCGAACATGACGTTCGAACCCTTCATCCCGCCGAAGCCCATGGCCACCGCGATCGGCGTGCCGATCCCCGCCGCAGCCGCGGGCGCCGCCTCGGTCGGCGACGCGGTGGTGACCAAGATGACCCTCGCCGCACAGGGCGCGCAGGCCGTCGCCAGCATGCTGTGGATGCGCACCGCCGGCGGCGTGCTCTCCACCACG
Organism: Tsukamurella tyrosinosolvens; assembly: GCF_900104775.1. Classification (NCBI taxonomy): domain Bacteria; kingdom Bacillati; phylum Actinomycetota; class Actinomycetes; order Mycobacteriales; family Tsukamurellaceae; genus Tsukamurella; species Tsukamurella tyrosinosolvens. Next base: position 286,293 of record NZ_FNSA01000003.1, read on the forward strand.
AAGCTCGGCCAGACTCTGCTCGTTCAGGCGCAGCGGTTCGAGCAGGCCGCGTCCAACGCCGCCACCGCGGCGTCCCAGTCGCGCGAGAACAGCCTCGCGCGCCCGACGACGGGGCAACAGCTCGGCCAGAGCCTCGTCCAACAGATCGGCGGGGCCGGCGGGGTGGCCGCCGGGGTCGGCGGCGGCGTGGTCGGAGTGGCCCTGGCCGGCGGCGGGCAGGCCCTGCAGACCGGGACCGGCGTGGGCACGGCCGTGACCGGCGGCGGCGTGGTCTACCAGCCGATGAGCGCACTGCTCGCGAACGTCAACCCCGAGAACCGCACCGGCACCGTCGGCTACTTCGGCGCCCGCCCGGGCTCGCCCGCCCTGGAGCGGATGTCCCGCGGCGAGCCCGCGCAGCGCTCCGCGTCCGCGCTCCGCGTCGAGCCCGGGACGGCCGCGCTGCCGCAGGTCGCCGCCCCCGCGAACTGGGCGACCGACGGCCTGACGGTCGCGCCGCCGCCCCCGCCGGTCCCGCGCGTCGCCGCCGAGCCGCTGCGCCCGGTCCTCCCGACCGGGACGAGTGCGCCGGTCACGCGGTCGAAGGGCAAGCAGCGCGAGCGCATCGTCGTGCCCGATACCGCGGCGATGCCCATCTACCAGGACTCGGAGCCCGTGTACGAGTCCGTTCCCGTCGACGTCCCGTCGAGTGGGGAGGGGCGCTGATCCCCACCATCCGCTCGGCCCACTACGACCACCTTTGAACTGGAGGAACCCTCATGCCCCCGCAGATCTACGATCTCAACACCGTGTCGCACGCGGCCGGTACCGCGAAGACCCACGACGTCGCTGCGACGACCCTCGCCAACATCAAGTTCGTCCGCACCACGGCGGAGGCCTACCGCGCCGCCAACAACGGTGACACCGCGAACAAGGCCACCGCGCACATGGAGGAGCTCATCGCCGTGTGCAACGCCGAGCAGCAGAAGCTCGAGGCAGTGGCCGAGGCGCTGGGCCGCAACGGCGGCCTCATCACCAGCACCGACGGCGACGCCGGCGGACTGTTCACCGGCTACGTCGTCTAGACCGCAGATCACACCGAAGGGGAACCAGCATGACTTCCGCTGAGCGCATCACAGTCACCTATGCCAGCTACGACGCGACCTCGGCCGGTCTCGCCAAGGCCTCGGCCATCGCCGATGCGAACATCGCCGAGCTGACCGCCAACAACACCGCGAACCTCAACGCGTGCAACTGGGTGGGCGTCGACCAGGAGAGCTACCAGCACGTCCACGAGATCTGCCTGAAGGCCAACGAGAACCTGGCCATGGCGATCCGTAAGACCGGCGTGAACCTGCAGACGGCTGCCGCGATCCACCAGGCCGGCCAGGCGCAGGCCGCGGGCCTCTACGGGATCTAGAACGACGAGGACGAGGCCCGGCCACCGCGCGTGCGGAGGCCGGGCCGCGTCGGAAGAGGAGGGGCGCATGGCCGCGTTGACCGACGGCCCCGCGGCGAAGTTGTCCGCGTTCGCCGCCGACATCGATGAGCTGTTGCTGCTGATGCGGCTCTCGGACGTCAGCGAGCTGGCGCCGGTGGTCCTGGCGGTGCACCCCAATGTCTACCGGCCCGACGACCAGCTGGTCGTGGACCTGGCCGTCCTGCCCGGGCTGATCGACGCCGGCCTGGTGGATGCCACCGGATCGGTCGATCCGCAGGTCGGGCAGTGGCTGCGCGCCCTGCAGGCGCCGGCCGCCGAGGTCGCGATCCGCGTCTTCGACGGTGACGCGGTGCTCCGCGGGGCGGTCGTGCGGCGGGAGGAGCTGGTGGTCGTCGCCTTCCGCAACGACGAGCAGTTCACCGTCCAGGGCTTCCGCACCGACCGCGAGGACTTCGAATCGACGGTAGTCGAACCCCTGTGGCGGGTTCTCGGCGCGCGCGATCCCGCGGACTTCGAGTCCCTCACCGTCGACGAGGGCGAGCTGGCGGAGATCGTCGCGAGCTTCGATCCGCAGGTCACGGGCGCGCGTGGCGAGCGCGAGGTGCGCAGCCGGCTGCGCGAGCACGACCTGTCCCAGCAGACGATCGACGTGCTCCTCGATGCCGCACGGTACACGGGTCGCAGGGCTGAAATCGTTTATCACCGTTCGGATTCCAGTGGTGTTCGCACGCAGGCGGCGTGGGCCGTCGGGGTGATGGACACGGTCGCCGGCCGGGTCCTGTCGACCACCGAGCGCGGCTCGCAGGGGGTGCTCGACGTGACCCTCAGTCCCGGCACCCGGCGGCGGTTCGCCGAGGGGATCACCGCGCTCGTCGAGCGGCGCGGATGCCGCGGATGGTTCGATACATCAAACTGAAAGCTCACACTGACTAGGCGTCTGACCTGGGTGTGTATTAGTCTGCAAAAGATTCTTCCAGCAAGAGAGGTGCAGTCCATGAGCGACGCAGCCACTAACGTTCGGGTGCCTTTTGTACCGCAAAACAGTCAGGGTGAGAGCGACGCGGACGCGGCGATCCTGCCTTCGACCGACGCCGCCGTCCCCGTGGTGCGACCGTCCGTCCCCACGGGCGGCCCGCTCTCCGAGCCCGTGAGCGCCGAGTGGGAGGAGCCGGAGCTCCCCGCGGTCGATGACCTCGACGGATCCGCCGCTGTGCCCACCGCGCCCGCCACCACGCCGGTGATCGTCGCCGCGGACGAGCGCCCCACCGCCGAGCAGCCGGCCGTCGTCGACGACGAGGCCGACGCCCCGAAGGGCGATGCCGCGACGTCCGATCTCCCGAAGGCGGACGCCCCGAAGCCGGACGCCCCCAAGGACGTCGCGTCGAAGGACGACGCCCCCAAGGCCGACGCGCCCGCGACACCGTCGACCCCCCAGGCGGCCAAGCCAGTGCCGGCCCCGGCCCCCGTGCCGCAGCCGCAGCAGCAGTGGCAGGGCGGCCAGAACGGCTTCGTGCCCGCCGCGGCGCAGAACGGCCAGGCCGCGCAGGCCCCGTTCCAGGGCGTCCCGCCCACCGGCCAGTTCCAGGCCGCGCAGCCGTCCGGCCAGATCCACCGGCCGGCCACGCCGCAGCCCTTCGGCCAGGCGCCCGCGCCCGTGCAGGGGGCGCCCGCCCCGATGGTGCCGCAGCACCAGCAGGCCCCGATGCGCCCGATGGGCGAGTCGCTGGCCGCGCCGATGTCGACCGCCTCGTCGTCCTTCAACCAGCAGATCCGGTTCTCGGACGCGGCCGTGCGCGTGTCCGGCTGGCGCGCCTGGCTGCGCAAGATGGGCCTCGACGTGGGGCCCAGCGCGAACGACCAGGAGCATGCGGAGCTGGTGCACCGCATTCGCGTCCCGAAGAACAAGTTCCACGTGACCAGCGTCTTCGCCGACAACGCCGGCGGCACCCTGCTCGTGGGCGTGCTCGGCCAGATCCTCGAGCAGACCCGCGCCGACAACGTGGTCGCGCTCGATCTCGATCCCGACGGCGGCGACCTCGACCAGGTGACCGCGTGGCACCAGGGCGGCTCGACGGCGCGCACGCTGATCCAGCAGAGCGACCTGTCGGACCGCAACCAGGTGGACAAGCACCTCGCCGTGACGGCGACGAACCTGCACGTGCTGCCCACGCCCTGGCGCTTCAACGGCCGCGACGTCACCGACTACGACGACGTCCTGGACCTGTACTCGATCTTCCGCCCGCACTACAGCCTCGCGCTGGTCGACGCCGGCCGCGGCCTGCAGACCCAGACGGGGACCGGCGTGCTGGAGATCTCCTCGGCGCTGATCCTGCCCGCCTCGGCCACCACCCGCGGCGTCCGCAAGGTGGCCGCGACGATCGACTGGCTGCGCCACCACGGCTGGCACGGCCTGTTGGCGAACACCATCGTGGTCATCAACCACACCAAGCGTCGGGGCAGCGTCTCGGTCGAGCAGTTCGACGAGCTCTTCCGCGCCGGGCAGAAGCTCCGCGTGCACGAGATCCCGTACGACCCGCACCTCGACTCGGACCAGCCGATCGACGTGGCACTGCTCCGCAAGCGCACGGTCCGCGCCTTCGAGGAGTTGGCCGCGGATCTGGCGGACGGCTTCAACTCGGGGTACGAGCCGCCGGCCGCCCAGAAGCTCGCCGAGCTGCAGCAGGTGCGCACGACAGAGGGACGCTGACGCCAGATGGTCTTCCCGATCACCCCGGAGCCCGCCGGAACCGACAACGCGGGCCCCGGGCGATCCGCCGTCCCCGAACAGGTGCGCGTCCTGGTCGAGGTCGGCGAGAACTCGGTCGAGCGGAGCCTGTTGGCCCGCCGGCGGCTGTCCGTCGTGATGGACTCCGTGATCCCAGGGCTGGAGCAGATCTTCCCGGACCACGACTTCGCGACGACCGGTGCCTGGACGTTCGCCCGTGAGGGCGGCACCCCGCTGCCCCGCGACAAGTCGCTCGCCGACGCCGGCGTCCTCGACGGCGACCGGCTGATCCTCGCCGAGACCTTCTCGGCGCAGACCTTCCGCCCGCTCATCGAGAGCACCGCCGACGCGATCCAGGAGTTCTGCCGGCAGCGCTTCCGCCGGTTCGAGTCGGCGACGGCCCGCGCGCTGGGCCTGCTCGCGCTGGTGCTCGGCGCGACGGTCTTCGCCGCGCTCGTCCTGCTCGCCTGGTTCGCGCACTCCAGCGTGCTGTGGTGGTTCCCGGTGGCGGCGCTCGCGTCGATCGCCGTGGTCCTCGCCGCGCTGTCGGCGGACCGGCAGTACCGCGCCCCGCAGGTCGCCTACGCCCTGCAGTTGGCCGCGGTGCCCGTGCTCTTCTCGGCCGGGTTCGTGCTCATCCCCCCGGACGGCGGGGTCGACGGTGCGTTCACCGCCGCGAACGTCCTCACGGGTTCGATCTTCGCGCTCATCGGCGTCGTCGTGCTCGGCCGCGCGAGCGGCCTGGGCGCGACGGTGCTGGCCGCGCTCGGCCTCACGGCCGCGGCCGCCGTGGTCGCGAGCGCGCTGTTCGCGTACACCCCGCTCGGCCGGCCCGCGATTCCCGCGATCGGCGTGATCGGCGGTCTCCTGCTGGCGAACTGGGCGCAGGGGTGGGCCCTCATGCTCGCCCGCGTGCGGCCGGATCCGCTCCCGCCGCCCGGCGAGGACATCGACCGCAGCGAGCTCGACGCGGCGTACCACGTCGACACCTTCGACGACGAGAGCACCACCGAGCTGGCGCGCGCGCAGGAGAACACCGGTCTCGAGCGCAAGGCCCGCACTGCGGCCAAGCTGCTCACCGGCTTCTACGTCGCGATCGCGGGGATCCTCGTGGTCTCGTCGCTGACCGTGATCGTGCCGCACAGCCACTACTTCTGGGGCGAGGTGGCGATCGCCGCCCTGACCTCGGTGATCTGCGTGCTGCGCGGCCGGACCCTCGACGACCGGGTGCACGCCACGGTCTTCTTCGTGGCGGGCTTCGTCATCGCGGCGGGCCTCGCGGTCGTCCTCGTCGGTGCGCTCGACTCGGATCTCGGCCGGCTCGTCGTGATCGTGCTCAGCGCCGCGGTGCTCGCGAGCTTCGGCGCGGGCGGCCTGCTCCTCGCGGACCGCGTCTCCACCGACCGCGGCGGCCACGGCCGCCCGCTCTCGGCGCGGCTCCTCGGCCGCATCGAGGCCGGCGAGAAGCTGGCGATCTTCGCGGTCGTCCTGCTCGCGCTGTGGTGCACCCGCCTGTTCGCGGCGATGCGCGAACTCGACCTGTCGTTCCTGAAGTAGAGGGGCTGGGGTCCGTGCTCCGTTTCCCGAGGGCGGCCGCGATCGCGGCCGTCTCCGCCACCGTCGTCGTGGCCGGTGCCTGGGCTCCGGCCGTCTCCGGCGCGGTGGTGCCGCCCGTCGCCGACATCGGCGGCGCGCCGCCCGACACCGACGGCCCCGAGCGCCCGCTGCGCTTCAACAACCCGCGGTGCGTCGAGCCCGGGGTCCTGCCGAACTCGAACCTCGCGGCGGCTCCCGCGCCGGCGAACACGCTGCGGATCGACGAGGCGCACACGTTCTCCACCGGTGCGGGGGTCACCGTCGCGGTGCTGAGCACGGGCGTACGGCCGCAGGCGCGCCTGCGCGGCCTCGACGGTGCCGGCGACAACATGGTGGCCGGGGACCGCGGCCTCGTGGACTGCGATTCGACGGGCACGCTCGTCGCGGGCATCATCGGCGCGCAGCCGGCGGCGGGCGATGGTGTCGTGGGCGTGGCCCCGGACGCGCGGATCCTCTCGATCCGCGTCGATTCCGCGGGCTTCTCCCTGCAGAACACCCCCGCGGACGACGCCGACCCCAACCTGGGCCGGGCCGCGGTGAACGCCCGCAGCATCGCCCGCGCCATCGTGCGCGCCGCCAACCGCGGCGCCCGGGTCATCGTCGTGCCCGAGCCGGTGTGCATGGCCGCCGACAACCAGTTCCGGCAGCGCGAGATCGGCGGCGCCGTCGCCTACGCGCTGCGCGCCAAGGACGCGCTGGTCGTGGTCGGCGCGGGTGCGACGGACCGGCAGGGCGGCACCGTCGGCGCGAACGAGTGCAAGGCCAATCCCGATCCGGACCCCGGCCAGCCCGACGATCCGCGCGGCTGGCGGCAGGTGACCACCGTCGCGACCCCCAACTGGTTCGACGGGCAGGTGCTCTCGGTCGGCGCCACCACCGCCGAGGGCACGCCCCTGCCGGGCTCGCTCAACGGCCCGTGGCTCGACGTGTCCGCGCCCGGAGCGGGCATCGTCTCGCTGAGCTCGCGCGGCGGCGACGGCGTGGTCAACGGCGCCCCCTTCGAACGGACTCTCATGCCCTTCGCCGGGCCCGAGTTCGCGGCGGCCTACGCCGCCGGCGCCGCGGCCCTGGTGCGCTCGCGGTACCCGCAGCTGTCGGCGACCCAGGCGGCGGCGCGGCTCGTCGCCACGGCGCACGCGCCCGGCCGCGGCACGGACAACAAGGTGGGCCGCGGGCTCATCGACCCGGTGGCTGCGCTCACCGCGAAGGTGCCCGACATCGATGCGGACATCGACCCGCAGTCGGTGGAGAAGCTGCTGGTCCCGCCGCCCCCGCCGGATCCCGACACCCGGCCGCGGCGCACCGCCGCCATCGTGGCCGGTGCCGGCGCGGTGGTGCTCGTGGTGATCGGCGGCGTGGTCGCGCTGACGCGGCCCGGTCGGAAGCGGAGGTCGTGATGACGGAGACCCTGACGACGGGAGCCCCGACGCGCGTCCCGACCGACGCCCCGGCGGCCGCTGCGGTCCCGACGCACCCCGCGATCGCGCGCCTGCGCCGCCCGGTGGGCATCCGGATCTCGTTGCGCCGCGCCCTGATCTGGGCGGTGCTGTCCGCGAGCCTGGTCGCTCTGGTCGGCGGTCGCTGGCCGCTGTGGGCGGTGATCGCACTCATCGTCGTCGGCGCGCTGGTCGCCTTCGTCTCGGTGCACGGCACGGTGCTCAGCGAGAAGATCGGCGCCCGGTACCGGTACGTCCGTCGCCGGCGGCGTGCATCCGGAGGCATCCCCGGTCGCGTGATCGACGTCGACGGGGTCGGGGTCCGGCAGGGCGACGGCTTCGAGCTGGTCTCGGCGATCGAGCTCACCGCCGATCCCGCCGAGACGCGCCTGCGCGAGGGCCGCGCCTTCGCCGCGGAGACGGTGCCGCTGGACCTGCTCGCGACGATGATGACGCAGTACGGCCTCGACGTCGACATCGACGTGGCCTCGGCCGGCCGCCGCGTGCCGCCCGGCCCCGCCTACCGCGCGTCCTACTCGCAGGGCGTCCGCTTCTACGCCGCGATGGCCGAGCGGTCCACCTGGCTGATCCTGCGGGTGAACACCCGCCGCAACCTCGAGGGCATCGTGCGCCGCGGACCGTCGCGCACGGCGGGCCCCCAGGCCCTCATGGCCGCGACCCGGCGCCTCGAGCAGCGCCTGCAGGAGCGCCTGATCCGCGCCCGCGTACTGCCGGCCGCGGAACTCGCCCTGCTGGATTCGCGCATGACCTTCGGAGCGGACCCGCTCGGCGGCACCGAGAACTGGCAGAACCTCGAGTACGGCGCCGAGTTCGCCACCACCTACCTCGTCGACCCGGTGCGCACCTCCACCGAGAAGCTCGACCGCTGGTGGGGGCTCGACAGCGACAGCACCTCCGTGGTGCTGCGGATGCGCAAGGCCGATGCGCAGGCTCCGGTGGAGATCAGCGGGCTGGTCCGCTACGACACCGCGGTGCCGATCGTCGACAACCTCGACGACGCGCTCGTGCCCGTGCCCGGCCGCCAGCTGGAGCTCGCGCGTGCCACGCTGCCCGGCGGCGGCTCCAGCATCGTCGACCTGCCGTCCACCCCGCTCGACGGCCTCGGCGCCGTCGAGATCCCCGTCGGACCGGCGGGTCCCGTCTGGGGCGTCTCCGGCACCGACGCCGTGGCGCTGCCCCTCTTCGACGGTTCGCCCGTCCCCGAGACGCTCGTCGTGGAGTTCGCGACCGAGCTGATCCCGCTGCAACTCGTGCTGCTGCGTTCGGTGGGCGCCGGCGCTTCGGTCGCCGTGCACACGGACCGGCCCGCCCAGTGGGCCACGCTCGCCGCCACGCTCGCCGACCCGGCGCGATTCCGCATCGCCGACGGTCCGGGGGGACGCCCGGCCGACATCACCGTCTTCGACGGTGCCGACGCCGATGCCGTACCCGAGCGCACCATGCTCACCCTGCGGGATCCGGGCAGCGCGCCGCAGCGGGCGAACGCCGACCTCATCGTCGAGCAGGTCTCCCCGTCGGCGGTGCGCGTGCGGATCGGTCGCCGGGCGCCCTTCGACGTGGTCCTCAATCCCACCGACGAGGAGCTGCGCTACTGCGACGTGCAGGCGCAGCCGATCACGGCCGCATCGCCGCAGCAACCCGCGCAGCGCCTGCCGCGCCAGGTGCCGGCGCCGCCGCGCTTGGCGCCCGGTTCGACCGGCTCGCATTCGGCCGCGCAGCGGCCCGTACCGCAGGCACCCGTTCCGCAGGCCCCGGCCCGCCCCGGGGGCCGGCACGCGCAGCCGCCGCAGCCGCAGGGCGTGCCCCATCCGGCGCCCGCCGCGCAGGGCCCGGGCGCCCACACGGCGGCCCCCGGCGTTCCGGTCCCGCAGGCGGTCCCACCGCAGCAGGCGGTGCCGCCGCAGCCGGGCCCGCAGTACCCCGCGCCGACGCCCGCGCCGCCGCAGCGCCCGACGCGGCCGGTGCGGCCGCAGCCCCCGCCGCCCTACGAGCGGGGCACCGGCGCCCCGCGCAAACAGGGCGGGGACCGGTGGGTACGGCCCGATCAGGGCGGGGGCGACCGCGGCCCGCGGCGCCGTCCGCTGCAGCCGCCGAGCGCGCCCCGGTGGGGCAAGACGGGCGAGCGACCGCCCTCGGACGAGCCGCCAACTTCACGTTAAGCAGCGCGCAACCTGCGTCGCGGTAGATTCATACCGCTGTACACGTACAGGAGCGGAGGTGTGTTCGTGGCGTCGGAACCCGGTGAATCGATCGCGGGGTACGTGATCGAGTCGGTCCTCGGTACCGGAGGCATGGGCACGGTGTACCGCGTGCGGCACCGCACGCTGCCGCGGTCCGTCGCGCTCAAGGTACTGCAGAGCCAGCTCTCCGCCGATCCGTCGGTGCGCGCGCGGTTCGACCGCGAGGCCGACCTGATCGCCGGGCTCAAGCACCCGCACATCGTCGACGTCTACGACCGCGGCGAGTCCGACGGGCACCTCTGGATCGCGATGGAGCTGGTGGAGGGCGGCAACCTCGCCGAGAGCGTGCAGCGGGAGGGGCCGTTCAGCCTGGACCGCACCGTCGGCGTCGTCGAGCAGGTCGCCGACGCCCTCGACTACGCCCACCAGCACGGCATCCTCCACCGCGACGTCAAGCCCGCCAACTTCCTCGTCGACCGCGGCCGCCGCGGCGAACAGGTCAAGCTCGCCGACTTCGGGATCGGCGCCGCCCAGACCGACGTCGGGCAGAACACGCAGGCGGGCACCGTCGTCGGCACGCTCGCCTACACCGCGCCCGAGGCGCTGCTCGGGCACCCCGTCGACCACCGCGCCGACGTGTACTCGCTCGCCTGCGCCACCGTGGTGCTGCTGACCGGAGCGCCGCCGTTCGCCACCACAATCTCGGGCCAGCTCATGCTGGCGCACATCAGCCAGAACCCGCCCAGCATCCGGCTCAAGCGGCCCGACCTGTCGCCGGAGATCGACCACGTCCTCGCCCGGGCGATGGCGAAGAACCCCGCGGACCGGTTCAACAGTGCGGGCGAGTTCGCCGATGCGCTGGCCGCGGCCGCGCGCCGCATGTCGGGCGCCGCGGGTATCGCGCCGCCCACGGCGCCGCAGGGCGTCAATTGGCAGGGGACGCCGTCGAATCCGGCGCTCGCCACCGGATACAACCAGCCCCTGCCCGGGCAGCAGAGCCTGCCGCCCGGCGCGCCGACGGGGCTGCTCGGCCCCGTCGGGCAGATGGGCCCGCCGCGCGGCCCCGGAGGACCGGCCGGTCCGGGTGGCCCGATGGGGCCGAGCTCGCCGTCGATGCCGGTGCAGGGCGGGCCGGCGTCGTCGAACCGGAAGAAGCTGCTGATCGGCGGAGCCGCCGCGCTCGTCGTGATCCTGGCGGCGGTCCTGGGCATCGTCGTCTTCGGCGGCGGTGGCGATGACGACGGCCCTCCCGCGCTCGACGCGTGGAGCGCCCGCACCGTCACGGACGTCAACGGCACCACGGAGCTCACCGACCGGCCGCAGCGCATCGTCGCCCTCGGCGCGGGTGACGCCGAGCTCGTCGCCGCGCTCGGCTTCGAGGTGGTCGCCGGCGCGAACGGCCCGAAATCCGAACTGCCGTCGTGGGTGCCCGCGCTGTCGGGGGTGACCAGCGCCGGCACGTCGACCAACCCGGACACGTCCGTGATCCAGAAGGCCAAGCCCGACCTGATCCTCGACACCGACCCGGACGCGGCCGACAAGGTCAAGGAACTCAAGTCGCTCGCGGGCGGCCGCGCGATCGCGGTCTCCGAGGAGGGGAAATCCGGCTGGACGTGGCAGCAGCAGCTCGCCTTCATCGCGGAGGCGCTCGGCGCGAAGGACCGCGCCGCGGCCGTGACGAAGACCTACGAGGGCCGCATCACCGCCCTGCGATCCGCGCACCCCGAGTTCTCGGGCAAGAAGATCGATGTCGTCCACTACGACGGCACGTCGACGAAACTCGCCTCGCGCTCGTCGAACGCGCTCCAACTGCTGGGACTGCTGGGCTTCTCGACGCAGACCCCCGTCGACGGCAGCGGTTCCTGGCTGAACCTGGCGTCCGGCGACATCTACAAGGCGGTCAACTCGAGCGAGGTGGACCGGACGGTCGTCGCGCGCACCGACCCGGCGGGCGGCAACGGCGGCTTCGACGGCGTCCCGTCGTCGTTGACCTACGGCGTGCCGATCATCATCCTGGACAAGACGAACGGCGTGGACGCGCTCCTCTACGGCGGGCCGCTCGCCATCGACACGATCGAGCAGTCGGTGGTGCCCGCCCTGACGAAGGGAGTCAAGTGATGGCCGAGCAGACCCTGACCGCGGAGGACCTCGCGCGCTACGCCGCGGCGCTCGCCGAGGGCAAGAAGCCGCTGGTCTACCTCGTCGAGGGCGTCCCGAGCCTGGGGCTGGACGCCGGGGCGTCCGCCCGGGTCGTCGAGGTCGACGGTGCCGTCGTCACCGTCAAGCCGACGGGTGTCGACGACCAGTTGCCCTACGACGCACGGGAACTGCGCGCCACCAAGCAGCCGAAGCCGGTGAAGCGGGCGCCGAAGCAGGCGGCCGCGAAGCCCGCGCCCAAGCCCGCCGCGAACACCGCACCGGCGGCGAAGGCGGCGGCCGGGGCGCCGGCCCGCGCGGCCCGGTCCGTCGCGATCACGGTGTACGTGGGCGCCGACAACACCGCTTCGCTCAAGGTGACGCGAAACGCCCAGAAACCCGCGGGTGCGCAGGAGATCCCGTTGCCCGCCCTGCACAAGGCGCTGGCCGGGCTCGGCGACAAGGAGGCGCAGGGCGCCGTCGACGAGGTGCTTTCCGCGGCCCGCGACGCCGCCGCCGACCGCGTCGCGGCGCTGCAGGCCGAGCTCGCCGCAGCGAAGAAGTCGCTCGCGACGCTCGACCGCGCGAAGCGGGGGAGCGGCTCGGCCCGCGCCCGTTAGCCCGGCTCGCTAGGGTCGAAGCATGGCACTCGACTTCCCGCACCTGGACCTGTCCGCCGACGAGGTACTGACCTCCACCCGGTCGGTGCGCAAGCGCCTCGACCTCGAGAAGCCCGTGCCGCTCGAGGTGATCACCGACGCGCTCGAGGTGGCGCTGCAGGCACCGTCGGGCAGCAACGCGCAGGGCTGGCACTGGATCGTGCTCACCGATCCCGAGCCCAAGAAGATCGTCGCCGAGTACTACCGCAAGTCCTACTTCGCCTACGCCGAGGCGGGCGCCGCCGCGCGCGCCGCGAAGCCGCCGAAGGATCTCGAGACCGCCGAGAAGGTGGCCTCCAGCGCCACCTACCTCGCCGAGGTCATGGAGCAGGTCCCCGCGCTCGTCATCGGCGCGATCCACGTGCCCGGCGGCGAACTGCCGCAGGGCAACCAGGCCGGGCTGTGGGGCTCGCTGCTCCCCGCGGCGTGGAGCCTCGCACTCGCGCTGCGCGAGCGCGGCCTCGGGTCCGCGTGGACGACGCTGCACCTCGAGTACGAGCGCGAGGTCGCGGAGGCGCTGGGCATCCCCGCCACCGTCCGGCAGGGCGTGCTGCTGCCCGTCGCCTACACCAAGGGCACCGACTTCAAGCCCGCCAAGCGCGCCCCGCTGGAGACGGTCCTGCACGTCAACGGCTGGTAGCCCGACGGTCCGCCGCTCGGACCTTCGGTGGATTCCTGCGGCCGGCCGTCGGCGTGTCGTCGCCGACACGCACCGAAGATCGGAGGGTCAGAGGCCGAGGGCGGCGTCGACGAGGTGGACGAGCTCGTCGTGGAAGCGCGGGCGGCCGCGGAGGCGGCGGGTGCGGGCGAAGTCGTTGGCGATGGTCATCGCGGCGCCGACGGCGATGCGGGCGCCGGCGGCGTCGAGGGCACCGTCGGACCCGGCGGAGAGCAGGGCCACCCAGCGCGCCACGTAGGCCTTCTGCGCGGCGAGCAGCGCCTCGCCGCCGGATTCGATGACCACCTCGCGGCCGACCGTGAAGGCGACGGCGAGGTCGGTCGACGTGACCAGGTTGGCGGCGTAGGAGCGCACCAGCGCGCGCAACTCGGCGAGGGGGTCGCCGTCGGACACCCCGGCCGCGCCGACGACGCCGATCTCCAGCGCCGCGCGCGCCCGGGCGACGATGCCCACCAGGATCGACCCCTTCGACGGGAAGTGCCCGTACACGCTGGGGCCCGAGATGCCCACGGCCGCACCGATGTCGTCCATGCTGACGGTGCTGTAGCCGCGCGAGAAGAAGAGCTCCGAGGCGGCGTCGAGGATCTCGTCGCTGCGCACGACGGGCGCCCGACGGGGCGGGGGTGCGGGCAGCTCCGGCGCGGTCGACGGTGCCGCGCGCAGCACCCGCCGGGCGATCACCTCGAGGTCGGCGCGGTAGCGGCGGATGCCGATGCGGCCGCGGCTGGGCGGCACCGAGCCGCCGACGGCGAGCACCGCCCACGTGAGGACGCGGGCGTCGTCGTCGGTGAGCTCGGGGTGATCGCGGCGCAGCACCTCGGTCCACGAGCCGAGGACCCCCTCGCTGGCGGCGATCATCTCGCGCGCCTGCTCGGCCGTCAGGTGCCGGCGGTTCCACCGCCACAGGGCCAGCGGGCCGGGGCGGGAGACGGCCATCGCGAAGACGGCGGACGAGAGGTCCTCGAAGGTGGCGCCGGGGCGGGCGAGCACCCGCGCGGTCGTCTCGGCCATCTCGTCGACAGCGGAGCGCATGGCAGCGGCGAGGATGGCCTCCTTGTCCGGGAAGTGCCGGTACACGCTGGGGCCACTGATACCGGCGGCGCGCGCGATGTCGGCGACGGAGACCTTGCCGTAGCCCTGCTCCAGGAACAGCTCGGTGGCGGCGTCGACCAGTTGTCGGCGCCGCTCGGCGGGGCGCAGGCGTGTGCCCGCGGTACGTGGTGCTGTTGCCATGATTAACGTCACAATAGCCCATCACGGGCGTTTTGAACCAGGATCTACCTGGCGGTCTTTCCAAATAAGCTACACGCGGTTAGCCTGTAGAGGTGACGGGCTCCGTGGTATCCGCGGGGACCGGGAACACCTTCTTCGAAAGGACGGGAAGACCGAAGTGTCTGACGCATTCATCTACGAGGCGATCCGCACGCCCCGTGGCAAGCTCAAGGGCGGCTCGCTGACCGCCATCAAGCCCACCGACCTCGTGGTCGGTCTGATCGACGAGATCAAGGACCGCAACCCGGAGCTCGATCCCGCGTCCGTCGACGACATCGTGCTCGGCGTCGTCTCGCCCGTGGGCGAGCAGGGCGCCGACATCGCCCGCACCGCTTCGATCGTGGCCGGCCTGCCGGACACCGTCGCGGGCGTGCAGATCAACCGCTTCTGCGCCTCGGGCCTCGAGGCCACCAACATCGCCGCGCAGAAGGTCGGCTCGGCCCTGGGCGACGACCTGGTCCTCGCCGGTGGCGTGGAGTCGATGTCCCGCGTGCCGATGGGCTCCGACTTCGGCGCCCTGTTCTACGACCCGCAGTACAGCTACGACAACTACATCGCGCCCCAGGGCATCGGTGCCGACCTGATCGCGACGATCGAGGGCTTCTCCCGCGACGACGTCGACCAGTACTCCGCCGAGTCGCAGGACCTCGCCGCGAAGGCGTGGGACGAGGGCCGCTTCGCGAAGTCCGTCGTGCCCGTCAAGGACCAGAACGGCCTCGTCGTGCTCGACAACGACGAGCACCGTCGCCCCGGCACCACCGCCGCGGACCTCGGCAAGCTGCGTCCCGCGTTCACCGTGGTCGGCGAGATGGGCGGCTTCGACGCCGTCGCGCTGCAGCGCTACAACACCGTCGAGAAGATCGACCACGTCCACACCGGTGGCAACAGCTCGGGCATCGTCGACGGTGCCGCGCTGGTCCTGGTGGGCAACGAGGCCGGCGGCAAGAAGGCCGGCCTGACCCCGCGCGGCCGCATCGTCGCCACCGCGTCGACCGGCGCCGACCCGACGATCATGCTGACCGGCCCCACGCCGGCCACCGAGAAGGTGCTCGCCAAGGCCGGCCTGACCAAGGACGACATCGACGTCTGGGAGCTCAACGAGGCCTTCGCCTCCGTGGTCCTCAAGTGGATGAAGGACTTCAAGCTCGATCGCGAGCAGGTCAACGTCAACGGCGGCGCCATCGCGCTGGGCCACCCCCTCGGCGCCACCGGCGCCATGCTGGTGGGCACCGTGCTCGACGAGCTGGAGCGCACGGGCGGCCGCTACGGCCTCATCACGCTGTGCATCGCCGGCGGCATGGGCTCGGCCACCATCATCGAGCGCGTCTGACCCGCCGGAACAACAGGAGACTGAAGAAACATGTCTGACAACATGATCCGCTGGGAGCAGGACGCCGACGGCATCGTCACGCTGACGATGGACGACCCGACCAGCTCCGCGAACACCATGAACGAGCTGTACGGCACGTCCATGCGCGCCACCGTCGACCGCCTCGAGGCCGAGGTCGAGTCCATCACCGGTGTCGTCATCACCTCCGCGAAGAAGACCTTCTTCGCCGGCGGCAACCTGACCGAGA
The DNA here is from genome assembly GCF_900104775.1 of Tsukamurella tyrosinosolvens. Classification (NCBI taxonomy): domain Bacteria; kingdom Bacillati; phylum Actinomycetota; class Actinomycetes; order Mycobacteriales; family Tsukamurellaceae; genus Tsukamurella; species Tsukamurella tyrosinosolvens. Next base: position 301,994 of record NZ_FNSA01000003.1, read on the forward strand.
TCCGCAAGGCCACCAAGGCCGACGCGCAGCAGGTCTTCGACAACGTCCAGGAGATCAAGCGCGACCTGCGCCGCCTGGAGAAGCTGCCCAAGCCCGTCGTGGCCGCCATCAACGGCGCCGCGCTCGGCGGCGGCCTCGAGATCGCCCTCGCCGCGAACCACCGCATCGCCGCGGACGCCAAGGGCAGCAAGATCGGCCTCCCCGAGGTCAGCCTCGGCCTGCTCCCCGGCGGAGGCGGCGTCACCCGCACCGTCCGGATGCTCGGCCTGCAGGGCGCGCTCATGGGCGTGCTGCTCCAGGGCACCCAGATGAACCCGATCAAGGCGCAGCAGACCGGCCTGGTCAACGAGGTCGTCGGCACCGTCGACGAGCTGCTCCCCGCCGCGAAGGCGTGGATCAAGGCCAACCCCGAGGGCGGCGTGCAGCCCTGGGACGTCAAGGGGCACCGCATCCCCGGCGGCTCGCCGATCGACAAGACGCTGGCCCCCAACGCCCCCGCCTTCCCGGCCAACCTGCGCAAGCAGCTCAAGGGCGCGCCGATGCCGGCGCCGGAGGCCATCATGGCCGCCGCGTTCGAGGGCACCTACGTCGACTTCGACACCGCCCTCGAGATCGAGTCGCGCTACTTCACCAAGCTGGCCACCGGCCAGGTCTCGAAGAACATGATCAAGGCGTTCTTCTTCGACCTGCAGCACATCAACGGCGGCGGCAGCCGGCCCGAGGGCTACGACAAGTACACGGCCAAGAAGGTCGGCGTCATCGGCGCCGGCATGATGGGCGCGGCGATCGCGTACGTCTCGGCCAAGGCCGGCATCGAGGTCGTCCTCAAGGACATCGACCTCGACGCCGCCAAGCGGGGCAAGGCGTACTCCGAGCAGCTCGAGGCGAAGGCGCTGGCCAAGGGCCGCACCACGCAGGAGAAGTCCGACGCGCTGCTCGCCCGGATCACCCCCACGATCGACCCGCAGGACTTCGCGGGCGTCGACCTGGTGATCGAGGCCGCGTTCGAGTCCGTCGAGGTCAAGAACAAGGTCTTCCAGGAGATCGAGGACATCGTCGAGCCCGACGCCATCCTGGGCTCGAACACCTCGACGCTGCCGATCACCATCCTCGCGGAGGGTGTGAAGCGCCAGGAGGACTTCATCGGCATCCACTTCTTCTCGCCGGTCGACAAGATGCCGCTGGTGGAGATCATCCGTGGCGCCAAGACCTCGGATGCGGTGCTGGCCAAGGTCATCGACTACACGCTGCAGATCAAGAAGACCCCGATCGTCGTCCACGACAGCCGCGGCTTCTTCACCTCGCGGGTCATCGGCACGTTCATCAACGAGGCCCTCGCGGCCATCGGTGAGGGCGTCGACCCGGTGTACCTGGAGCAGGCGGGCCAGCAGGCCGGCTACCCGGCGGCGCCGCTGCAGCTGGCGGACGAGCTGACGCTCACCCTGATGCAGAAGATCCGCCTCGCCACCGAGACCGCGCTCAAGGCCGAGGGCAAGGACGTGCCGCAGCACGGCGCCTTCGCCGTGGTCGACTGGATGGTCGAGAACGGCCGCCCGTCCAAGAAGGACGGCGCGGGCTTCTACGACTACGCCGAGGGCAAGCGCACCGGCCTCTCGAAGGGCTTCCAGGAGCACTTCAAGTCGGGTTCGACGAAGCCGGACTTCGCCGAGCTGCAGGAGCGCATGCTCTTCATCGAGTCGATCGAGACCGTGCGCTGCTTCGACGAGGGCGTCATGGACTCCGTCGCCGACGCCAACATCGGCTCGATCTTCGGCATCGGCTTCCCCGCCTGGACCGGTGGCGTGCTGCAGTACATCAACGGCTACGAGGGCCGCCCGGGCACGCCGGCCGAGGGCATCACCGGCCCGAAGGCCTTCGTCGCGCAGGCGAACGCCCTGGCCGCGAAGTACGGCGAGCAGTTCACCCCGCCCGCCTCGCTGGTCGCCAAGGCCGAGGCCGGCGAGACCTACGAGTAGGACTCACCGCCACCCGGCGTGAACACCGAAAGGGCCGGCACCGTCGAGAAGACGGTGCCGGCCCTTTCGTCTGCCGGGAGCGAGGCCGGCTGCTCCGCGGGTCCGGACTAGACCTGCGGGCGGATGCGGTTGATGGTGGAGCGGATCTGGATGCCGTGGAAGATCTCGACCAGGCCGAGCACGATCAGCACGATGCCGGTGGCCAGCACCAGCGACGGGATCGAGTCGTACGGGTAGATGACCACGAAGGCGCCGGCGGCGATGGAGATGATCGACAGGATGATGCCCCACACCTTGCCGGGGGCGCCCTTCGGGAAGTCGGTGTACAGCGACAGGCCCGCGATGCCGCGGAAGATCCAGCCCACACCGATCCAGATGGCGAGCATCACCAGCGACTCGACCACGTTACGGAAGGCGACGACGGCCAGCACGATCGAGACCGCACCGGTCAGGAAGGTCAGAAGGCGCCACCAGAAGCTCTGCGAGGAGAGCACGCCGAAGGTCGCGACGATCTGCAGCACACCGGTGATGAGCAGGTAGAGCGCGAACAGGATCGCCACGACGTGCAGCGTCGGCTGCGGCCAGGCGAGCAGAACGATGCCGAGGATCGCGGCCACGGCGCCGACGCCGATCGCCGTCTGCCAGGAGCGCTTGGCGACGTCGGCGGCGAAACCGCGCACCTCGTCGAAGATCGACTGCCCGGGCCCGAGCGGGCCGCCCTGGGCATTGGGGTTGTTCGTGGGACTGGTGGACATGATCTCCCTCTTCTCGTGAGACGTTCCCGGCGATGAATCGAGGTGAACCCGTGTTCGTCTCTACGCCGACGACAGACAATCACACCAGACGAGGTTTTGCGATATGAACAGCGGGTGGGAATCGTCGCAATTCGAACCCGGAACCACCCCGTGCGGGCCACCCGGCGGGGGGGGGCGCAGATGCGCGCGAGCGCATTCCCCTGGCGGCGCTCACGGCGAGCCGACCACGGACCTCCCGTCCCCGGCGGACCGTCGGGCTACTCGGGCCCGGCCTCGATGACCTGCTCGGCGACCTCGGCGAGGCGGACGTTGCTGTCCTGCGAGAGGCGGGCGAGGAGGCGGAAGGCGGCGTCGGAGTCGAGCTTGTACCGCTCCATGATCATGCCCTTGGCCTGGCCGATCACGTCGCGCGTGGTCAGGGCGGCGCGGATCTGCTCCTTCTCCCGCACCGCGGAGAAGGCGACCGCAGCGTGCACGGCGTAGAGCGACCCGATCGAGATGGACTCGGCGTCGAAGGCGTGCGCCTCGCGCGCCATGAGGTCGAGCGTGCCGTAGGCGTCGTTCTGCACGTACAGGCAGAACGAGAGGATCGATCCGACGCCGGCGGACTTCGCGGCCGCGGCGAAGCGCGGCCAGCGGTCGTCGGTGGCGGTGTCCTCGAGCAGCAGGATCGTCGTCGACTCGAAGGTCGCGCCCACGCTGGGGCCCTCCTCCAGGTCGCGCTGCACATCGGCGACGCGCTGCGCCTCCTCGCCGATCACCACGGGGTGCGAGATGCCGCCCTTGGGATCGACGAGCGTCACGCAGGCGAAGTCCGCGCCCGGCACCTGGTCGACCGCGAACTGCGTGGCGGCCGTCAGCAGCGATTCCGAGTCCCCGGACTGCTCCCGCAGCAGCCTCGCGATCTCGCCCATCCGCTCGCTCAGGGTCAGTTCCTCGAGCGGGACCTCGGGTGATTCGTGGACGACGCCGAGGACGGAGGGGAGTTGTTCACCGGACTGTTTGCGTGAGTGCACGGCCACCCGTTCTCCGTGCCGTTTCGACACGGGGTCACATCATGGGTATCCGCCGGTTGCTGGACGGGTCGTTCGAAAGTCGTTACTGATCGGTTCTCACCATATCGAGACGCGGCGGTCGCGGTCCAAAAACAGGCGATCCCCGGCATCGACGCCGAACGCGGTGTAGAACTCGTCGAGGTTCGAGACGATGGCATTGCAACGGAATTCGGCGGGCGAGTGCGGGTCGATCGCGAGCCGCCGGATCGCCTCCTCGGGCCGCGACTTGCCGCGCCACACCACGCCCCAGCTGAAGAACAGCCGCTGCAGGCCGGTCAGGTCGTCGATCCGCGTGGCATCGTCGTCGACGGTGCCGCCGGCGCGCTCCCGCGCGATCGCGTACGCGACCAGCGCGATGCCGAGGCCCCCGAGGTCGCCGATGTTCTCGCCCACGGTGAAGCCGCCGTTGACGTGGTGCTCGGAACCGCCCGGCTCGCCCGCCAGCTCCCGCGGCACGAGCGCGTCGTACTGCTCGATGAGCGCCGTGGTGCGCTTGCCGAACTCCTCGCGGTCGGCGTCGGTCCACCAGTCCTCGAGGTTGCCGTCACCGTCGTACTTCGCGCCCTGATCGTCGAAGCCGTGGCCGATCTCGTGCCCGATCACGGCACCGATGCCGCCGTAGTTCACGGCGTCGTCGGCGGTGGGGGAGAAGAACGGCGGCTGCAGGATCGCGGCCGGGAAGACGATCTCGTTCATGCCGGGGTTGTAGTACGCGTTGACGGTCTGCGGCGTCATGAACCACTCGTCGCGGTCCACGGGAGCGCCGATCTTCGCGAACTCGCGGTCGTGCTCGAAGGCCTCGCCGCGGCGCAGGTTGCCCACCAGGTCGTCGCGGCGGACCTCCAGCGCCGAGTAGTCGCGGGAGACGTCCGGGTAACCGATCTTCGGGGTGAACTTGCCCAGCTTCTCCAGCGCGCGCTCGCGCGTGGCCGGCGTCATCCACGGCAGGTCCGTGATCCGGCGGCGGTAGGCCTCCACCAGGTCGGCGACGAGGGCCTGCATGCGCTCCTTGGAGTCCGCGGGGAAGTGCCGCGCGGTGTACAGCTCGCCCACGGCGAAGCCCAGGTACTGCTCGACCAGCGTGACGCCGCGCTTCCACCGGTCCCGGATCTCCGGCGTGCCGGTCAGCACCGTGCCGTAGAACGCGAAGTGCTCGTCGACGAGGGCGTCGGTGAGGAAGGGGCTGCGCGCGTGCAGGACCCGCCATGCGAGCCACGTGCGCCACTGCGCCAGCGGCCGGTCGACCAGGAGGTTCGCGGCGTGCGTCGCGAAGGACGGCTGGCGCACGTTCACCTCGGCGAACGCCGTGCTCTCCTCCGCGCCGGTGACGGCCGCGACCCAGGCGGCGGGCGCGACGCCCGGTGCCTCGGCCGAGAGCTCCGCGAAGGTGCGCAGGTTGTAGCCCTTGTCGGCGTCGCGGCGGGCGACGACGTCCCAGTGCCCGGCGGCGATCGCGGTCTCCAATTCGAGGACCTGCGCGGCGGCGGCGTCCTCCTCTCCCGGGGCGACGAGGCCCTCCAGCACCTCGGCGGCCAGCCGGAACGTGGCTGCGACGTGCGCCGTGAACTTCTCCCGCACCGGCGCGTACTGGTCCTCGCGGTAGTAGGCCTCGTCGGGGAGCGAGATGCCGCTCTGCACGACGTTCACCAGGTAGCGGTCGGAGCGCTTGGCGTCGGTGTCCACGTAGTAGCCGAGCAGCCCGCTGACGCCGCTGCGCTGCAGGCGCCCGAGGACGGTCACCAGGTCCGACGGGGTCTGCGCCCACCGGACCTCCGTCAGCTCGTCGGCCAGGGGCGCGAGCCCGGCCGCGGCGATGCCGTCGGTGTCCATGAAGCTCGCGTACAGCGCGCCGATCCGCGCCGTGTCGCCGGTCGCGTCGGCGTCGGCGGCGCACTCCTCGACGATCGTGCGCACCGTCTCCTCCGCCGCGTCGCGGAGCGCGTAGAAGGCGCCGTCGGTGGAACGGTCGGCGGGGATCTCGTGCGTGTCCAGCCAGGCGCCGTTGACGTGCCCGAACAGGTCGTCCTGCACGCGGATGCCGGCGTCGACGTGGCTGAGGTCCAGAGCGGGAGAAGTCGTCACCCGTCCATCCTGCCAGCCGATGCCGACGATCTCACATAGTGGGAGAACTGACTCGTCAGTATTCCCTATGGCGTAGCACACGGTTAGCGTGCGGTGTGTCCCATACCGCTATCCGGGTTACTCTGACGGGACGCTGAGAAGTTAAAGGGGATTCTTCGATGACGCTGACCCGCCCGCGACTGCGGCTGGCGCTGGCCGCGCTGCTCACGGCGCTCGTGCTGATCGGAACGTCGATCACCGTGCCCGGACTCGTCGGACGATCGAACGCCGAACCGTGGAAGCCGGGGCCGGGCGTCGCGGGCATGATCAACCCCGAGTGGATCGCCTCGCACGACGGCCCGACGCAGTACCCGAAGATGGCCACGGAGTGGGACGTGCCGATCCGCATGTCGGACGGCACCGTGCTGCGGGCCAACATCTTCCGGCCGGCGGACGCCTCCGGCCGGGCGATCACCACGAAGACCCCGACGATCGTCAACGTCACGCCCTACACGAAGTTCGTCAGCACCATCGCCACCGTGATGACCAACGTGCCCGTGCTGTTCCCGGCGCTGGTCGGCGTCCTCAACATGTTCAACTTCTCCGGCACCCCGATCGGCGGCGTCGACGACCTGCGCAACGTGCTCAACGGCGGTCTGATCAACACCTTCACCGTCGACCAGAAGCTGGTGCAGAACGGGTACACGCAGGTCGTGGTCGACGTGCGGGGTACCGGCAACTCGCAGGGCGTGTGGGACGTCTTCGGTCAGCGCGAGCAGAAGGACACCGTCGAGGTGCTCGATTGGGTCCGCAAGCAGAACTGGACCAACGGCCGCCTCGGGATGTCCGGGGTCTCCTACTCGGCGATCAACCAGCTCCAGGTCGCGTCGAAGAACCCCGAAGGTCTGCAGGCGCTGTTCCCGGTCGTGCCGGGCGCCGACATCGCGGCCGACATCGTCGCCCCGGGCGGCGGCCTCGGGGTCGGCTTCATCGGCCCGTGGCTCGCCATCGTCAACGTCCTCAAGTTCATCCCGGACCTGCGCTCGCTGCTCAACGGCACCTTCGACTGGAAGTGGCTGCAGGATCGACTGCAGAACCCGGCGGTCTTCTTCCCCGAGCTGCTCTCAGGGGTCTTCTCGCCCACGGTCGAAGGGCTCACCCCCACCACCAAGCAACTCATCGACAAGAATTCGCCGTTGCGCGCCGCGTACCGCACGCCGCTGGACAAGATCACTGCGCCGACGTTCGCGCTCGGCGCCTGGAACGACCTGTTCACCAACACCGAATGGCGTCTCCCGAAGGACCTGAGCTCCCTGCCCACCAGCAAGAAGAAGCTCATCATGGGCGATGCCGCGCACGCCACCGTCACCAGCGACATGGGCGGCGTGAACCAGCCGACGCGCGCCGACGTGCTGCAGAAGGCCTGGTTC